>DATETZ010000137.1:0-4463 GCA_035283385.1 Hyphomicrobiaceae bacterium
CGGCGCCGGGATCATGTTCGAAGGCTCGTCTGCATCGGCACAGTCGAGCACCGCGGACGCGATGAAAGCGGTCGACACGGGCAAGGACGGAACCATCAATCTCACCGAGGCCAAGTTTGCGGCTGCAGCGGTGATCGTCAAGATAGACGGCGATCACAATGGTATTCTCACCAATGAGGAACTGGGCGGGCGGGTCGCCGTGGTTGATCCGCTGACTCCTTCCGGTCATCGCTTTATGTTTTGGAAGACGAAGGGCACGCTCACGAAGGAGGAGTACCTCTCTCTCGTCGAAACGCGGTTCAAGCCTGCTTCTCCCGATGACGATGGGACCCTCGATGCCAAGGAGCTTGAGACGAAGGAGGGGCAGGCGCTCCTGAAACTCCTGCAGTAGCCGCTAGCTCGGCCGCCCGGCGCGCAGCGATGGCTCAAGGGGCGCGCGGCTCGAGCAACTCTTTCAAGCCGTGTGCCTTGCGCTCGAGGTGGCGCGTCACGGCATCGAGCATGGCGGGATCGCGAATGGGTCGCTCGACCGCGGCCAAGAGGACGCGCTTCAGCTCGTCGAGGGTGGCTCTGAGCTCGGCGCGCGCGAGCTCGAGGGCTTCGTCGAGGAGCGTCGCGGGCTCGCGCCCCGGCAGCGGCACCCTGGCCAAGGGGCGGTTCCAGCGGACCGGTTTGCCGGCCACCACGATGAAGCGTCCATAAGCGGCGACGACATAGCGGCCGAGGGCCGTAAGCGAGATCGCGGCACGGGCCTGCGCCGCTGCGCTGCGCTCAGGCTCCGTCCTCTCGCGCTCGACCGACATCACGAGCCCCGCCCGCGCCAGCGTCTGCGCGGCGCGCCGGCGTGCCGTGCTGGCCGAGCGCGCCATGCCAGGCGAGGTGACGACGAGCATGTCGTGAGCGGCGGCGGCGAGCAGGATCTCGCGCTCGCGATGCCCCAGGCGAAGCCCCTTGAGCCGGGAACGCTGGGCCTTCATGGAGACGCGGCACGACCCGCAGGGAGAGATGCGCGAGGCCCACGCCAGGGGGCCCTCGCCCTCGATCTGCGTGCGGCCGATGAGCAGCTGCAACGCGGGGCACGGGCTCTGCGTATGCGGGCAGGCGCCGCCTTTCTTGGCCTCCCCGGCCGTCGTCCGAGACGGCACGGCACGGGATGTTGCGGGCCCTGGCAGATGATGGTGCGCCTCGGCTGCAACGGCAGCCGCCACTGGCACGAGACGCTCGATGGGCGCCTTCGCTGTGTCAGCGCCATCCGGTGGCCGATCAACTGGCATGGGCCTCTCTCAACGGAGCTCGCCAAGGCCCGGCATGTATCGGCGCAGGCCGACGGCACCAAACGATGCAGTTTCTGTTGCGACATCAGATGCCACCGGCACGAGACGCTGCGGGGAGAGGCATCATATGGTGCGCCGGCCGGCGCACCATATGATGCCGAGGCACGAAACGATGCGCTATCACAGGGACTTAGATGATCGAGCTGTCGCGAGGCTTGCGCTCAAATGGTTTGATCTCGAGTTGTATGCCCGCGCCGGCTCGGCGGTCAGCGGAAGCGGCCGGCCCTTTCGAGCACCTCGATCTTGTAGCCGTCCGGGTCCTCGATGAAGAAGAAGCGGCCGAACGGCTTGCCGTCGTGGGTCATCTCCTTCACGTCCTTCGGCGCAAACCCGAGCCCGGCGATGCGCGCCCTCTCGGCCTCGAGATTGTCGACGGCGAATGCCACATGGCCGTAGCCGGTGCCGAGCGCGTAGGGCTCGGTGCGGCCCTTGTTGACGGTGAGCTCGAGCTCGAAGTCGGCCTCCGGATTGCGCAGGTAGATCAGCGTGAAATCGGGCCACTCCCTGCGGTCGGAGACCTCGAGGCCCAGGACCTTGCGGTAGAAATCGACCGAGCGCGCTTCGTCCATCACGCGCACCATCATATGGATCGCCTTGGCCATCGTCCGTCTCCCTGAATACCGGCCGCCTCGTATTGGAATACCTCGGCCGGCATGATTGGTGCGAGCACGCATTAACGTGCCCGAAACCATGGGTGCGGGTCGAGGGCAAGATCGTCCCCGCCTCCCGGTGCCGGGTTTCCGGCGGAACACGCGCCGCGCTCGCGGCTTGTTATAAGCGGGCTTCGCCAGGAGCCGTGTCATGAAATACAGCCAGCCAAGCCTTGACACCTTGCGCTTCATCCCTGCGGGCCACGTTTCGGCGGTCAAGGCCATGCTGCACTTCGACCGCACCGGCGAGCGCCCGAAGCCGCGCCTGGTCGTCGCCAACGTTGGCGCCGAGGCGCTCGACGATAAGCGCCCGCGCCCGCAGCTTCGCATTGTGCGCTCTCGCGAGCCGCGCTAGCTCCACCCGCGTACGCTTGTCACGACCGGAACAGAGATACTTAGCACCAGGGCCGGGCGGCGGCGTCGCGCTCCTCGAAGGCCGCGATCGACTTTTCCTTCTCGAGGGTGAGCGCGATGTTGTCGAGTCCATTGAGCAGGCAGTGCTTGCGGAACGGGTCGATGTCGAAGGCGATCACGCCGCCGTCGGGTCCGCGGATCTCCTGCGCCTCGAGGTCGACGGTGAGGGTCGCGTTCGATCCCCGGGCGGCGTCGTCGAGGAGCTTGTCGATCTCGGATTGCGCGAGCGTGATCGGCAGGATGCCGTTCTGGAAGCAGTTGTTGTAGAAGATGTCGGCGAAACCGGGCGCGATCAGGCAGCGGATGCCGAAGTCCAACAGCGCCCACGGCGCGTGCTCGCGCGAGGAGCCGCAGCCGAAGTTCTCGCCCGTGATCAGGATTTGGGCCTTGCGATAGGCCGCCTTGTTGAGCACGAACTCGGGGATCTCCTTGCCCGCCTGGTCGAAGCGCAGCTCGTAGAACAGCGAGCGGCCGAGCCCGGTGCGCAGAATTGTTTTCAGGAACTGCTTGGGGATGATCATGTCGGTGTCGACGTTGCGCATCGGCAAGGCCGCGGCGACGCCGGTAAGCTTGGTGAATTTCTGCATCGGTTCCTCGTGAGCGTACGACTCAGGCTCTCAAGCCGTCGGCGAGAGCGCGGACATAGCCTTCGGCGGCGATCAGCCGGTCGACTTGGCCCTTGGCCTTGGATGCCGCGAGCCGGTCCTTCACGGCGCCGGAGCCGAGCTGCTCGAGCCGCCTTTTAACGCCAGCGAGCTTTCGCCCGTCAAGATGGGAGCGCAGCACCGCGACCATGGTTTCGACATAGCCGGTGATGCGGCCGAACTCGCGCACCGCCCGGCGCGCGGCGGCGGCATTGCCGGGGTCGGCCTCGAGCGTCAAAAGAGCGCAGGCGGCGCGGGCCAAGGTGTCGGCGACTTGATCGGCGTAGCGCGCGACCCGCTCGCGCCGGCCCCGGTCGAGCGCGCCGAGCGCGCCGATCCAGCGGTGGAGCGTCTCGGCGAGGCCGAGAAGTCTCCTGGTGTAGTCGGATAGACGCATCGGAGAGCGGCCTCGATGGGCGCGGCCCGAGGGCGGCATTCCAGTCTAAGGCAGGCGCAACCGAAGGGGATAAGTCCCGGACCACAGGGGCGGGCGGATGGGCACAAGGAATGAGCCCGATGGGTGGGCCGAGCCGACGCAGTGGATGGGCTTAGCGGATATTGGGATCGGCGAAGCACTCGCGCATATACTCGCAGCGGTGCGAGCCCGAGAAATGCATGCTGTCGCCCTTGGCGGGGGCAATGAAATTGCAGACCTCCTCGAGCCCACCAGACGAAAGCCATCCCTGGCGCCGCCCGCGCTGCACGGCGAAGCAGTCGGCGGTCTCCTCGTCGGGGCCGCGGAACTGGTGGCCGCACTCGTGGGCAAAAATCCAGAGCTTCACCGGGGTCGAAACCTTGGCCATCAGGCGCGGATTGAGGATCAGGAATCCCGGATAGGCGGCGCCGTAATCGTCGAGCTGACTGTCGACCACCACCGGGCGCTGTCCGCACACCTGCGACTGGCCGTCGAGCTTCAGCCCCCCGGGGGGCAGCACCTGCGCATCGCCGCCGACATGGGAGGCATACTCTTCGGGCGTCGGAACGTCGTCCGCTCCCGCCTGGCGCGGCGCGGACGGCAGCAGCATCGCCAGCCCCATCAGGAGGGGCATCCACCGGTGAACAAGCTTCATGGCTGCATCGCCTGCGCGTTCGAGCCCTAGGCAGTCGAAACAACGGAGGCCGATACCATCGCCCGAATTAGTTAACAAGACAAGGCAAGGCTGCAACACATGACCGGCAAAATGACGGTTGTCGGAGACCGCTTTGTCCCGCCGGCGGTACGCTCGCGCGGCCGAGTGACGGCGCGGGACGGGTCGAGCGCACGGGCAAGGACTCTAGTGTCCGGTAGCCGAAGTTCGCATGCCCGCTGGCCGCAAAGTGTGTGCGAACTTCGGCTACGGGACACTAGAAATCAATGAGTTGCTAGTGTGGCGGTTCAGAAGTTCCTTCCCCACCTAGACGCGAGTGATGAGGAACTTCTG
>DATETZ010000138.1:0-6679 GCA_035283385.1 Hyphomicrobiaceae bacterium
CATAGGCGGCGCCCGACACATAAGGTCTCATGGCCGCGTGCAGCGCTCTCAAGTCGCGCAGCCGGGCGGCGGTAACTGCGTTGTTGCTCCATTCCGCGTAATAGAGAATTCCGTAACGCGCCGCGCCCCGGTGCGCAAAGGCGGTCGCATCGGGGGCGAGCCTGGCGATGGCGCCGCCATAGGCGTCGCAGATGGCCGAGACCATCCGCGCTTGCTCGAGCCCCTGCATCAGCGCTTCGATGCCGCGCTCGCTCATCGGGCCCGTCACATAGTCGGATTTCGCCTTGATGAACAGCGGCTTGAAGAACTCCCGGTCGTCGAGCGCGCCGGTCAGGCGATGGGGCGGGCCGGCGAAACGCCGCGCGAGAGCGGCATACCCTTCCGCTGGCGGCGTGGAGCGGCGTGCGGGCCTCGTCCGGAGCAAAGGCGAGAGCTGCGCGGCGAGCCAAGCCGCATCCAGCTTCGTGGACAGGCCGATGCAGCGCACCACGAGCCCCCCTTCCGGCGCGCCCTGAAGTCTTATGATCGACGTGATCTCGTCCGGCGCCGACGGCGCCCAGGCCTGCCACGCGGCCATGACCTCGACCGCTTGGCGAGCCGGGATGCCCCGGCGGCCCCCATCCCAATCGAGTGCGAACCGGAGGGCCTTCGACAAGGCCCGGGTCTGAAAGTCGAGACGGGTCACCACCCCGAAGCTGCCGCCGCCGCCGCCCCGGCACGCCCAGAAGAGGTCCGCGTTCTCGTCCGCGCTCGCCGTCAACGTTTGTCCTTGCGCGTCCACGACCTCGAGCGACAGGAGACTGTCGCACGCGAGGCCAAATGGGCGGGCCAGCAATCCATAGCCCCCGCCCAATGCATGGCCAGCAATGCCGACCTGCGGGCACGAGCCGGCAGGCAGCGTCTGCTGCTTTTCGGCAAGCGCGGCATAAATCTCGCCGAGCAGGGCTCCGCCGCCGACCGAAACGCGGCGCATCTCCGGCTCGAAGCGAATATCGGTCATCAGCCGCATGTCGATGACGACACTGTCGCTCTGGGACAAGGTCTCGAACGAATGTCCGCCGCCGCGAATTGAAAACGGTACATTGTTTTCGCGCGCCCATCTTATGGTGGCGGCAACGCCATGGGGCGTCTTGCAGAGAACGCGCGCTTTAGGAGAAGCCGCGACCAAGGAATTGCAGCTGGCATATCGTTGATAGCGCGCGAATTGCTCCTGGCCCGGCCTGAGGATGACGGCCGACTGCTCATCGACGGCCGCTCGCAGGCGCTCGAGAGGGACGCCGTCTTGTGCCGCCGCCGATCGCGGCGAGCCCGTCCCGGTCCAGGCCAAGGCCGGCGGGAGAGCCCGCGTCACGAGGCCAGTGGCGGCAAGACCGAGGCCATGCTTCAGAAAGATGCGGCGCGTCATGGCCTTAGCCCGACTTTCTCACAGGCTCGCGGAGCGTCATCGCATCCGGCGCCGCCGATCCGCCAGGAGGACGGCGAAAAGCGTAGCTATCGCTTACGGTTGAGCCGTCCGACGCCGCGGTCGGCCCGCCGGATGCGACCCGAAGGGCGGGGCGAACTTGACGACAGAGCGCGTCGCGACGCTTGACCGATGAGCAACATCGCTCTGCGCGCCGCTCCTGCTCTCTCGTCAAGTTCGCCTCCGTGCCGCCCGTGACCCTGTGAGAAAGTCGGGCTAGCTCCCCCTGGCGCGCGCCGCTTTTGCTTGGCGCCGCATCTCGGGGCGCCTTCGGCCGAGGTTGATCGCGTCAGTCCATTGACTGGCGGACGCACGTACCCGCACAGGAGCGCGCACAAACGCGGCCCGGCGCTCCAGTACCGTCGTCGTTCACGGCGCAGTTCTGGGCCGAGCTATTCACCCCCGAGAATCTCGCGAAACTCCTCAATCCTGTCATTGTAGAGCCGACGCAGGCACCGGGCATTCGCGCCGCAATCATCCCGGTCCTGCAGCCACTCTCTTTGTCCGTTTCTCAGCCGCTTGTAGTATCTGCCGGTCGAATCATTGGCAATGCTGAAATACAATCTCGCCATTTCATTATCCGAGTCCCTTAGATCATCGTTGGCGCATATCGTTTGCTCCGCCGCGCCTGTGTTCGTGCGACAGTCAAAAGATTGTGCATTGACGTGCGCAGGTCCAACAAAACAAATGCCGGCGGCGAAAATAAATAAACGCTTGGACATGAAACCGCCTCTCTGTAATTATTGAGTTTGAACGAACGAATAAGCATAAAAGCGGGTGGCGATCGAGTCAATGCGTGACGAGCCGTCATGGGCAGCGATCGGCCCTGCGCCGTCACGGGCGATCGGCGGTGGAGATAGAGATGGGTAGGCTATTGTCGTTTCAGACGTGGCTCGTCTTGTCGATCATTTGGGCCGGCGCGATGGCGTATCTCTGCATTGCGAGCTGGCCCGAGGTGCCGCTCGACATCTCCGCCATCGATCCGGCGACCGTCGTCGCGCTTCGAGCCGCGATCATCAGGCACGCCGGCCTCTATGCACTCCTGGCGATCGGGCCCCCGGTGCTGCTGTTTGTGCTCGGGCGCGGCATACTCGGCCGCAAGACGTAACCATTCGGGCGGCGCCCTTGGAAATCTATGTCGATGCCGATGCCTGCCCCGTGAAGGACGAGGCGCTGCGCGTCGCGGAGCGGCACGGAGCGACGATCCACTATGTCGCGAACAGCTGGATGCGGCTTGCCGAGAGCCCGCTCGCGCGCCGCGTGGTGGTCGCCGATGGCCCCGACGCGGCCGACGACTGGATCGTCGGGCGCATCGGGCCCGGCGATATCGCGGTCACGGCCGACATCGCGCTCGCCGCGCGCTGTCTGAAAAAGGGGGCCCGCGTCGTCGGCCCGACGGGGAAGCCGTTCACGGACTCCGGCATCGGCATGGCGCTCGCCATGCGCGATCTCTCGCGCCACTTGCGCGAGACGGGCGAGAGCCGCGGCTTCAACGCCGACTTCACGCGCCAGGACCGCTCGCGCTTTCTCATGGCGCTCGAGGAGGCCGTGCAAGAGATCAAGCGCGGCGCCTGAGGGGATGCCAGCGTCTCTTGATGACCGAGCCCCGCCTCAGCCCGGGTCGCGGCCAAATGCTTTTCTGAGCTCGGCCTTGGCTTGTTCGAGAATGTCGAGCCGGCGCTTCGAAAGGTTCTTGCCCGCGCGATTGATGTAGAACACCAGCATCGACATCGCCGAGCGATAGGGCGAGCTCTTGCGCCGCCGGCTTCTTTCGGCGGAGCGCTTCAGAGACTGGGCGATCGCGCGCGGATCGTCCGATGTGAAGACGTCGCGCTCGAGGTCCAGCGCGGCGCTGGTCTCGGTCACGTGCTGCGACCACCGCTTGCCCGGCGCCTGCGCTTTCGTCCGCCGCTTCGCGGGCTGCTTCGCGGATTTGGGGCGGGCCATGCTCATGGGAGGCCGTGTCTTGCCCTATCGCCTAGGCTGATCCCTAGTGTCCCGAACCCGAAGTTCGCACACACCTTGCGGCACTCGCGTTTGCGAACTTCGGGTTCACAAGGGACACTAGAACCATAAACTTACTAGTGTGGCTTTGGTTCAGAAGTTCCCTCACGACACGAGCCGCGAGGTTAAGGGGAACTTCTGAACCGCCACACTAGTTTGCACACAATCCCGTGCCGAATGCGGGGTTGCTCTGCATCGCATCGCTCGAGTGTCATGGACCGCCTTGACGCGAGGCGCGAACAGGGCCAGGAACAAAGCATGACCGATCGCCTCGTCACCGGAGCGAAGCGCGAGACCGACGCCTTCGAGGCGACGATGCGCCCGCAATCGCTCGATGAGTTCATCGGCCAGGAGCAGGCGCGGTCCAACCTCAAGGTCTTTATCCAGGCGGCGAAGGCGCGCGGCGACGCGCTCGACCACGTGCTGTTTGCCGGCCCACCGGGGCTCGGCAAGACGACCTTGGCTCAGATCATGGCCAAGGAGCTGGGGGTCGGCTTCCGCGCCACCTCCGGGCCGGTCATTGCCAAGGCCGGCGATCTCGCGGCCCTGCTCACCAACCTCGAGGATCGCGACGTTCTCTTCATCGACGAGATCCACCGCTTGGCGCCCGCGGTCGAGGAGATTCTCTATCCGGCGCTCGAGGATTTCCAGCTCGATCTCATCATCGGCGAAGGCCCGGCCGCGCGCTCGGTGCGCATCGACCTTGCGAAGTTCACATTGGTCGGGGCGACGACGCGCCTCGGCCTCTTGACGACGCCGCTGCGCGACCGCTTCGGCATCCCGGTGCGCTTGAATTTCTACAATGTCGACGAGCTGGTGCTGGTCGTGAGCCGTGCCGCCCGCGTCCTCAAGGCTCCGCTCGCCGCGGACGGCGCGCTCGAGATCGCGCGGCGCGCGCGCGGCACGCCGCGCATTGCCGGCCGCCTCTTGCGCCGCGTGCGCGACTTTGCCGCTGTCGCCGGCGCCGAGAGGATCGACGCCGGGGTCGCAGACAAGGCCTTGCGCGCGCTCGAGGTCGACGAGGCGGGCCTCGACGCGCTCGATCACCGCTATTTGGGGGCGATCGTCAAGGACTACGACGGCGGGCCGGTTGGAATCGAGACGCTGGCTGCGGCCCTGTCCGAGCCGCGCGATGCGCTCGAGGAAATTGTCGAGCCCTATCTTCTCCAGCAAGGCTTCATCGGCCGCACGCCGCGCGGGCGAATCTTGACACTCAAGGCGTACCGGCACCTGGGACTGAAGGGGCCGCAGCGTGGAGCAGCGCCGGAGCTGCCGTTGCTCGCCGATCAAGAGGATGAGGACACGGGGGACAAGGCCGGCCTTGGTTAATTTGGTTAATAGCGACGCAACTTTTGATCTTGCGTTGTCACGATTTGGCTTTTGTTGGACTTTAAGTTATGGCCAGCGATGAGGCGGGCGGGCGCCACTTGCGCTGGGTTTAAGTGAGGGAAGCTTTTGCTTTCGCGCCGACAGATTCTCAACGGCGCCGTCGCGCTGATGGCGGGCACGGCCGGTTTCGGCGGCTATGCCGTCGCCGAGCCGTGGCGGCTGCGCGTCACGCGCTATCGCATATCGCCGCCCGGCTGGCCGCGCGGCCTAGACTTGAAGCTCGCCGTGATCGCCGATCTGCACGCCGCCGAGCCATGGATGGGAATCGAGCGCATCCGCCACATCGTGGCGCGCACCAACGCCGCCTCTCCCGACGCCGTGCTCCTACTCGGCGATTACGTCGCCGGGCGCCGCTTGGGCCTCGTATCAGAACCTGTCGCGCATGCGGCATGGGCCGGCGCGCTCGCGGAGCTCGAAGCGCCGCTCGGCCGGCATGCCGTGCTCGGCAATCACGACTGGTGGGATGACGAGAAGGTGCAGCAGCGCGGCGAGGGCCTTCCCGCCGCCGGTTGCGCGCTCGAGGCCGCCGGCATTCCAGTCTATGAGAACGACGCCGTGAGACTGGAAAAAAACGGAAGGCCGTTTTGGCTCGCCGGGCTCGGCGATCAATTGGCGTTCCTCCCGAAGCGGCGCCCGGCGAGCTGGACGCGCGGCGAGGTCTGCCAGGGCGTCCATGATCTCCCGGCGACGCTCGCCAAGGTCGGCGACGAGGCGCCGGTGGTATTGATGGTGCACGAGCCCGATGTCTTTCCCGAGGTGCCGGAGCGCGTCGCGCTCACCCTTGCGGGACACACGCATGGCGGCCAGATCCGGGTCGCCGGTTTTGCCCCGGTCGTTCCCTCGCGCTACGGCCAGCGTTACGTCTACGGCCATGTCGTCGAGGAGGGCCGGCACCTCGTGGTCTCTGGCGGCCTGGGCTGCTCGGGCTTTCCGGTCCGCTTCGGCTCGCCGCCCGAGATCGTCATCATCGAATTGGCGGCCTGAGGCTGCTTCTCCGCTAGCGGGGGCAGTACTCGACGCTTGGTCTCGCTGCCGGGCCGTTAGGCGACTTCGCGGACGTGGGCGAGCTCGCGCTGACCGACAGGGCGTATGGCTTTAGCCCGCAGCGTGACGACCGATACGGTCTCGCCGCTGAAGGTAACGAATTCTACCTCGTATCCAGCGCCGTCCCTGTGCACCAATACGACCGTGCCCACGTCGCCCTGCTTGAGCTTGTGCTGCGGCAGATCGATCGCAAGGACCACGAGGTCGAATTCTTTGATCATGCAATGGGCTCCGATCGCTCGCCCCGGGGCATAGGATAGGCGGTAACAAGACGTGGACGTGTGGCACCCAGCTCCACGAACCATTCAGGATATACCTTGGGGCGTCGTCCATCCGGCGCCGGCAGCGCTCCCGCTACGACGAGCTTAACTCCGAACTCGGTTAACTCGATGTCAGCAACCCATCCGAGTTCGCTTGCATGCGCCCGGATCGCCGCTTCTAAGATTTCATACCGCCGTGCGAAAGTTCTGACCGGCATCCCCCTCACCCGTTTTGTCAGCGGTTTGGCTCCTTACGTCGCCAAACTCGCGACAAAACTCCCTCTCCCCGCCGGGGAGAGGGATGGGGTGAGGGGGCTCGAACGGGTTGAAACATATGCTGACCGGTATCAGGGGCTTCGCGCTTGAACCCGAATTGCCGAAAGTATGCGGCCTTCGCCCGGCCCGTAGGATGGTCGTCGGAACGGAGGTAGTCGACGATCTTGCGGCGGTCGATCACTGCATTTTGGGCGGCGGGCAGTCTTACAAGGCCCACCATGCTCGAGCACCCGTAAACTTTGAG
>DATETZ010000139.1:0-2052 GCA_035283385.1 Hyphomicrobiaceae bacterium
GCCCGATCGGCTTCGGGGAACTCCAGCAAGCGGCCCGACTTCGGCGGCCATTCCATCGAAAAAGCGTTGCTTTCGAGTTTCGTCGGATCGAAGTCGCCCTCCGCCGCCCAAACCTCGACGGTCTTGGCCTTCGATTGCGCAAAGGCGCCGAGGCTTACGAACTCCCCCTCGGGCCGCATGCCGGTCTCTTCCTCGAACTCGCGCTTGGCGGCGTCCAGCGGGCTTTCGCCCGTCTCGTATTGGCCCTTCGGGATGCTCCACGCGCCCTCGTCCTTGCTGGCCCAGTACGGGCCGCCGGGGTGAACGAGGAGAACCTCCGGCTCGGGCCCCTTCCGCCGAAACAGGAGGATGCCTGCGCTTCGTTTTGGCACGATCACTCCCTCGAGCCGGTCGCGGCGTCTTTCACACCCGCTTGCTCAAAGAATACGGCATTGCCCAATACTATCAGGCGACCGCGCTATTCGACACCGCAGTCCTCATCGTCGCTGCCGGTCAGGCGCCGAATTTCAACACATCGAGCCGGCGATCACGGAGCGCACCTTCCCGCGCAAGGACCCGCCGTCCCGCGCGACGCTCGGCTTCGGCGACTACGATACGGTGATGGACGTGCTGGCCAAGGGCGTCGGCGCCGCCGATCCCTATCTGATGGGCAAACAGTTCACTGCCGCTGACGTCATCATCGGATCATCGGCTCGGGCCTGCGCTGGGGCATGATGTTCAAGCTGATTCCGGAGCGGCCGGAGTTCGCGGCCTACGTCGGCCGCCTCAACGAGCGCCCCGCCCTCATGCGGGCAACCGAGAAGGACAAGAAGCTGCAGGCGGAGCAGGAGGCCCGCGCTTGGGCGGCATTGCGCCGCCCGAGCTACCTAGAAACTCGTGGTGAAAACCTCAATGATATCAATGACCCATCCATCGAGTTTCGTCCCTTCAGGTGAGCGCCGGGTGGCGCTCATGGCAACTCAGTAGCCCGAACCACCCCGGCTTGCTTCGTTCCTGCCGGCAAGCACGTGGAGACGCCGTTGCTTTCCTCCTGACTTGACTAAGCTAATGGACTAAGTCATGTTGCTCGCATGGGCACCGTTACGATCCATGCCGCCAAGACGCACCTTTCCCGCCTGATCGCGCGCGCAGCTGCGGGTGAGGAGATCATCATCCTGCGCGGCAGAATTCCGGTTGCGCGCTTGACCGCGATCTCGCCCGAAACTTCGAAGCGCCGCTTCGGCGCCTACAAGGGCGAGTTCGAGGTTCCGGAATCCTTCTTCGATCCGCTGCCGGCCGAGGAGCTCGCCGCCTTCGAGGGCGAGGGATACGATGCGAATCCTCTTGGACACGCACGCGCTGCTGTGGTGGATGATCGGCGACCCACGCCTGTCGCCAAAGGCGCGCGCAGCCATCGGCGCCGAAGAAGCTGAGGTCTTCGTCAGCGCCGCGTCTGCGTGGGAGCTTGCCATGAAGGTGCGCCTCGGCAAGCTGCCCGACGCCGCCAGGCTGACCCATCGCCTCACCGAGAGCCTCGCGGAACAGAACTTCAAGCCCCTTGCCATCGCCATCGAGCACGGGCGGCTCGGGGGGTTGCTGCCAGGCCAGCATCGCGACCCGTTCGACCGAATCCTCGCCGCGCAGGCATTGCTCGAGGACATGCCGCTCGTCACCAACGACGCAGCCCTCGCAGGCTTTGGCGTCAAGCTCCTCTGGTAAACGCGGCAACGCCTTCGCACTCAATGGAGCTTGAACTCCTTCGGGTCCCAATCGGGCTTCGGATATTGCGGGTTCATCGTCTCCAAGGTGTCGCGCACAATGGCCGCGACCGCCGCATTGCGCGCCCATTTGCGGTCGGCCGGGATCACGTGCCAGGGCGCCCAGGCGGTCGAGCACTTGTCGAGCATCAGCTCGTAGGCCGCCTGGTACTCGTCCCACAGCTTGCGGTCCTCGAGATCGCCCGGGTTGAACTTCCAGCGGCTGTCGGGCTCGTCGAGGCGCGCCTGCAGGCGCTCGCGCTGCTCCGTCTTGGAGATGTGCAGCATGAATTTGAGGATCGTGGTGCCGTTCTCG
>DATETZ010000140.1:0-9731 GCA_035283385.1 Hyphomicrobiaceae bacterium
CGATCTCGTCGAGCGCCGTCTCGACCGCATCGAACACCAGGAGCGTCGAGGCATGACGATGCGGATAGTCCTTGACCGGCTCGAGGATGGCGAGATCCGCCCAGCGCCCCGCGGGCGGGGGCCCATGCTCCTTCAGCATGCGCCGCATGCTGGCGGCGACGGTGCGGAATTCGTCGGCGCTCGTGCCGACGATCTCGCGGCCGACGATCGACGCCGAGGCTTGACCCAAGAGGCAGGCCTTGACGGTCTGCCCGAAATCCGCAACCCGCCCGTCCGCCATTTTGAGATCGATCGTGATCGTCGAGCCGCACAGCTTCGAGCGCGCGGAGGCAGTGGCATCCGGGTTCTCGAGCCGGTTGGAATGGGGAATATCCGCCGCGAGCTCGAGGATCCTCAAGTTGTAGATGTCGTCCAGATCCGCCATCGCGCCTCAACCCATCGCGAGCCAGCGCGTGCCGGCGCCGTCCTTGCCCGGAGCGCGCGATACATATATAGGGCCGAACCGGGCTTCTTTGGGAGACGGCTGGCCGAAAGCCCACCGATTTGCGCCCAAAGCGGCCCTCAACGCCGGGCCCCGCCCTCTGTACGGTCTCTCCCATGGTGCACTCCAGCTCACCACTATTCGCCCCGCGCGGAGAGCCCCCGCAGGTCGAGGGCGGCCTCTCGCTGCAGCCGAGGTTCGACGCCGAAGGCCTCATCCCCGCCATCGTCACCGACGCCGCCTCGGGCGAGGTCCTGATGTTCGCCTTCATGAACGCCGAGGCCCTTGCGGCAACGATCGAGACCGGCCTTGCCCATTTCTGGAGCCGCTCGCGGGGGCGCCTATGGAAAAAGGGCGAGGAGAGCGGAAATGTCTTTGCGGTCGCCGAGATGCGCATCGATTGCGACCAGGATGCCGTTTGGCTGCGCGTCAATGTCGGCGGCACGGGCACGGCGTGCCATACGGGCGAAGGCTCGTGCTTCTACCGTGCCGTCCCGCTCGGCGCGCGGCCGGGTCCGGGCACGAAGCTCGTGGCCATGCAACGCGGAAAGGCGGGCTCCCCGGCCGGAAACCCCAAAAGGGGCTAATGCGTTAACGAATAGTTAAAGATCCGCCCGCAGGCTGAATTGCCGATGCCATGGTCAGTAGCCGCCCCTTAATCCGGCTTTGATATCCTACATAAGGGATAGCAGGGCTGCTGAGGTCTGGCCTCGAGGCGTGGCCGGGACACGGGCGTGACACCGGTTGTCACTTCGCAAAGAAGGGCACCGGAGGAGCGGAGATGACCCATGAGTGCGGGTAAGATCGGATTGGCCTTGGGCGGCGGCGCGGCCCGCGGGTGGGCGCACATCGGCGTCTTGAGGGCCTTGCTCAAAGCGGGCATCAAACCGGATATCATCGCCGGCACGTCGATCGGCGCCGTCGTCGGCGGCTGCTACGTGGCCGGCCATCTCGACGAGCTCGAGGACTTCGCGCGCGAGCTGACGCGCCGGCGGGTTCTCGGCCTCTTGGATTTCAACCTGGCGGGGACCGGCCTCATCACCGGCCAGCGCCTCTGCCAGCGCCTCGAGAAGCACCTGGGCCACTGCAAGATCGAGGATCTCGAGCGGCGGTTCACCGCGGTTGCGACGGAGATCGGCACCGGTCACGAGGTGTGGCTGTCGCGCGGCCGGCTGGTCGAGTCCATGCGCGCATCCTATGCCCTTCCCGGCATCTTCCGGCCGGTCAAGATCGAGGGCCGGTGGCTGTTCGACGGGGCACTCGTGAACCCCATTCCGATCTCGGTGTGCCGGGCTCTCGGCGCCCGCTATGTCATTGCCGTCAACCTCAACATTGACATTTCGAGCCGCGGCACCGTGTCCCCCAACGTCGAGGCGGTCGCCGACGAGGCCGAGGAGGAGGAGCCGAAGCCCGTCACCGGCAAGAACGGGGTCGCGGTGCGCCGCCTCTTGCAGCGCCAGCTTTTCGGCCGCGGCGACGACGTCCCGGGCATCTCCACCGTCATGGTCGACGCCTTCAACATCGTGCAGGACCGGATTGCGCGCTCACGACTGGCCGGCGATCCGCCGGATGCGATGATCAGCCCCCGCCTGCACGGCATCGGACTTTTCGACTTCCATCGCGCCGAGGATCTGATCGAGCGCGGCGAGGTCGCGGCCAACCGCGAGCTCGAGGATCTGATGCGCGAACTCGCCACGCGCCGGCTGAGCGATCACCGGCCGCCGGCGCAGCCCGGAGCCGACGGCACACACTCCTGAAATCCTGAGCCTCAGCCGGTCGCCAGGTAATTGCGCATGGCGGAGACTTCCATCTCCACCTCGGCGACGTGATGCTTCACGACGTCGCCAATGGAGATGATGCCGACGAGGGCGTCGTCCTCGACCACCGGCAGGTGGCGGAAGCGGCCCTTTGTCATGGTCTCCATGAGCTCGTCGATCGGGCTCGTCTCCCGGCACGAGATCACGTTGCGGGTCATGACCTCCGAGACCGGGAGGTTGAGCGCATCGATGCCCCGCTCGCCAATCGCGCGGATCACGTCGCGCTCCGAGACGATCCCCGCCACCTTGCCGTTCTCGCCGACCACGACAATGGCGCCGATCTTCTTGGCGTTCAGCTTCTGAACGATATCAAGAAGCGTCACGTCCGGTCGCGAAGTCGAGACCGCCCTCCCCTTGCCTTTCAGGATCGCAGCAACATTCATGAGCATGTCCTCCCGCCCGTCCGGACGGCAAGAGAAGGCGCGGACCGGGCCCGGATCTGCTCCGCGAACCCGACCGGCCCCCAGCCGTTCGGCGAGCGATACTCTTGACCTCGAAAGTTGATTGAGGCTCGCAGACCCCAATTTCGGCATGCTGAGGCAATTCTGCCACGGGCGCAAGCGTTCAGTGTTGGATTGGTTGGCTTTCGGTTGGAGCGGGGCGGTCGAACAGACCAAAGAGCAAGAGGCCTGCGACGTAGCCTCCGATGTGCGTCTCCCAGGCGATCCTGCCATCGGCGCCGCCGCCGCCGAAGCCGAAGGTCGCCAGCACGTTGATAAGCAACCAAATCGCGGTCGTAAGCAGCACGCGTTGGTCCGACAGCGCCTCCGGAAGCGACATCAGACGCGCCCTATGCGGCGCCTCCCGGAGACGGCGAGCCCCTCCTTCGTCGATCGCGGAGAAGAGAAATCGCATGGCTCCGCCCATCAGCCCCGAGACCGCCCCCGAGGCGCCGACGACCGGCGTCGCGAGTCCGGGATTGACGAACAGAAACGTTAACGCTCCGGCGATGCCGCATACGATGGCGAACGCCAGGAAGCGAGCGCTGCCCACGCGGAGCGCTATGGCCCCGCCGAAAGCCAACAGCCAAGCCAAGTTGAGCAAGAGGTGCACGATATCGCCGTGCACGAGCATATGGGTCGCGAACGATGTTAGCGCGGCCGTCTCGCCGCCCGGCAATTCTGCGGCAAGACCGTCATAGCGCGCCGGGATGAAGGCAAGGACGTAGACGAGCCATAGGTCGGTCTCGGGGTCGAGAAGCGTTCTCAAACCATGAATGGCGGCCAGAACGGCGAGCACGGCCAGCACGGCGCCGGGCACGTTGAATATCGGCTCGCTGTCCTTCACGCTCGGCCTCCCGCGGTGTCACGGACGCCCATAGCGGTGCACCCCCGGCCACGGCAATCAAGATCGGTGCCGGGGCGGCAAAAAAACCCGAACATGGCACGAAAGCTGCTGTCAGCTACCTTGCGCTCCCGGCCGGTCGCGGGTTGGGACGTTCGCCGATCGCGGCGGCACGCAGGTCGAGGAACATTAACCTTCTGGCATCCGGAATGAAGCACAAGACAACCCAGGTTCTTTACGCTTATTGGGATGAGCTGCGCGCTGGCGGCGTCGCTCCGAGACGGTTCGAAATCGAACCCGGCCGCATCGGCGATATCTTGCCCGACACCTTCATCCTCGAGCCGGCCCGCAACCAGGGTTTTTGCTTTCGTCTTGCCGGCACGCGCATTTGCCAGCGGTTCGGGGCCGAGCTGAGGGGCGCGGACTTTCTCGAGGGTTGGAGCAGGGCCGACCGGTCGCTGCTCGAGCAGCACTTCTCGGCGATTACGGAGCTGGGCCGAGTGTCCGTGTTCCTTGCCGAGGCCCGATCCGGCGCGAGCAAGGCCGTGAGCCTCGAGATCCTCGTCCTCCCGCTCGTTCACACGGGCAATGCGCTCGACCGCCTTCTCGGCTCCATCAGCGTCCTCGAAGATCCGGATTGGCTCCCCGAGGAGGGCCTCACCTCGATGCGGCTGCTGGCGGCAGAGGCCATATGGCCTGAAGGCCGCCCGGATGCCGTCGTCGATCAGCTCAAGCGCCAGAGCCCGTTCCTCCCCCACGTGCGCAACGCCCGCATGGTGCGCCAGGATCGCCGCCAATTCCGCGTCTACGACGGCGGTTTCGGCAAAGGCGGGGGAGATAAGTTGTAAACTCTATTTTCAGCATCCGGGCGCCCCACGGATGGGGCCGTTTCATGGCTCGCGGCTCCGCACTCGCGCGCAGCTCGTGGCCACGGGCCCCGCGGCCGGGGGGCGGCGCTTCTGGGTCTGTGGACAACATCTTGGCTCGGATCGCCTCGTCCGCGATCGCCGGTTGCAGGGGCGCGACGCTTTCGCGCCGCCCGGCAAGAGGCGCCAATGTCTGCGCTTCCCGGCGCGATAAAAGTGTCTCAAAATAAGGCCACCAGTTAGGCGTTCATAAACCAACGGCTCGCATAGTGACGGAACCCCCGCCTCGCGCGCCGCCGCCCCAGGTAGCAGTGCAGCGACAAGGCGGACGAGCCGAGGTGTTCGAAAATAGCCATGTCCGTCCCGCGCGCGCCCATTTCCCCGCGACATCTGGCCTTGCAGCCCGGCATCGTTCCCGATCGGCGCCGCCACAAGCGCTATCCCCTTGCGCTGCTGGGCCGCTTCATGCGCGCGAGCAAGGAAGAATATCCCTGCAAACTCAATGATCTATCTGTTGGCGGGGCGGCCATGATGTCACCGGTCGCGGTCGAGATCGGCGAGCGCATCATCGCCTATTTCGATCACATCGGGGGGATAGAAGGCACCGTCGTACGTGTGTTCGACGGGGGCTTCGCCATGCGCCTCGTGGCGACCCTGCACAAGCGCGAAAAACTCGCGGCCCAGATGACTTGGCTCATCAATAAAGAAGAATTTAACGGCACTGAGGACCGCCGGCACGATCGCGTTGCCGCCACCAACAAGGCGTCGACACTTAGGCTCACGGACGGAATATCGGTCGATTGCCGGATCCTCGATGTCTCGCTGTCCGGTGCCTCGCTCGGCACCGAGGCCCGCCCGCCAATCGGCAGCGAGGCTATGCTCGGCAAGCTCAGATGCCGTGTCATGCGCCACCACGAGCGCGGGATCGGTGTTCAGTTCCTCGATATCCAGGAACCAGAAGCGTTGAGACGTTATTTCGGCTGAGAGGCGAACCGCGTCACAGCCTTGAAGGGAGCCGCCACACGAAACACTACCGTCGCCAGGCATCAGAGATCGTCACCGCAAAATAGCTAAAATTGTTCTCAAATGCTGGCGCCGCACTTCAGAGGAATACGAGGTTTCTCGGCTAATGTGAGAGGGCAAGTACGGGGTCCGAGTATGAAGCGTGTAGCAATCGGTATTGTTGGAATTCTGGGTAGTCTCCTCGCAACCACGGCCGTATCGGCAGAGCCGGCCGCCTACCATCGGGGCATAGGGAGAACCTCTCCGTTCATGAGGGTCTTCGGGCCCACGCAGCCGCCTTACGGGTTCGTCAGGTTCTGTGACTCGACGCCCGAGGCCTGCACACCGCAGACGCTCGACGAAAGCCGGTTTCAGCCGACGCCAGAGCGGCTGAGCGAGCTCGACGAGATCAACCGCGGCATCAACCGCGCGATCACGCCGGCGACGGATGCGGAGATCTACGGCGTCAGCGAGTATTGGACGCTGCCGTCCGAGAAGGGCGACTGCGAGGACTATGCGCTGCTCAAACAGAAGCTGCTGGAGCAGCGCGGCTGGCCCTCGAGCGCGCTCTTGATGACGGTCGTGCGCGACGAGAAGGGCGAGGGTCATGCGGTGCTGACCGCGCGCACGGCGCAGGGCGACTTCATCCTCGACAACAAGATCGACGAGGTGAAGCTCTGGAACAAATCGTCCTACCAGTTCGTTTCACGCCAGTCGTACGTCGATCCGCGCGCGTGGGTCTCGCTGGATGCATCCGACGAAACGGCGCCGGCTGCGATCGCCGGCGTCCGCGAAGACAAGTGAAAGGCTCGCACAGCTAACGGAACCGAAACAAGCGAACACCACCGATAGGGCCCGGAGGACCGACACCCTGCCCTCCCCACCCCCCGCCGGGCTCAAACTGGAGCCGGTCACGCACCCCGTGTCCGGCTCCATTTTTTTTGCGCCCCGGCGAAAAAGGCCGCTCTCAAGACCGAGCGGGGATCGCTCCGTCAGCCCTCCGGCCTAAGGCCCGCCGCATAGCGCTTCCAGTTTTCGATGTATCGAGCCGAGGCGCGGCCGAACCGGGCCACGTCCTCGCCGGTGAGCTGGCGCACGATTTTGCCCGGAGAGCCGAGCACCATGGAGCGCGCCGGGATCTCCTTGCCTTCGGGGACCAGCGTGTTGGCCCCGATCAGGCACTCCTCGCCGATCCGCGCCCCATTGAGCACGATCGAGCCGATGCCGACCAGGCTGCCGCGGCCGATCGTGCACCCGTGCAGCATCACCATGTGGCCGATCGTGCAGTCCTCGCCGATGTCGAGCGGAAAGCCGGGGTCGGTATGCAGGACCGATCCATCCTGCACATTGGAGCGCGCGCCGATCCGGATCGGCTCGTTGTCGCCGCGCACGACGGCGCCGAACCAGATGCTGGCGTCCTCGCAGATCTCGACTTTGCCGAGGACGATCGCGCCCGGCGCCACCCAGAAGCGCCCCTCGCCCGGCGTCTTGACGCGGACGCCGCCGAGTTCGAAGTGAGCCATGCCGCGTGTCTCCGGGTCCCATCCGTGAGGCGTCAGATCTCCGCGAGATCCATCTCGAGAATGGCCATCTGCACCTGATAGCTCACCTCACCGTCCTCGTCGTCACGGTAGATGGGCGCGATGAACTCGCCGCCGATGAAGATTTCGGCCATGTCCTTCTTCTTGGGCTGGGGGCGGACCTCGAGGGCATCGTTGTGGAACATCTTTCTGAGATAGGCCTCGAGCCGCATCAGTTCGGTCTTGGTCACGGTGTCCTCCGCGGCTCCTCGCCAATCCCAGGCTAGTGTCCCGAACCCGAAGCTCGCACACACCTTGCGGCCATCGCGTTTGCGAGCTTCGGGTTCATAAGGGACACTAGACCCATGAGCGTTGCTAGTATGGCTTTGGTTCAGAAGTTCCCTGACGACCCAGCCGCAAGGGAAAAGGGAACTTCTGAACCGCCATACTAGAGCATGGCATAATCGTCTGGCCCGAGCGCTTGATCCATGGCCCGCGCGGGCTCGGGGCAACCGGCCGGGCCGACCACCCGCGCCGGAACGCCGGCGACCGTCATGTGGGGCGGAACGTCGGTCAACACGACGCTGCCGGCGGCGATGCGCGAGCAATTGCCGACGTGGATGTTGCCGAGCACCTTGGCCCCGGCCCCGATCAGCACGCTGGCGCCGACCTTGGGGTGGCGGTCGCCCGTGTCCTTGCCGCTGCCGCCGAGCGTCACGCCGTGCAGGAACGAGCAGTTGTCGCCGACGGCCGCCGTCTCGCCGACGACGAAGCCGGTTGCGTGGTCGAGCATGATGCCTCTCCCGATGCGCGCGGCCGGGTGAATGTCGACCGTGAAAATGCGCGAGGACTGGCTCTGCAGATAGAGCGCGAAGTCCTTGCGCCCTTGGCGCCACAGCTCGTGCGCGAAGCGATACGTCACGAGGGCGTGGAAGCCTTTGAAGTAGAGCAGCGGCTCGAGATAGCGCTCGCACGCCGGGTCGCGGTCGTAGACGGCCTGCAGGTCGGCGCGAAACGCCGCGCCGAGGTTCGGCTGCGAGGCGAGCACGTGCTGGAACGTCTGCACGATGAGCCCGGCATCGACGTCGGCATGTCCGAGCCGCTGGGCGATGCGGTGGCAGATCGCCTCCTCGAGGTGCTCGTGGCTCATCACGGTGGCGAACACGAACCCCGTGAGCGCCGGCTCGGCCGCCATGGCCGCCTCAGCCTCCCTGCGTAGCTCCGACCAGATCGGGTCGAGGGGCTCGAGCCTGCCGTGGAGCTTGCCATGAGCTTTGCCGTGGGCGGCGGACTGTCTTTGCGCTGCCATGATATCTATCCTTGCACGTTTGGCCGGGCCGGGCCGATGCCAGCCCTCCGGCCGGCCGGCTTCCGCCAACGAGGTAGTGGCGCGAGCCTCGCCCGTCAATCCTAGACCAGCATCGGCGCCTCTGCACCCGAGCCAGAGCGGGTGCCCGCAAAAAGCTTCGCGCCGAGTTGCAGCTCATGCTTCATGGGGGGTGCAGGACTAGAAGCCCTGGGCATGCTCCCGAGTGACACCCATAGAGACTCCAGATGGCCGCAACAACAGCCAAGGTCCCGACGCTCGAGCTGGTGATCGAGGGTTCCCTGGCGTGGATCGTCGCCGACAACCAGGAGCGCATGAACGCCTTGACCGCCGCCATGTGGGAGGCGGTGCCGCGGCTCGTCGCCAAGGCCGAGGCCCATGCCGGCGTGCGCGTCGTTGTCCTGAGAGGGGCCGGGGAGCGCGCCTTCTCAGCCGGCGCCGACATCACCGAGTTCGAAAGCGCGCGCACGGGCGAGAATGCCAAGGCTTACGACCGGCTCAATCACGACGCCTTCACCGCGATCTCGGCGGCCCATAAGCCGACCATCGCCATGATCCACGGCTTCTGCCTGGGCGGCGGCCTCGGGCTCGCGGCGGCGTGCGATTTGCGGCTCGCCGGCGACACGGCTCAATTCGCGATCCCGGCTGCGAAGCTCGGCCTCGGCTACAATCCGCGCTGGGTGCGCCCGCTGCTCGCGCTCGCGGCGCCGGCGCGCGTGAAGGAGCTTCTGCTCACGGGCCGGCGCTTCTCGGCCAGCGAGGCCGAGCGCATGGGGCTCGTCAATCGCGTCGTCGCGGCGGACCGGCTCGAGGCGGAGACGCGCGCGCTCGCGCTCGAGATCGCCGCCAACGCGCCCCTTACCGTTCGCGCCGCCAAGCAGGCGGTCGACGAGCTCTGGCGCCATCCCGAACATCCGGACACGCGAGCCCTCGACGCGGCGGTCGAGGCGTGCTTTCACAGCGAGGATTACGCCGAAGGCCGCCGCGCGTTCCTCGACAAGCGCAAGCCTCGCTTCGAGGGCCGCTGAACTCCGGCGCTGGACTGAGGCGGCGCGCTCGACTATTCCGAGATCCGGGGCGGGGGACATCAGGGGAGCGACGGCGATCCGCTTCGTCACCTGCGCTGCAACGATCGGTGCGGCATGCGCCTTTGTCCAGTCCGGGGCCGCCGCGAACCCACCTCACCAGCGGCCTTCGCTCGCGGCCGTGTGCTGGTCGCACGAGGCGTTGAAGATGCGGCCCGGCGAAAACCTGACCGTTAGAGGGGACCGCCGGTACGATGCGCCGGAGGGAGAGGGCGAGCTCGCCCCGTTTGCGCCGGTACCGGAACACCTGCGCGGCGGCGTGGTCCGCAGCGTTGCGTTGCCGCCCGGCAAGAAGCTGATCGCGCTCACGTTCGATCTCTGCGAGGTGCGGGGGGAGGTCGCGGGCTAT
>DATETZ010000141.1:0-2263 GCA_035283385.1 Hyphomicrobiaceae bacterium
CCGCGTCCTCTATTGCGAGATCGGCCGCCACCTCTCGCATCTCTTGAACGTCACCACGCAGGCCATGGACGTCGGCGCGCTGACCCCGCCGCTGTGGGGCTTCGAGGAGCGCGAGAAGCTGATGGTGTTCTACGAGCGGGCATCCGGCTCGCGCATGCACGCGAAATACTTCCGCGTCGGTGGCGTGCACCAGGACCTGCCGCAGAAGCTCATCGACGATATCTACGCCTGGTGCGATCCGTTCCTCAAAGTCCTCGACGACATCGAAGGGCTGTTGACCGAGAACCGCATCTTCAAGCAGAGGAACGTCGACATCGGCGTCGTCACGCTCGACGATGCCTTCGACTGGGGCTTCTCGGGCCCGATGGTGCGCGGCTCGGGCGCGGCCTGGGACCTGCGCCGGGCGCAGCCCTACGAATGCTATTCCGAGCTCGCTTTCGACATTCCGATCGGCAAGAACGGCGACTGCTACGATCGCTATCTGGTGCGCATGGCCGAGATGCGCGAAGCGGTGAAGATCATGAAGCAGGCGTGCGTGAAGCTCTCCTCCGCCGAGGGCCGGGGGCCGGTCGCGGCGGACAACAAGAAAGTCGTGCCCCCGAAACGCGACGAGATGAAGCGCTCGATGGAGGCGCTGATCCATCACTTCAAGCTTTACACGGAAGGCTTCCATGTGCCGGCGGGCGAGGTCTACGCGGCGGTGGAGGCGCCCAAGGGCGAGTTCGGCGTCTATCTGGTGGCGGACGGCTCGAACCGGCCCTACCGCTGCAAGATCCGCGCGCCGGGATTTGCGCACCTGCAGGCGATGGATTTCCTGGCCCGCAAGCACATGCTGGCCGACGTGTCCGCGATCCTCGGCTCGATCGATATCGTGTTCGGGGAGATTGACAGGTAATGGCTCACTCCACCCCGATCACGAGGCGCGGGGCGTCGGTGCGGCCGGTGCGGCGTCCGGCGAGACGATAGGTGCCGTCCGGCCACAGGACGTAGGTGAAGCCCTGCCCGGTCGTCGCGATGCGTGCCACGAGCTGGCGGCCGTCCGGGTGCACGCGCGTGACCTTGGCGTTGCGGCGTGACCTGGGCCCGATCTCCATTGCGCCGATCCCGACCTTCGGCGGCGGCTCGTTGAGGTCCATGGCAAGATCGGCCGTGCGCGAGCGAAGCCCTGCCGCCCGCACCCGTCGCCTGCGCCGCGCCGGCTTGTTCCGTGTCAAGGGACGGTTCGGCGCCGAAATCAGGGGATGCACGGCCGGCTGCTCGCCGGTCGCGGGAGCCGAGGCCGCGGCCGTGGGCGCCGCCGCACCGGCCGGTAGCGATGCCGGTTCACCGGCCTCTAGCTTCTTCTTGCGCTTCAGCCATGCAAACATTCCCCGCCTCCCTCCGATCGAGCCCGCCACTAACTAGGGCAATCCGCGTGCCAGGACCATAGCATCGGTAATCCAAGACCCTGGCGCGGGTCAAACCTTGGCCGAGCCCATTATCGAGGCACCGGCCGCCCTTTATGCTGACGTTTTGAGCAATTGGAGCTATTGATCAGAGGCCAGGGATCGGCTCGCGCCTCGGCCCCTGACACAATGGCTCTAAATTAGGGGGCAAGGCACCACTGCGGGGGCGGTTTTCGATGCCGGAGCGCGGGTCCCGCGACAGGGCCCTCGAGCGGCGTCACGAGGAGGCCTTCCCATGATCGACATTTTGTTCCTCTTGGCCGTCGGAGCGTTGGGCTGGGGCCTTGCGCTCGCGACGTACCGTGCCTTTGCCAACCGCCTGGGCTGGCCGATGGGCTCGCTGCACATCGACTTTCCGGCCATCCCGGTCCTGATCGGCATTCTCGCGCTATCGGCCGGGCTCGCTTTCGCCGCCGCGCGATGGAGCGCGGCCCAAGGCTGGGTCGTCGTTCTTTTCGGCATCATGCTCGCCGTGTTCTGGATCGGCTTCCTTCGCGTCGGCTCGCAGAGCTCGCTGTTGCTCGCGCCCATAGCGACGGTGCTGCTGCTGATCGGCTGGCTCGGCGAGCCGCTGGGGGGCGATCGCACCGGCTTGGCCGCGCAACAGCCCGGGTCTCTTGGCGGCGAGCGCCTGACCGATGGGCAGGCGGGGCTCGATTGGGAGCCCCGCGCGGGGAACTAGTGTTCTGTCACAAACAGATGCATCCCATCGCCGTCATGCCCGCGTCATGGCGAAGCCATGCTTCGCATGGACGGCGGGCATCCGTCCAAACTTCAAGCTTGGGTGGGCCCCCGCCTCCGCGGGGGTGACGTTGAAA
>DATETZ010000142.1:0-27569 GCA_035283385.1 Hyphomicrobiaceae bacterium
CCTCGCCTTCGCTCTCCCCGAACGTAACGATTTCCGGGAGCGCGGGTACGCGGACCGTGAATCCGCCTTCCGGCTCGGGGCGAAGCGTGATGCTGAACGTATAGTGTTCACTCATGGATGGGCCTCGTCGCGCGTTGCTCCATGCTAGTACCCGCCGTCATTGAAGGCTGAGTCATTTTAGCTACGGGGGCCGATCATTCGTTGTGCCTGTCTTTGCCTGGCGGCGGTGGCATGATTCAACATCGGGATGATTCCCAAGGCAACAGAGATCCGGCTCGATCCGGACACGCGCAGCGAACTCGAAGGTTGGCTGCGGGCACCAACAACTGAGCAGCGCATGGTGCGCCGCGCTCGTATTGTTCTGCTGGCCGCCGATGGCTGGGCGTCGCGCGCGATCGCGCGTGAGGTCGGCGTCATGACGGGAGTGGTCAGCGTCTGGCGCACGCGCTTCGCCGCATCGGGCATGGATGGCCTCAAGGACAAGCCCCGGCCCGGCGCAAAGCCGATCTACACCGAGGCAACGGGCAAGCGCATTCTGGCTGTGCTCGATCAGCCGGTGCCGAAGGGGCGGGCACGCTGGACCTGCGAGCTGGTCGCCGATGCCTTGGGCGATGTCGACGTGAACTATGTACGGCGCTTTCTGCGCAAGCAGAAGATCGATCTCGCAGGGCGCAAGAGCTGGTGCGAGAGCAACGATCCCGACTTCGCCGCCAAGGCTGCCGATGTGGTCGGCCTCTACATGGCACCGCCCGAGAATGCCATCGTGCTGTGCGTGGATGAGAAGCCGTCGATCCAGGCGCTCGAGCGCGCTCAGGGTTATCTGAAGCTGGCGAACGGACGTGCGCTGACCGGACACAGCCACGATTACAAGCGGCATGGCACATCGACCCTCTTCGCCGCCTTCGAGGTCGCGACGGGCAAGGTCAAGGCCGCCCACAAGAAGCGTCGGCGCCGCAAGGAGTTCCTCGACTTCATGGACGAGGTCGTCGCTGCCTATCACCGCACCAGGCTCGAGGTCATCCTCGACAATCTCAACACTCACAAGAAGAACGAGGAATGGCTCGCGCGCCATCCCCTCGTGACATTCCACTATACCCCGACACGGGCGTCCTGGCTGAACCAGGTCGAAGGCTGGTTCTCGATCCTGCAGGGCCAGTCGCTGTCGGGTGCCTCGTTCACCTCGGTCGAGCAGCTCATGGAGCACATCGATGCCTTCATCGACACCTACAACGCCGAGGCCGAACCCTTCGCCTGGACCAAATCCGAGGTCCACCAGCGCCGCGTCAAAGGACGATGTATCAGCGAATTGTGACTCCGGGTACTAGGCGACGAGCGAGCCGTTGAGCCACTCCTCGAGCTTCTTCTTCTGCACCAGCGCGCCGACATGCTGGGCGGCGACCTTGCCGCCCTTGAACAGCATCAGCGTCGGCATGGCGCGGATGCCGTACGTGCCGGTGACCGCGGGGTTCTGGTCGACGTCGAGCTTAACGACCTTGACCTTGCCCTCGAGCTCGGCGGCGAGCTGCTCGAGCGCCGGCGCCATGGCCTTGCACGGACCGCACCACTCGGCGAAGAAATCGACGAGCACCGGCTCGGTTGACTTCAGAACCTCCTGGTCGAAGGTCTGGTCGGACACCTGCGGCGTGGCCATCGGCAGTCGCTCCTTGTCTCGGTTGGTTCTGGGCCTCGTTGCGGGCCCCTGCCAGAGGCCGTCATTGCGCGGAGGGGAAAGGTAGGGAGGCTCCTCTCAAGCGTCAAGACGAGCCGGATCGAGATCCCAGAGGCGCGACGCATAATCATCGAGCAGGCGGGCGGGGATTTCCAGAAGCCTCGGGCCGTCGGTCCACAGGATGGCCGCCCGAACGGATTTGCCCTTGAAGATTTGGCCGACCGCGAGACGATAGGCCGCAAGCTGGTAAAGGTAGGCGTCGGCGACGCCCGCGGCCTCGCGTGGGGGCGGGCGATTGGTCTTGTAATCGACGATCAGCACCTCGTTTCCGATCTCCGCCAGGCGGTCGATCTGGCCGGTGATTCTGAGCGCCGGGCCGGTGCCCTTGGGGTGGGGAATGACGGCCGCGACCGGCACCTCGGCGCGGCTCCCCGGCCCGAACAGCGGCGCGAACGTCGTGTCGTTGAGGATCGCGAGAGCCTCCGCGACGATGCCTCGTTGGGTGCGGGCCGGCAGCGCCGCGCCGCGCCGGGCAACGAACGCCTTCGCCGTCCGCGCCCACGCGGCAGGCTCGAACGCGGGCAGGTGCTCGAGCAGGCCGTGCGTGAGGCTGCCGCGCAGAAACCGGCTCTCTTCGGCGAGCGCGAGAGGGGAAAGGGCTGGCGGCTCGGCGAGCGCCTCCTTCGGCGCCGCAGGGAGCGACGGCTCGCCGGCATCGTCGATCTCGTACGGCGCGAGCCTCGAGGGCGCGAGCGGCACGCTGAGCTGCGGCTCGCGCGGGGCTGGCCTTTTTGCCCACCCGGGGAGCGGCGCGGCGCCCTGACCGGCTCCGGGCGCTCGGCTCGGCGGCTCGGGCCGAGCGTCCTGTTGTGACGCGCGGCGAAACGTGCGACGGCCGTCGTCCTCCACGACCTCGTCGAGCGCTCCTCGCAGGCGCTTTTCGATGAGCTCGTACCAGCAGCCGGGCTCGGGGCCATTCTGGCCCTCGAAACCCGCGATGTAGAGACGGTCGCGAGCCCGCGTCATGGCGACGTAGAGGAGCCGGCTGCGCTCCTCCCTTTCGCTAGCATCGATCGCCGCCTTGGCGGCGCGGATTGCTTCCAGCGTGCCGCAGCCCTTGATCGCCCAGACCAGCGGCCCCTCGACCTCCGGAAACGGCGACGCGCCCGCGAGCGGCATCGTCCCTCCGCCCCGACGGCCGGCGGAGGCGGCGCTGCAGGTGTCGGGCAGGAACACGATCGGCGCCTCGAGGCCCTTGGCGCCGTGCACCGTCATGACCCGCACCTCGTCGCGGCCATGATCCATGTCGCGCTTGATCTCGCGCTCTCCCTCGCGCAGCCAATGGAGGAATCCCGACAGCGAGGGCGGCGCATGGTCGTCATAGGTCAGCGCAAGGTTCAGAAGCTCATCGATGGGATCCGCCGCATCCGGCCCGAGACGCGACAGGAGCTTCGCGCGCACGCCGTCGCGGTCGAGGAGGCTCGCGAAGAACTCGAACGGCGGCGAGAAGTCGGCACCCTTGCGCCAGCGCTTGAGCGTCGCAGCGGCCTCGGCATAGGCGGGCTTCAAGTCCGTGTTGCCGAGGAGGGCATTCCAGAGCGTGCCCTTGCGCCCATGGGCGATCCGCAACAGGTCGTCATCGTCGAGATTGAAGATCGGGCTTTTCAGAACCTCGGCGAGAGCGAGGTCGTCCTCGGGCAGCGTCAGAAAATCGCCGAGGGAGACGAGATCCTCGACCGCGATCTGCTCGGTGAGCCGGAGGCGGTCGGCGCCGGCAACCGCGATGCGCCGCGCCATCAAGGCCGCAATCATGGGCGCGGCGAACGGATGGCGCTTCCTGACCAGAATGAGGATGTCGCCGGCCGTGATCGGGCGGCCCTCCGAGGCGAGCGCTTCTTTGCGGTCGAGCCATCCCTCGATCGTATCGGCAATGCGGTTGGCGAGCCGCACGGCGGGTGGAGCAGCGCCGACCTGCTCGTCGCCCGCCGACCAGACATCGGCCGGCAGCGCTTGTTCGTATTTCTCGGGCGGCCACAGCTCCACGAGCCCGGCATGGCCCAAGCGTTTCACGACGTGGGCGACGCCGGGCGTCGGGTCATCTCCCGTAAAGATGCCGTCGACCGCCGAGAGGATCGGCTCGAGCGAGCGAAAAGACATGTCGAGCGTGATTCCGCGCCAGGCGATCCCTGCGCTCTCCGCCATCGCTTGGAATTCGCGGCCCTTCTCGGCGAACATCTCCGGCGCCGCGCCCTGGAACGAGTAAATCGACTGCTTCTCGTCGCCGACCGCGAACAGCGTTCGCACGCTTGGATGGGCCCCGCTGCCGGAGAAGAACTCGTCGGCCAGCGCCTTGACGATCCGCCATTGCGCGGGACTCGTGTCCTGGCTCTCGTCGACGAGGATGTGATCGAGGCCACTGTCGAGCTTGTAGAGGACCCAGTCCGCCGATGCTCCCGTGTGGAGAAGCGCCTGCGTGCGCTCGATGAGATCGTCGTAGTCGAGTGCGGCGCGGCGCGCTTTTCCCGCCCGGTAGGCCTGACTGGCGGCGCGCGCGATTGTGAGCAGCGCCATCGTCGCTTCGACCAGCGACAACGCAACGCGTTGCTGCTCGAGAGCGACGAAGCGCTGTTGCGCCTGCTGGAGGGTCGCCTCGGCACCCGGATTTGCCGCGCCTGTGCCTTTCGTAATCAGCCTTGTGCGCGGATCTCCTTCTTTGTTCAGAAAGGCCGTTCGCAAGGCCCCGATGCGCAGCGCAGGCGACGCCGCAGCCGCCGCCTCACCAAGCTGCTGCGCGATCTTCGCATCGTTTGCCGATCCCGCTGTAAGGATATTGCGCAGGGCGATGAGGCTCGCTTCATTGAGGACCGCCGACATCTCGCGCTCGATCATCTCCGCCTTGGCATCGTCCGGCACACCGAGGAGCCGGCAATAGCGCCGCCGCGTTTCCTCTGTTTCCGGCACCTCGAGCCACGCGCGCTCTTTCAGCGCATCGATCACGATCTCGTCGAGGCGGTCGTCGGCGGCATGGACGATGGCTTTGCGCAGCGCGGCGCCGAGCGCGGACGACGCGTCGCGGATCGCGGCCCGGAGCACGGCGTCGATCGCCTCGCGCCGCAGCGATCTAGCAAGGTCGTCCTCGACGATGGTGAAGCCCGGCGTCACACCTGCTTCGAGGGGAAATCGCTGCAGGAGGCGCTCGCAGAAGGCGTGGATGGTCTGCACCTTGAGGCCGCCCGGCGTCTCGATCGCGGCCGTGAAGAGCGTGCGCGCCCGCACCGTCTCCTCCCTTGTGGGCGCGCGCCCGACGAGCTCGTTCAGCGCCGCGTCGAGGTCGGCGTCGGGCATCGTCACCCACTCGGCGAGCCGGGCGAAGACGCGCTTTGACATCTCGGCGGCGGCGGCCTTGGTGTAGGTGAGGCAGAGGATGCGCTCGGGCGGCGTTGCGGCCAGCATGAGGCGCAGGACGCGCATCGTCAGCACGTGCGTCTTGCCGGTTCCCGCATTCGCGCTGACCCAGACCGAGGCCGCCGGATCGGCAGCCTCCCCCTGCGCGCGGCGCGTGCGCGCGAGCAGCGCTTCGATGGACGTGGCCATCGCTCAGCCCTCCTCGCCGTCGGCGGCGCCGCTCGACCACTCCGAAACGCGCGCCAAGTGCGCGTAATCGTCGTAGTCGTAGCGGAAGCCGGCGCGGCGCAGCGCCCGATAGGGCGTTGCCGGATCGTCGAAGCGCGCCGCATGCCGCGCAAGGCCGGCGAGTGCGGCGTCGGCCAGAGCAGCCACGTCCCCGGTCTTTACGTCGTGCTCCTCGCCTGGCGGCTCGCCGCCCGAGGCGCGGATGAAGCGCAGGCCCGCGACGGGGCGCCTCGGCACCTCGGGGAAACCCTCCTTCGCCACTGCGATCGCGGCCTCGAGCGGCAATTGCGGCGCCACGAAGGACTTGACCTTGGCGTCATTGGGCAGCGCGCCCGTCTTGTAGTCGGTGATAACGAGACCGTCCGCCTTGACGTCGATGCGGTCGGCCCGCGCCGTGAGCGTGAACGGGCCCGCCGGCAAGCGGTCGAGGACCAGCGCGCCGGATGTCTCGGCGACTATCGTCTCGACGCCGGCGCGCCGTTCCAGCTCCGTCCCGACGAACCATTCGGCGAAGCGCTCGAAGCGCGGCACCCAGAATGCGGCAATCCGCGGGTGTGCGGCGTACTCGTCCAAGGCTTCGCGCGCGAGCTTCACGAGCTCTCCCTTCGGGTCGGCCGGCAAGCTCTTGGGATAGGCCCTGGCGAAGCGCGATAGCGCGTCGTGAATGATGCTGCCGCGCAAGCTCGGGCCGGGCTCCTGGCCCAACGGGTCCAAGGGCTCGAGGCCGAGGATCTCGGAAGCGAAGATGGCATAGGGGTTCGCGATCCAGGTCTCGACGCGCGAGACGGAGAGACGCCGCGGGCGCAGCGCAACCGATGGGCACGGCGCGGGAGCTTTGAGGCGCGGGGCGCGCTCCAACCGATCGCGCTGGAGCGCCCAGCCAAGCCAGGGTGTCGCGGGCGCGAGCGCGTCCGCCGCGCCCATGCCGCCGAGCAGCGCCTTCAGTCTGAGGAGCCAGCGCGAGGGGACGGTCGGCACGCCGTCCATCTTCTCGGCGCGCGTGAGGACCACCTGCGGCGCGTTGAGGAGGGCTGCGAAATCGTGCGCAGCAAACCCAATCTTCTCTTCCGGCGACGGCAGTTCGAGCGCTTTGCGCATGGGCCGGTTGAGCCATGGCCCCGGGTCGGCGGACTGGGGCCACGTACCGTCGTTGAGAGAGCCCAGGACCATGAGGTCGGTCTGCTGCAGGCGCGCCTCGAACGGGCCCCAGATAAACAGGCGCGGATGCGCGGACACGCGCGGGCGCACCGTCTCGCCCTGGATCAGGCTGCGGTAAAGATCGGCATAATCGCCGGCCGCGATCTCGAGTTGCATCAATCGCCTGTCCAGAAGGCCCGTGAAAAATTTCTGCGCCGCCTCGCCGGCCTCCCCCTCCCAGAGCGGCGCGGCGGGCGCCTGCTTCGGATCGGCTGGGGCGGGAAGGCGGGCGACGGCCTCGGCAGCGGCAACGTGCGCGATCGCAAAGTCGCGAAGAGGGCGGCGGACCCCCGCGCCGTAAGCCTCGAGGAGCGGCGCCATGGCCCCCTTGAGCCGGGCGACGAGATCGCGCGCTCCTTGCCAATCCTGCGCCCACAGGCGCCGCACGGCCCGATGCGGTCTCTTGCCGCTGTTGGGCGCGGCGGCAAAGGCGGCACGCTCCAGCGCGGCCTCGACGCCAGCGAGCCCCTCGCCCAGGTAGGGGCCGCGAAAGGCCGCGATTTCGAGGGCGCGGGCGGCCTTGCGCACCGCGAACGGGTCGAGCCCCAAGCGCGTTGCCGGATGCTTGAGAAGGGCTATCAGCTCGGGAGGTGCGAAGTCCTTGGCGGCAGCCTCGACCAATAGGTCGAGGAACGCGCCGGGCACGGTCTTGGCGAACGGGCGGCCGGCCGAATCGTCGACCCTGATGCCCCAGGCCTCGAGCCGGATCGCGACGCGGCGCGCAAGCAGCCGGTCGGGCGAGACGAGCGCCGCCGTGCGCCCGGGAGTCTCGGCCGCCTCGCGCAGGATGAGTGCCACCGCTTCCGCCTCGTCCTGGGCGGTCGGCGCCTCGATGAGGCTCAGACCTTTGAGCGCTCCTCTATCACCGTCCTTCCGCCGAGCGGCCGCGAACACCTGCCAGCGCCCCGTCGTGCCCGAGGGGCGCATGGCCTCGCTCACGAGCGTCTCGCGCGCCCTCTGGGAGGGCCCGCTCTCGGCGCCCGGAAGCACGCCGACATCACCGCGCTTCACCGCGAGCGTATCGAGGAGCTTCTTCAAGCCGAACTGCGGGTGCTCGGGATGACCGGGGACGATGGTCTCCCAGCTCTCGTCGTCGAGGACGGTGTCGAGCGCAGGCAGCACGATCGCGCCCTGCGGCAATCGCGCGACCGCGCGCATCAGCTCGACGGTCGCCGGGACCGATCCCGTGACGCCGGCTACGATCACCGGGCCGGCGGGCGGCAAGCTGTCCAGACGCCGGGCTTCGGCCTGCATCAGCTTGTTGCGGCGCGCGACCGGCGAGAGGAGCCCCTGCTCGGCGAGATGCGCCGGCCAGTGCTCGGTGACGATCTTGAGGAAGTCGAGTGTCTGCTGCCAATGGGCGGAATAGGACTCGGGAACGAGGACCGCGAGGCCGTCGAAGCTCGCGCCCTCGGTCTCGACCACATCCATCAGGCGCGCCAGCTCGGCGGCGAGCAACGCGGCCTGGGCCGGGGTCCCGGCTCCAGCGGCCGCAAAGGGCGCGAGAACCCTTTGCGCACCCCCACCCGCCTGGCGCATGGCCTCCGACCAGCGCATGACGAGCCCCGTCAAAGCGAGGCGACGCTCCATCTCGCTCATGGCTGGCTCGATGTCGGCTGCGCCGGGGCCGCCGCCCGTGTCGAGCCCCGCCAGTCCGGCCAGCAGCGAGAGCTCCTCCTGGCCTTCGGAGATGGGCAGAATCCTCGGCAGCAGCATCGCGCCCCCGCCGGAGGCGCGCAGGAAAGCGTCCTGCAACGCGCGCGTCGCCCGCCGCGTCGGCAGCATCAGCGTGATGGCGGGCAGATCGAGCGGCCCGGGGGGCTTGGCGCCGGGTGCCGGCAGGTCGCCGTTGAGGATCGCGGCCGCGAGACAGTCGAGAAACGGCCGCCCCGGCGGGACCGCGTAGATGCGGGCTCGCGTGCTCGATGCCGATGCGCGCGCTTGGCCCATTATCCTGCGCCGGCCTGCCTGCTCGCCCCGATCATGCCGCAAGCTCCGTCATTCTGCGACCTCCTGGACGATTCGCATTTGCGCCTCCTCGAGCGCCTCGGGCGTGCCGACGTGCATCCACGTGCCGTCGAGCCTGATCCCATAGAGGCGTTGGCGCGCGATGGCCCGATCCCAAAGCACGTTGAGCGAGAAGCTGCCCTCGGGCGCTGCCTCGAACAGCCGCGGATGCGCGATCGAGACGCCCGTGAAAACGAACGGCGCTTGGCGTTGCTCGGGGCGGCGCGCGAGGAGGCCATCGGGTCCCATGACGAAGTCGCCGTGTCCCTGGTAGCCGAGGCTCGACAACCCGGACGCGAGTAGCATTAAGTTATCCATCCGGCCGCCGTCCCAAGCCCCGATCAGCCGGTCGAGGTTTCTGCCCACGCCCTCGATCCAGACCGAGTCGGCGTTGTGAATCAAGAATGGGCCGGGGCCGAGCCGCGCCAGCGCGTGCGCAACGCCGCCGCCCGTGTCGAGAAGCAGATCGCGCTCGTCCGAGATGATGATTTGGGGACGCGTGCGCGCCGCAAGATGGGCCTCGAGCTTGCCGGCGTGACGATGGACGTTGACGACGGCCTTCTCGAAGCCGGCTTCCGCGATGCGGTCGAGCACGTGATCGATGAGCGTCTTGGCCCCGAGCCGCACGAGCGGCTTCGGAATGACGTCGCTCAGCGGTCGCATGCGCACGCCGAGGCCGGCCGCCAGCACCATTGCCGTCTTCGGCACCATCATGAGACCTGCCAGCGTTGCGCGCGGAAACTCATTCTGAATTAGGCCTCGAGAATGCGGGTACGAATGTCAGGCGGAAGATGGCGATCGTACCACGCGCGCAGCAAAGTGAGGCCGGGGTGCTCGAGATCGCGCTCGAGATAGCGCCAGAGGCGGGGCGTGTGGCGGAGATAGGCGGCTTTGCCGTCGCGGCGCGCGAGACGGGCGAAGATGCCGAGGATCTTGGTGCTGCGCTGTGCGCCGAGCGCGGCGTAGGCAAACCCGAACGCATCGCGGTCGAATCCGCGATCCTCGTTCGCCGCGGCGGAGCAATAGCGATCGATGAGGCCGGCTTCGAGATCGGGCGCGACATCGACGCGGGCATCCTGCAGGAGCGAGACCAGATCGTAAGCGGGAGGGGCCTGGAGCGCATCCTGAAAATCGAGGATCCCCACCCGGCGGGCGCCGTGGCGCTCGGGGAGCCACATGAGATTGGGCGAGTGGTAGTCGCGCAGCACCCAGCCGCGGGGCATGGCGAGGAGACGGTCAAACACGGCGTTCCAATGGGCTAGGAACTCGGCGCGGATGCCGGCCTGGGGAGGCTCGCCGAGCAGCGCCGGCCAGTACCAGTCGAGCAGCAACTCGGTTTCGATTTGGAGCGCCCCGCGGTCCTGCGGGGGAAGGCGGCAGCTCGAGCCGTCGGGCAGCGGCAGCGTCCCGGGGACCGGCAGCCGGCGCAAGATGACGAGGGCGTCGGTTGCCGCCCGCCAGAGCTCGCCTTGGCTTGCCCCGGCCTCGAGCTCGGCCGCGAAAACGCGGTCGCCCAAGTCCTCGAGAATGAGGAAGCCGCGCTCGAGGTCGGCGGCCAGGATTTCCGGCACGCTGAGGCCCGCCGCGCGCAAGGCTTGGGCCACGGCCACGAACGGGCGCACGTCCTCGGCGAGGTGCGCAATGCGGCTATAGGGCAGGCCGTCGCGGATCGGGGGCCCGTCGGGCTGGCGCGGCCAATCCATCAGCACCGCTCGCCGATCGCCGGCGGCAAGGCGCGCGTAGCTGCGCGCCGACGCATCGCCCTGCAGATAGCGAGCCTCGGCCTCTCCCCAAAGGGGATCGCGCTCGAGGAAGTCCGTGAGTTCGGCGATCCGCTCGAGGCGCGGCCCCCACGTGCCGAGCCCGGTCATGCGGACCGTTCGCGTGTCCGAGGCTCGGCCCTCGCCGAGACGAATCTCGAGACGGTCGGCGGACAACAGACCCGGCGCGCGCTCCCCCCATTCGATGATCAGGGCGCCGCCCGCCATCATGTCCTCGACGCCGAGCTCGGCCGTCTCGCCGGCGCTCGCGATGCGATAAAGATCGACGTGAGCGATATTGAACCGCGCTGCCTCGTAGGTCTGCACCAGCGAGAAGGTCGGGCTCGGCACCTCGGCCTCGGGCCGCCCAGTGAGCGCGCGGATGAGCGCCCGCGCAAACGTGGTCTTGCCGGCGCCGAGAGGTCCGGAGAGCGCGATCGTGTCGCCGCGGCCGACCTTGAGCGCAAGACGCTCCGCCAGGCGGCGGATACCGGTCTCGCTTGCCTCAAGGACGGACCAGTCGTGCTGCATTTTCCGGCGCCGGCTCCATCTCTCTTTGGTCGAGACCGCGTTCGGGGAAGCGTACCGTGACACGGGTGCCCCTTCCGGGCTCGCTGTCGAGCCCCATGTCGCCGCCGTGCAGCTCGACGAGGCTCTTGACGATCGACAGGCCGAGGCCGGCGCCGCGATGCTTCGAGCCCTGGCTCTTGCTCTCGAAGCGCTCGAAAACGCGCCGCTGCTGGTCCTTGGGAATGCCGACGCCCTGGTCCTCGACCGAGAACACGATCCGCCCCTCCTCGCGCCAGCACGAGAGCCGAATAACGCCGCCCTGCTTCGAGAACCCGACGGCATTCGACAGAAGATTGTAGAGGACTTGGCGAACGCGCTGCTCGTCGGCGGCGAACTCGGTGACGTCATCCTCAATCGCGATGTCGAGGGTGAGACGCGCCCGGCCGGCGCGCTCGCGAATGCCGAGGATCGCGTCATCGATCACCGAGCGCACGTCGACGCGCGCGAGCTTCAGCTCCAGCGCGCCGGCATCGATCGTCGCCAGGTCGAGGATGTCATCGATGATGGCCAAAAGCGTCCTCGACGAGGAGGAGATGTCGTCGAGATACTCTCTCTGCTTGTCGCCGAGGCTCCCGAGGTGGGGGCTCGCCAGGAGGTCGCTGAAGCCGATGATGTTGGTCAAGGGCGTTCTTAGCTCGTACGACACGTGGCCAATGAACTGGCTCTTCAGCCGGTCCGCGGCGACCAGCGCCTCATTGCGCTCGACCAGCGCCCGCTCGTAGCGCTTCGACGCCGTGACATCGGCGAAGGTCAAGAGCGTGCCCCCGTCCGGAAGCGGCATTGCGGCATAGTCGATGACGCTGCTGTCGGGCCTCACCATCTGGCCCTCGAGCGGCTCGCGCTGGTCCGAGAACGATGTCACGGCGCGGCTGATTTGCGTCCACGTGTTGGCATCCTCGTATAGCACGCGCGCATCGCGGATGAACTCCTCGATGTGCGGCCTCTCCTCGGCAAGCCGGCGCGGCGACAGCTTCCAAATGGCGGCAAAAGCCGCGTTGAAAAGCTTCAAGCGCCCGTCGGTTCCGAAGACGGCCACGCCTTCCTTTAGGCTGTTCAGCGTCTCGCTTTGCGCACCGATGAGCGCATTGTAGCGGCTCTCGAGCGCCAACCGCTCGGTTTCATCGACGTAGAGATAGGTCACCCCGCCGTCCGGGCGCTGCTCGGCCATCACGTGCAGGATCCGGCCGTCGGGCAAGTGCCACCAGTCCTCGTACTCGGTATTGGTCTTGTAGCTCGAGAGGACCTTTTCTTTCCAGTCCCGGTAATGGACGACCTCGGGCAGGCGGCCGAACTCCCGCAGCCGGTCGAGCACGGCGCCGTCGCTCGGACCCGTCTCGAGCCAATCTCCGTCCAGCTGCCACAGCTTGAGGTAGGCTTCGTTGAAGAAGGTGAGCCTTTGCTCGGGGTTGAAGATTGCAATCGCCGTCGCGACGCGGTCGAGCGTCCGGTCGTAGGCGGCGATCTGGCGCTCGAGCTCGCCTTGGGCGGTCTCGAGCTCGGCCACGTCGATGGCCGCGCCGGCGGTGGCATCGCCGAGCGGCAGCACCATGACCTCGTGCGACTTCCTCGAGCCGGCGACGATCAAGGGGACGCGCTCATGGTAGGTCTGGCCGCCGCCGAGGACGCGCGCGACCGCTTTGCGCTGGCGCGATTCCAAGAGCTCGATTTGGCCTTCCAGCACCTCGGCCTCGCTCTGGGCGTCCACGGCCTTAACGTAGGCCTTGTTAACCCAGCTCAAACGGCCATCCTCGTCCCTGAGCCACACAGGGCTCGGAAGCGCATTGAGAAGGGCCCGGCTCGAGCGGACTTCGCGCGCGAGCTTGGAGTGCTGATCCAGGATCACCGACAGATCCCGCTTATAACCGGCCACGTCCCTCAAGCGCAGCACCGCGCGCCCGCCGGCCGCACGTCCGTCCGCCTCGAGGTGCCCGCCCGCCGCCGTTCTCAGGATGATATTGAAGGCCAGGCCCTGGGCGACGAGGTGGTCCAGCGCCGACTTCAAGGCCGCGGCCGATTTCTGGTCGAGCCAGAACCCGAAGTGCAAGAGCTCGGGCTGGCTTGCCGGCAGGCCCGGCACACCGGTGAGGGTCTGTGTCACCAGTTTCAGACCATGGCCTTGCTCCCAGTAGATGAGAATCTGCGGCTCGGCCTTGACCAGCGCCTGCGCGGTGCCGAGGGCGCGCCTGAGCTCCTTGGACTCGGCCCGAGCCGCCCGGGCCTGGCGACGCATGGTCGCCGTAATTTGCACGACGACATAGAGGGCGAGCAGTGCGCCACCCGCCACGAGCGCGATCAGGAGCAGGGTTCCCGGATCGAGCCCCGCCCTTTCTTCGCCGCCCCTGCTCACGATCCCGGCGGTCAGCACCACCACGCATGCCAGGCTCGCAAGAAGCAGCGTAGCGAGCTCGACCTTGGTGCTCGGGCGCTGCATCGTGGGGGCGAGGATCCGCATCGATCTCGGGACAGCGTCTCAGTGGTTCAAGCTGCCTCCGGGACGCGACACGGCCTTGGCGCGGCACGGCGTCGTCAACGAGGCGAATCACCTGCGATTATGCGGGCCTTCCGCCGGGCTGGCCAGTGCGGCGGGGGCACAGCGGCCCGGTGGCGCGGCGCCGCGCAAACTCAATAGCGGTAGTGGTCCGATTTGAACGGCCCCTCCCGGGGCACGCCGATATAGGCCGCCTGGTCGGGCCGGAGCTTGGTCAGCTTGGCGCCGATCTTGTCGAGGTGGAGCTTCGCGACTTTTTCGTCGAGGTGCTTGGGCAGCGTGTAGACCTTGTTCTCGTACTTGCCCGGATTGGTGAACAGCTCGATCTGGGCCAGCGTCTGGTTGGTGAAGGAGGCCGACATCACGAACGACGGGTGGCCCATGGCGTTGCCGAGGTTCACGAGCCGCCCCTCGGAAAGGAGGATGATGCGCTTGCCGCCCGGGAACTCGATCTCGTCGACCTGCGGCTTGACGTTCAACCACTTGAAGTTCTTCAAGGCCGCGACCTGGATCTCGTTGTCGAAGTGGCCGATGTTGGCGACGATCGCGCGGTCCTTCATGGCGCGCATGTGCTCGATGGTGATCACGTCCTTGTTGCCGGTCGCCGTCACGAAGATGTCGGCGCGGGGGCACGCCTCCTCCATGGTCGTGACCTCGTAGCCCTCCATGGCGGCCTGGAGCGCGCAGATGGGATCGATCTCCGAGATCATGACGCGGCATCCGGCATTCTTGAGCGAAGCGGCCGAGCCCTTGCCCACGTCCCCGAAGCCCGCAACCATCGCGACCTTGCCGGCCATCATGACGTCGGTGCCGCGGCGGATGCCGTCGACGAGGCTCTCGCGGCAGCCGTAGAGGTTGTCGAACTTCGACTTGGTGACGCTGTCATTGACGTTGATGGCCGGAAACAGCAGCTTGCCGGCCTTCTGGCGCTCGTAAAGGCGGTGCACGCCGGTGGTCGTCTCCTCCGAGACACCCTTGATGCTCTTGGCCAGCTCTGCGAACCAGCCCGATCTCTCCTTCAGCGTGCGCTTGACGAGCGCGAACAGGAGCTCCTCCTCCTCCGAGCCCGGCTTGCCGAGCAGCGCCAGCGTATCCGCGTCGCCTTGCTCGGCGAAGGCGCCGAGGTGGACGAGCAGCGTCGCGTCGCCGCCATCGTCGAGGATCATGTTCGGGACCCCGCCGTCGCCCCACTCCAGGATCTTGCGCGTGAACTCCCAATACTCCTCGAGGCTCTCGCCCTTGTAAGCGAAGACCGGGACCGCGCTCCGGGCTATCGCGGCGGCGGCATGATCCTGCGTCGAATAGATGTTGCACGAGGCCCAGCGGACATCGGCCCCGAGCGCGGCCAAGGTTTCGATCAGCACCGCTGTCTGGATGGTCATGTGCAGCGAGCCGGCGATGCGAGCGCCTTTGAGGGGCTGGCGCGGCCCATACTCGGCGCGGATCGCCATGAGACCCGGCATCTCGGTCTCGGCAATGGAGATTTCCTTGCGGCCCCAGTCGGCGAGAGAGATGTCCTTGACGATGCAATCGTGAGCGCGGGTCATGATCGTTCCTCTGCATGGGTTCGCAACCGAGCCTTGCACCAACTCGAGCGGCGAAAGAGCGTGGTGCGCCGGGCCGACAGACGTTGCGACGCCGTGGTCCGAGGCTCGGGCGCCGCTGGTATATCGGCGCCGCCGTCTGATCGCAATAAGATATAAACAACTCCTTATATCTCACCGTAAGTGCAGACAAGGCTGCCATGCACCATTCAACTGAAAAGAGCAGGTTATAGAAAGTATTAACGATAATCATCGATGAATTTCTTAGAATGATCGGGCGTTTAACTCAAGAGTAAATAAGAAACAAGCGATTTTATCAAATAGTATTGCAGACAAAATTCGTTCATAGATCTTAAATTGCATGCCTATTATGCTTCCTCGTTTCTTGATTAGTTCGCAGGGAGGCGCACTATGTCTGCAGTCGTGGCCAATACGCGGCGGGCCAAGTGTGATTCGGCAACCGTATGGGCTCGCGTGGCGCGATCCATCGCGGGCGCAAAGGCCGGGCTCCAGCGCTTCGCCGGCGACGGGTCGGGCGACGTGGCCGTACTGTTCGCCTTGATGACAATCGTCATGTGTCTGTTCATGGGCGCGGCGATCGACGTCGGGCGTTGGTTGCACGCCCGGCAGCAAACGAGATCCGCGGTCGACGCGGCGGTGCTGGCCGGCGCGCGTGCGCTCCAGCTCGATGGAAGCAACCTTTCCGGAGCCGTTGCCGCGGCCCAGAATTTCTATGTCGAAAACACCAAGACCCGCATGACGCTCTTGAGCGATAGCATCACGTTCAAGGCCGCCGACAACAGCACGGCATTCACGGCGGAGGGCAACGCCTATATCGAGACCCCAATTCTGGGCCTGGCGAACGTCACCAAGCTTCCCCTCCTGGCTACCGCCGGCACGGATTACTCGAAGGCCGTGCTGGCCGTCGGGGGCAATGCCGAGCTGAGCCTCGAGATCTCCCTGATGCTCGACATCTCGGGCTCGATGAGCGGCAGCAAACTCGACGACATGAAGGCGGCAGCGAAGGATCTCGTCGACATCGTGGTCTGGCAGGACCAAAGCAGCTACACGTCGAAGGTCGCCATCGCGCCGTTCTCGACCGATATCGCCGTGCCCTCGAGCATGCGCAACAGCGTCCGCGGGACGGGTCTGCCGGCCTCGAAGTCGCTCAGCTACTCGTGCACGACAAAGGGCAAGAAGGGCACGTGCAGCGCGACCTATTATCTCTCGCCCTGTGTCGTCGAGCGAACGGGCGCCAACAAATACTCGGACGCAGCGCCCGGGTCCGGCAATTACGTCATGGCGCGATACACTTCGGATGGAACCTGCAGCCAGCCGAGCACCGCCGAGGTGATGCCGCTGTCGAGCGACAAGGCGGCGCTCAAAACCATGATCGACAATCTGCCGCTTGCCGCCAGCACGGCCGGTCATCTTGGGACCGCATGGGCGTGGTATCTGATCTCGCCCAACTGGGCCTCGGTGTTCCCGGCGGCTAGTCAGCCCGCGGCCTATGGCACCACCAGTCTGCAGAAGATCGCAATCCTGATGACGGACGGCGAGTACAACACCCAGTACGACGCCAACGGCGTCAAAACGGGCTCGACTGGTGCCGGCTCGGCGGCCAACGGCTCTTCCGTCGTTCAGGCCAAGGCATTGTGCGATGGCATGAAAGGACAAGGCATCACGGTTTACACGGTCGGATTCGATCTCGGCGGCAACCAGACGGCCATCGACACGCTCGAGTATTGCGCCACTAATCCCGGCACGTTCTACAACGCCGACGACGGGGAAGAGCTTAAACAGGCGTTCCGCGACATCGCGTTGAAGCTCTCCTCGCTCTACCTCTCGAAATGAACCGGCAGCCGGACGGGGGCGTCACGACGCCCCCGTTCGCTCGCGCAACCGGCTCATGATCAGGGCGGCCGCCGGCCCGGCCTCAGTCTTCTTCCGCCAGCTCCTCGCCGAATCCCGTTTCGACCAAGGTGACGAGGGCTTCGAGCGCCTCGGGGCCCTCGGGGCCTTCAGCGGTGATGAACAGCAACGCTCCCGGCCCGGCCGCGAGCATCATCAATCCCATGATCGAGGTGCCGCCCACGGTCTGCCCGTCGCGCGTGACCGTGATATGGGCGTTGAACCCCTCCGCAACCTTGACGAATCGTGCCGATGCGCGCGCATGCAGCCCCTTGCGATTGACAACGGTGACGACGGCCTCGGGCCGCTTGCTGTTCTCGATCTCGGGCATGAGAAGGACCCCGATCTCCTCACGATTCGCCCGAAAGCTCCTGGCTCGCAACCTTGATGTATTTGCGCCCGGCATCCCGGGCCACCGCGACCGCCTCGCCGAGCGGCAGCTCGCTCCTGAGGCTCGCCAGCTTGACCAAGATCGGCAGGTTGATGCCGGCGATGATGTCGACCTTGGCCTCGTCCATGATCGAGAGCGCAAGATTTGACGGCGTTCCTCCGAACATATCCGTCAGCACAATGACGCCCTCGCCCGTGTCGATGCGCCGGATCGCGTCGAGAATATCGGTCCGGCGCGCGTTCATGTCGTCATCGGGGCCGATCGAGATGGTCTCGAGCTGAGCCTGAGGTCCGACGATGTGCTCGAGCGCCGAGCGAAACTCGACTGCCAAACCGCCATGGGTGACGATGATAAGGCCAATCATGCAAGTGAGCCGAGGTTGTTTGACGTCTTGCCGGCCGCCCATCGCCTCCCAAGCCGCTGCCGGGCAATGGACGAGGCTTCGCGTGCGTCGCTACGCGGGCCGGGAGACTTACAGGGGTTCGCCGCGGACGCAAGGGTTTTCCACGGCTCTGTCATGGCGGTCCGGCCTCGCCGAACGCCGACGCGAGAGCGATCAGAAGTTTGGCCTGGGCCGAGGCTTCGAACGGCTCGAGCCTGAGGATCGGCAGCTCGATCCCGAGAATGGTGGTTCTGGCAGCCGGATCGGGCATGCGCTCGAGGTCGCGAGTGCGGCTAAGCTCGACGACCAGGACGACGTCGGCCGTTGCTACGGCGGGCACGGTGAGAATGCCGACCCCGCTCACCTCCAATTTTCCGCGAATGGTCGCGGGCGCGCTCGCCGTCAATCGGCTGCCAACGCGCTTCAAGAGCACCTGGTCATCGGCGACCAGCAGAACCGGATCTCGGGCGATCGAGCACGGGCCCGTGGCGAGGCAGCGAAGCGCGAGATCGGACTTGCCGGCCCGCGATGGTCCGCGGATCAAGGCGGCGCGGCCGCCGAGCGCGATGGCCGTCGCGTGGACCACTTCAGACGCGCCGTCCACCCGTTGCTCCTGCGCGCGTCGCGGGGAGAAGAGCCGGAAGCCTGACGACGAGGCGGGCGCCCCGCGCCGGCGCGCCGGCGGCGCTTTTGCGGTTCTCGGCCCAGATCTCGCCGCCGTGCGACCGCACGATCTCGCGTGAGATGGACAGGCCCAGCCCCGAGTTCTTGCCCTGCGTCGCTTCCGTGTGGGGGCGGTCCGTGTAGAAGCGGTCGAAGATGACCTTGAGCCGGTCCTCCGGGATGCCGGGGCCTTCGTCGTCGACCGCGAGCTCGACCGCGCTATCCACATGGCGCGCGCGCAGCGTGACCGTGCGGTCTTCGGGCGAGAACGAGATCGCGTTGTCGACCAGATTGATGAGCACCTGGCCGATGCGGCCGGCGTCGCCAACGACGGTGAAGGCGCCGTCGAAGGGGCCGGGCTCGAGAATGGTGACGACGCGGCGCGTGTCGCAGACCAGGTTGTCGCGGAACATCTGCGCCACCCCGGCCATCACTTCGGTCACGTTGAACGGATTCATCTGCTGGCGCGCAAGCTCGGCATCCAGGCGCGAGACATTGGACACGTCGGTGATCAGGCGATTGAGGCGCTTGAGCTCGTATTGAAGCTGGGTGACGAGCTCTCGGTGCTGCGCGTCCGTCTTGGCATAGGCAAGCGCCTCGGCGGTCGATCGCGCGGCGGTCAACGGGTTCTTAAGCTCGTGGGCGACGTCGGCCGCGAAGCTCTCGCTCGCCTCGATACGCCGGTAGAGGGCGGCCGTCATGGAGGAAAACGCGGCGGCCATCTGCCCCACCTCGTCGGTGCGCTCGGCATACTCGGGCAGCACCTTGCGCGCGGTGATGTCGCGGCTGACGTGCTCGGCGGCCTCGGAGAGGCGGCGCATCGGACCCGCGACCGTGCGCGCGAGCAGGAACGAGGTCACGATGGTGGCGAGCAGCGCAATCGAGCCCAGGATCCAGATCTGGCCCTGCTCCTCGGCGAGGATCTTGTCGATTTCACCGGGGCGCGTCGAAAGCAGGAGCACGCCCTCTATCGACGAAATTCGCCGGATCGGCACGGCCATCGACACGATCTGCTCACCCTTCTGGTTGAGCAGCAGCATCGGCGTCGTGGTGCCGGTGAGCGCCATCCGGACTTCGGGGTAAGCCGTGCCGTTGCCGTTGCCGATCTCCTTGTAGACCGGCAGATCCTTGTCGATCAGCCAGGCTCTGAGCCGGGTCCAGAAGTTCTTGAGCTTCGGCTTCTTGTCGTCCGTGACGCTCGGCTCGTGACGGAAGATCTGGCCGCGCGTCAGGAGCGTGGCCGAGTCGACGATCAGGGTTCCATCGCGGCTGTAGACGCGCGCGCGCGTCTTTGTCGGCTGCAGCAGGCGGCGCAGGATGGGCGTGACGCGCTCCGGCCGAATCGACAGCTCGAGCGCGGCAAATCCGTCGTCGCGGGAGGGAACTCGCGATGCCTCGACCCCCGGCAGCTTGTCGGTGTTCACCACGAGGCGGCCGGTCTCGACCCTGGCGTCGCTGGCAATGGCGGCGGCGATCATCTCGCCCTGCACCTTGAGCGACTCTCGCTTCGCGTCGATGAGCCATGCATGATATTGGCTGAAGTACAGGATGCCGCCGATTATGATCGAGAGCCCGATGAGGTTGGTCACCAGGATGCGGCGCACGAGGCTCGCGGAGATGAAACGGATGGGTCGCAGCGCGACCAGGCGCCGCCAAATGAGCCCCACAATATGAGACGGGCTCCCCAGCGCGGCCGCCACACGCTGCACGCCCGGTCTCACTCCCTCCCAGAAGCCGCCGACAGCCGGGGTCCGCTCCGTTTCGAGCGCCATCATTCCTCCGCGGGTCCGAGCGACCGCGTTCTGGTCTCGCCTCAGGCTTCCTTGAACCGGTATCCCACTCCGTACAGAGTCTCGATGACGTCGAAATCGTCATCGACCTGCTTGAACTTTTTCCTGAGCCTCTTGATGTGGCTGTCGATCGTGCGATCGTCGACGTAGACCTGGTCGTCGTAGGCCGCATCCATCAGCGCATCGCGCGTCTTCACCACGCCCGGCCGCTGCGCCAGCGCTTGCAGAATGAGGAATTCGGTCACCGTGAGCGTGACCGGCTTGTTGTCCCAGTGGCAGGTGTGGCGCTCCGGATCGAGCCTGAGCTTGCCCCGCTCGAGCAAGCGGGCCACCTCGGGCTGGCCGCCCTGGCCGTCCTTCAGTTGCAGGCGGCGCAGAATGGCACGCACGCGCTCGACGATCAGGCGCTGAGAGAAGGGCTTGGCGATATAGTCGTCGGCGCCCATCTTGAGCCCGAACAGCTCGTCGATCTCCTCGTCCTTCGAGGTGAGGAAAATCACAGGCATGTCCGACTGCTGACGCACGCGGCGCAAGAGCTCCATGCCGTCCATGCGCGGCATCTTGATGTCGAAGATGCCGAGATCCGCGGGATCCTCGGTCAGCGCCTCGAGCGCGGAGGCGCCGTCGGTGTACGTGCGCACCTTGTAGCCCTCGGCCTCGAGCGCCATGCCGAGCGTGGTCAAGATGTTCCGCTCGTCGTCGACCAACGCAATCGTGGTCTTTTCCTTCATGTACCGGTCACCCCTGCGCCACGATCACACTCGGGCATGGTCGCACCCATTTGCGCTTTATGGCCCCAAGGTGGATCAATTGTGGCAAGATCACCGTTGTGGATAGGGCCTGAACTCAAGCTGAATAGCCTCCAATAGGCCACGTACCCTGAACAGGCAAGCCGTTATGACGGGCGAGAACCCTAGGAAACTGCAAACGGAAACGGAAGCGGAGGCTGCCCCGCCCGCCGCCGCCCGCGCTCTCGTGCGCCGCGCGCTCACGGCCTCGCTCGCCACCTTGGACCGCGGATCGGGTCATCCCTACGCCTCGCTCGTAACGCTCGCGACCGAGCCCGACGGGGCGCCAATCTTCCTGATCTCGCGGCTCGCGCTCCACACGCAGAACCTCGACGCCGACCCGCGCGCAAGCATCTTGGTCGACGGTTCGGGAGACGGAGGCGACCCGCTCGCCCAAGGCCGCGTGACGCTGATCGGCCGCGCGGAGCCGGCCGCGAGCGCAACCGCCAAAGGCCGCTTTCTCGCCCGCCATCCCGCGGCTCAAACCTATGCCGGCTTCCCCGACTTCGCCTTTTATATGCTTTCTATCGAGCGCGCGCACTTCGTCGGCGGGTTCGGCCGCATCGCGAGCCTCGCGCGCTCCGACCTCATCTGCGATCTCTCCGGCTCCAGCGCGCTCGTCGCCGCCGAGCCTGAGATCGTCGCCCACATGAACGCGGATCACGCCGGCGCCCTCGAGCTCTATGCGACGGCGCTGTGCGGCGCGCCCGGTGGACCGTGGCGCATGGCGGGCATCGATCCCGAGGGGTGCGACATCGTCTGTGACGGTGAGGCGCGGCGCATCGTATTCGCAACGCGCCTCACCTCGCCCAGCGAGGCACGCCAGGAGCTCGTCCGATTGACCGCCGAGGCGCGCGCGCGTGTCAAAAGGTCCTGATCTCGGTCGCTCCTCGCAGCGCGGGCCTTGCCTTGAAAGGCGCGCGACATCGGTGCTAGCTTCCGCTGGCCGTTCTCCACCCCAATACGAAACCCTTCGCCGCCGAGGATCCGCACGCAATGAGTATTCAGTCGATTGCCGTGAAGCCGTCCGCTCTGGCACAAGCCAAGACGAGCAATGCCAAGGTTCTGGCCTTCTTCGAGGAGGCGAAGGCGCTGTTCAAGCCGGAGGCCGTCCGCTGGTGCGACGGCTCGAAGGCCGAGTTCCAGGAACTCCTGAAGCTCCTCGTCGACTGCGGCACCGCCTTGTGGCTCAACCCGGAAAAGCGCCCCAACTCGATTCTCGTCCGCTCGGACCCGGTCGACGTCGCCCGCGTCGAGGACCAGACCTACATCTGCTCGAAGTCCAAGGATGACGCGGGCCCGACCAACAACTGGTTCGATCCAGCGCAGATGAAGGCGACGCTCACGAAGCTCTATGACGGAGCGATGGCCGGACGGACGATGTATGTCGTGCCCTACTCTATGGGACCGGTCGGCTCGCCGATCGCCAGGATCGGCATCATGGTCACGGACTCGGCCTACGCGGTCGCCAACATGCACATCATGACTCGCGTCGGCGACAAGGTCTTGGCCGCGCTCGGCAACAGCGACGACTTCGTGCGCGGCATGCACTCGGTCGGCTATCCCCTCCCAACGCCCACGACCGCCGACGTGCCGTGGCCGTGCAACAAGACGAAGTACATCTCGCACTTCCCCGAGACGCGCGAGATCTGGTCCTACGGCTCGGGCTACGGCGGCAACGCGCTGCTCGGCAAGAAGTGCCACGCGCTGCGCATTGCCTCCGTGCAAGCCCGCGACGAGGGCTGGATGGCCGAGCACATGCTGATCTTGAAACTCACCAACCCCGAGGGAAAGGCCAAGTACCTGGCCGCCGCCTTCCCGTCGGCATGCGGCAAGACCAACCTCGCCATGCTGGTCCCCACCGTTCCCGGCTGGACGGCGGAGACGATCGGCGACGACATCTGCTGGATGAAGTTCGGCGCCGATGGCCGGCTCTACGCCATCAATCCCGAGACCGGCTTCTTCGGCGTCGCGCCCGGCACCTCGAACGAGAGCAACCTGAACGCCATGAAGACGCTCGGCGCCAACTGCATCTACAGCAACGTCGCCCTGACCGACGACGGCGACGTGTGGTGGGAGCAGATGACGGACAAGCCGCCGGCCCACCTCATCGACTGGATGCGCCGCTCGTGGACGCCCGCCTCGGGCCGCCCGGCCGCCCACCCCAACGCCCGCTTCACGGCGCCCGCCGGTCAATGCCCGGTCATCGCCAAGGAGTGGGAGGATCCCAAGGGGGTGCCGATCGACGCCATCCTGTTCGGCGGCCGCCGCGCTTCCGTCGTGCCGCTCGTGACCGAGGCCCTGTCATGGAAGCACGGCACGTTCCTGGGCTCGATCATGGCCTCCGAGAAGACCGCCGCGGCGGCCGGCAAGGTCGGCGACCTGCGCCGCGATCCGATGGCCATGCTGCCCTTCTGCGGCTACCACATGGGCGATTATTTCGCCCATTGGCTCAAGATGGGCGAGAAGGGCGGCTCGAAGATGCCGAGGATCTTCTACGTCAATTGGTTCAGGAAGAGCGCGGAAGGCAAATTCCTGTGGCCGGGCTACGCCGAGAACAGCCGCGTCTTGAAGTGGATCTTCGAGCGCTGCGACGGCACCGCAAAGGCCGTCGACACGCCGATCGGCAAGGTTCCGGCCGACGGCGCGCTCGACACGGGCGGCCTCAAGGTCTCCGCCGAGAACATGACGGAGCTCCTCAAGGTCGACAAGGACGGATGGAAGGCCGAGCTGCCGCTGATCCGCGAGCACTTCGCGATCTTCGCGCAAAAGCTACCCACGGGCCTCGCCGACGAGCTCGCCGCGCTCGAGCGGCGCCTCGGCTAGACCACGATCGCGTCGGACCCTATCAGTCTGACGCGTCGATCATGGTCTAAAATCATTATTTAGAGCATGATTCACGCCTCGGATGATTCCATCCGAGACGATCGCGCTCTAGAGTTGCGCGGTCGCCCATCGCAGGCCGCGCACCGGCGGCGCGAAGTTCTGGACAAGCGCGGATGCTGAGCTGGCTATGGAACCGACTCGCACGCAAAGAAGAGCCGCCTGAGAGCCGCGGCTCCGGCGAGCGCGACCACGTCCAAGTGGGCGCCGCCTCGATCACGGTTCTCCGCCCCGATGGCAAGCTCGGCACGCTCGCCTGGGCCGACCTCGGCACCGTGACAGTGCTGACCAGCGACGCTGGGCCGGCCGAGACAGATTTATTCTGGGTTCTTCAAAGCCGCGACGGGCGCCACCGCCTCGTCGTGCCGATGGGCGCCGCCGGCGAGCACGACTTGGTGAAAGCGATGCAGGCCCGGCTCAACGGGTTCGACAACATGGCCGTCATCGAGGCCATGAGCAGCACCGGCAAGGCCAGCTTCCGCATCTGGGAGCACGCGAAGCGCGAGTCGCCCCCGAGCTTCTGACCGGCGCGCCAAGGCCCCGCGCGCCGCGGCCCAGCGATCTACTCGCGATAGGCGCGATCGAGGTTTTTCGCCTTGTCGAGGTTAAGGGCCTTATCGGCGTTCTTCATCGACCCGATGCGGGCCGAATTGACGTCGGCCCCCTCGAAGTCGGCGCCGGCGACATCTGCGCCGGTCAGGTCGGCTCCCGCCAACTCGCCGCCGCCGAGCCTTGCGCCGGTGAGATTTGCGCCCTTGAGCGAGGCGTACTCGAGGAGTGCGCGCGACAGGTTGGCTCCCTTGAAGGACGCGCCCTCGAGGTTGGTGCTCTTGAACGTGCCGCGCATCAGACCCATCGACTGGTTCTTCTCGTCCGCGGAAAGGTCGGCGCCGTCGAGCCGCGCTCCGGCCATGTTGGCCTTGGAGAAGTCGCCGGCGACGCGCGCTCCCGTGAGATCGGCGCCCTCGAGCTTGCTGCCGATGAGCTGGGTGCCGAACATGCTGGCGCCCTTGAGATTGGCGCCCGACCAATCGGCGTTGAGCGACCACGCCGAGTCGAGGTTGACACCCTCGAGGTTGGCGCCCCGCAAGTCGGCCATCATGAGCCGGGCCGCCTGAAGATTGGTCCGGCGAAGGTCCATCTTGGAGAGATCGAGGCCATTCAACGCCTTCGCGAAAAGATTGAGCTTTTCGTCCGGCCCGAGCTTGGTGAGCGCCGCCTCGATATCGGCGCGCGTCATCTCGGCCTTGGTGAACGAGTCGGACTTGAGGTCGACCATGTCCAGCATATCTTGCGCCGGGAGCGGCGCGGCGAATGTGAGGCCGAGTAGGCCGACGACGAGTGCAACCGCGCGCATGGTCATGACGCCCAATCCTCCTTGAAACGCGCTACTGATGGCCGGCCCACGGGCCGGTCCTCGAGCCCCCATTATTAATCAACCGGCATGGGGATGTAACTTGCGATCTCGGCGCCGGCTCGGCATCTCGCCTCTGCAAAATCACGGAGAATTAGGGCCGCTCGCCGTCCCGGACCGGCTCGGGCCTGTGCACAGGACGCGAGCGCGACAGGTCCTGCGCTCCCGCCCGGGCCCGTTTCCGGCTATGCTCGAGCCCGAGACGCGCCCCGATCGGGCGCGAGCCTTGAGAAAGGGCCCCCATGTTCGATCCCGAAACGCCCCCCGAGCTCGAGACCGGGCGCTGGTTCAACAGCGCCGAGCCGCTGACGCTCGGCCGCCTCAAGGGCAAGGTCGTGGTCGTCGCCGCCTTCCAGATGCACTGCCCGGGCTGCCTCAACCACGCCCTGCCGCAGGCGCGGCGCCTCGCGGAGACTTTCAGCGACGAGGAGGTGGCCGTGATCGGCCTCCACACGGCATTCGAGGATCACGATAAAGAGACGCCGGAAGCCCTCGAGGCATTTGTCGAGGCCCACGAGCTCGCCTTTCCGATCGCCGTCGACAAGGCCAACGGCAGCGAGCTTCCGAAAACCATAGCGGCCTACGAGATCCGGGGCACGCCGACGGTGCTGCTGTTCGACCGCCAGGGCCGCTTGAGACGCCACTACCTCGGCCTGGTGGACGACGTGCGGCTCGGCGCCGAGATCATGGCGCTCGCCATCGAGGCCCGCGACGCCCCGCGCGAGCACGCCATCGCCATCGAGCGGCGGCTCGCCGCCACGCTCGTCGACCCGCACCACGATCACGAGGGCGGCTGTTGCGGCGGCGATCATCATCACCATGGCCACGAGCACGCCGAGGGTGGCTGCTGCGGCGGTCACAGCCACCACGAGCAGCACGACCACCGTTCGGGCAAAGAAAAGGCCGAGGGGTGCGGCGATCCCGACTGCGGATGCCGCCATTGAAAGAGGCCGTCGCCGTCCGCCATGTGGCCTTCGAGGACCTCGGCGTGCTCGAGGCGGTGCTGCGCGGTCGCGGCTTCGAGGTGCGCTACCTGGAGGCCGGCCTGGACGATCTGGACTCCAGCGACGCAGCCGACTCCGACTTGCTGATCGTGCTCGGCGGGCCGATCGGCGCCTACGACGAGCCCATCTATCCCTTCCTCACCGGCGAGATCGAGCTTATCGAGCGGCGCCTCGCGCAGGCAAGGCCGCTGGTCGGAGTCTGCCTCGGCGCCCAGCTCATCGCCCGGGCCGCCGGCCACAAGGTCTATCCCGGCAAGGCGAAGGAGATCGGCTTTTCGCCCGTGACGCTCACCGCGGACGGGGAAGCCTCGTGCCTGGCCGCGCTTTCGCAAGCCGGCAACATGGTGCTGCACTGGCACGGCGACACCTTCGATCTGCCCAAGGGCGCGGCCCGACTCGCCTCGACGCCGATCACGCCCAACCAGGCGTTCAGCCTGGGCGCGAACGTGCTCGGCCTCCAGTTCCACATGGAGGCCGACCCGCGCGCGATCGAGCGCTGGCTCATCGGGCACACGTGCGAGCTGGCTCAGGCCAAGATCGAAATCCCCGATCTGCGCGCCGCCGCCGCCCGCCACGGCGCGGCGGTCGCCGCCGCCGGCGCCGAGGCTTTCGCGCGCTGGCTCGACGGGCTCGAGCTCAAAAAATAGCGCGGGGTTTACGCCCCTCTCCCCACTCGAACGAGTGGGGAGAGGGCGGCCTCCCGCCTTCATGCGGACACCCGAATCGGCCGAGAGTCGGCGCTCGAACTCGAGGCGGCTCAGAGGAGGCCGGGTCATGACCGAGCGCGCCAGGGACCGGGACACGAGGGGCGCGGCGAACGACGACGCGCCGATGGCGCGAGCCACCTCCGCCAGCCGCGCGCGCGCGCCGGCCAAGGCCCAGTACGACAAGAAGACCATCGCGCTCGTCTACGACTTCGACGGCACGCTGTCGCCGAAGCCGATGCAGGAGTACGCGTTCCTGCCGCAGGTCGGCGCCGACCCACGTGAGTTCTGGGCCGAGAGCAACCGGCTCGCGAAAGCGCACGGCGCCGATCACCTCATCACCTACATGCACCTTCTCTATAAGAAGGCGAAGGCGAAGGGCGTGCGCATCGACCGCGCCGACCTGGTCGCGCAGGGGCGCGACGTCGTGCTCTATGCGGGGGTCGAGGCGTGGTTCGACGCGATCGCGGAGTACGTCGCGATCCGCTCCGAGAGCCAGGGCGTGACGCTGCGCCACTATCTCGTCTCCTCGGGGCTCACCGAGATCATCGAAGGGACGAGCATCTACCCGCGCTTTCACAACGTGTTCGCCTCCGAGTACTGGTTCGAGGCCTACGACCTGCCCTACCCCAAGCGCGTCATCACCGACACGGGCAAGACCCAGTACCTGTTCCGCATCAACAAGGGGATCGAGGACCTGGGCCGGGGCATCAACGAGCACATGGACGAGGCCGCGCGGCCGATCCCGTTCCCGAACATGATCTATTTCGG
>DATETZ010000143.1:0-24025 GCA_035283385.1 Hyphomicrobiaceae bacterium
CTCGTCGAGGCGCGAGCCGATGCTGTCCATGATCGAGCGCATGGAGGCGGTCGAGAGCGAGATCGCCCCCGTCCGGTCGCGCAGCATTGTGGCCATGGGGGCGAGCAGCCGCGGCTGGTGCGCGATGGCGAGACCGGGATCGGAGATGCGAAACGCGTTGACCCATCGGATCTCGGGATAGAGCCGGACGACTTGCCGGAATGCGTAGATGATACCGAGGAACAGCACGCCGACAATAAGCCCGTTGAGGCCGGGGTTGTTCATGAACGACGCGACCAGCTGCTCGTGCAGGATCGCCGTCAGAAAGGCGACCAGCGTCAGGAAAATCAGCATTCTGACCAGAAACACGCCGGGCGGCGTGACCGTCCGGTGCAGGGGTGCCGAGGTGACGTCACTCAATCGTTTTTTAGCCATCCGTCGTCTCCGGCCGGGTCATAGTTCCGGCGCCCGACCATAGCCGAAGCCCATGGCACCGGAAACGGGCAACATCATGCTGGAGGGCCCTGGCGCCAAGACTTCGGTTGAGTTCTGCCGCATCGAGGCGGGGACCTGCCAGGGTCCAGGTCAAGCGCTTGATTGGCGGCGTGTTTACCTTTTAGGCTCATAGCAGCTTCTTCAGCTCGGCTTTCATGGCGGGGCCGAGATCGTCGCGGGCGAGCGCGTAAGCAAAATTTGCCAGCAGCAAACCGATTTTCGAGCCGCAATCGTAGATCGTCCCATCGAAGCGCACGGCGTGGAAGGGCTGCTTGCGCTCCTCATAGAGCCTGATCATGGCATCGGTGAGCTGGATCTCGCCCCCGCTGCCGCGCTCCTGGCGCTCGAGCAGATCGAAGATCTCGGGCTGGAAGATATAGCGGCCCGTGATGTGCAGGTTCGAGGGTGCGAGCCCGCGCGGCGGTTTCTCGATCATGCGCGTGATCTTCGCGACCTTGGCCTTCTGGTCGTCGACGCCGACGATGCCATAAAGGTGGGTCTGGTCCTCCGGCACCGGCGAGACGGCGATCAGGTTGCCTCCGAGCTGCTCATAAGCTTCGATCATCTCGGCCATGCAGGGGCGTGCGTCGTGGTGGAGCATGTCGGGCAAGAGGACCGCGAACGGCTCGCGGCCGACGATGTCGCGCGCGCACCAGACCGCGTGCCCGAGGCCGAGCGGCGCCTGCTGGCGCGTAAAGCTCGTCTGGCCCGCGCGCGGCAGATCGCGGGAGAGCAGCTCGAGCTCGGCTGTCTTGCCGCGTTCCGCGAGCATGCGCTCGAGCTCGTACTGGCTGTCGAAGTGGTCCTCGATCACACCCTTGTTGCGCCCCGTGACGAACACGAAGTGCTCTATCCCGGCGGCGCGCGCCTCGTCGACGACGTGCTGGATGACCGGCCGGTCGACCACGGTCAGCATCTCCTTCGGCATGGCCTTGGTGGCCGGAAGGATACGGGTGCCGAGGCCGGCAACCGGAAACACCGCCTTGCGAATGGGCCTTTTAGTCTGCGACATGAGGGCTCCCACCAGGTAGGCTGCCGGTCGGCTGGCGAGGCGCGGCCGGCACGGTTTGCGCTTTGTTTACCGCGGTTGAGATTGGGCGCGTGATCTTCAGCCTCAACAAACCATGTACCGATAAGGTCCCACTCCGTATTGTCGCAACGAAGGGCGGGATGGGCCGACAATGACTGTTCTCGTGACGGGCGGCGCCGGATACATCGGCAGCCATATGGTCCTCGAGCTCCTCGATCAAGGGGAGAAGGTTGTCGTCGTCGACAATCTTTCCACCGGCTTCCGCTGGGCGGTGCCGCAGGTGGCGTCGCTGGTGGTCGGCGACGTTGGCGATCAGGATCTGCTCCGCACGGTGGTCAAGAAGTACGGTGTCAGCGCCATCGTTCACTTCGCCGGCTCCATCGTGGTTCCGGAATCGGTCGCCGATCCGCTCGGCTATTACCACAACAATACCGTAAAATCGCGGGCGCTGATCGAAGTCGCCGTGGCGGCGGGCGTGAGGAGCTTCATCTTCTCCTCGACCGCGGCCGTGTACGGAAATCCGAGGAAAAACCCCGTCGATGAGGCGGCCCTTCCCGACCCCGTCTCTCCCTACGGCACCTCCAAGCTCATGATCGAGTGGATGCTGAGGGATACGGCCGCGGCCCACGATTTGCGCTATGTCGCGCTGCGCTATTTCAACGTCGCCGGCGCCGATCCCAAGGGCCGGTCAGGCCAGTCGACGCCGCGCGCGACGCATCTGATCAAGGTGGCGTGCGAAACCGCGCTCGGCAAACGCGACCACATGGAGGTGTTCGGGACCGACTATCCCACGCCCGACGGCACGTGCGTGCGCGACTACATCCATGTCACGGATCTCGTGCGCGCGCACGCGGCGGCGCTTGGTCACTTGCAGAACGGCGGCCCGTCGGAGGTCATGAACTGCGGCTACTCCAAGGGCTATTCCGTGCTCGAGGCCATCGGCGCCGTGAAGCGGGCGTCGGGCCGGGACTTCGATGTGCGCCTGTCCGGCCGGCGCCCGGGGGACCCGGCGACGATCGTTGCGGCATCCGACAAGATTCGCGAATGCCTCGGCTGGCGGCCCCAGCACGACGACCTCGACCGTATCGCCGCGAGCGCGCTGGCCTGGGAAGAGCAGCTGGACCGCTTGAAGCAGGCCTCCTGAGACGGCGTTCGGCCGGCCAGGGTCGCAAAAATGCCCCGAATCGCGAACACCTATGGCCCGGAACCGTTTGACGGCTGCGGGGCTCGCGACGCGCTCCGGGGCGCTAGCCCGCCTTTCTCACAGGGTCACGGGCGTCACGGAGGCGAACATGACGAGAGAGCAGGAGCGGCGCGCAGAGCGATGTCACGCATCGGTCAAGCGCTGCGACGCACTCTGTCGTCATGTTCGCCCCGCCCATCACGCCGAAGGCGTGTCTTCGACACGACGGGTCGCGCTGGCGCGGCCGCCCGCGGCGTCGCGCGCCTCAACCGTAAGCGCGAGCTACGCTTTTCGGCGCGCTCCTTGCGGGCGGGCGCGCGCCAGCGCGATGACGCTCCGCGAGCCTGTGAGAAAGTCGGGCTAGTAATCGGGGCGGCGTGGTGGTGCGAGGCGTGGTTTCCAATCCTGTCGGCGGCCGGCTGAGAGACGGGTGCGCCGCGCTCGCGGCTTGGCTCGTCGCGGCCCTGTTCATGCTGGCGCTCGCGGCGCATGCCGATCCGGCGTTCCGTGCCTGGATCGAGACGCTGTGGCCCGAAGCGAACGCGCTCGGCGTCTCGCGGGCGACGTTCGACGCGGCGTTCAACGGCCTAGAGCCCGACCTTTCGCTTCCCGACCTTCTGCTCCCCGGGCGCGAGCAGCGCGCCGACAGCCGCGGGCAATCCGAGTTCACGAGCCCCCCTTCGGATTATCTCAACAAGGCTAACCTTGCACGGCTCGCTTCCGACGGAAAGGCGCTGGCGGTCCGCCACAAGGCGGCCCTCGACAAGATCGAGCGCGAGATCGGCGTCGACCGCTACTCGGTGCTCGCGCTCTGGGGTCGCGAAACGGCGTTCGGCAAATACAAGCTTCCCCACGATGCGATCCGCGTGCTCGCGACGCAGGCTTACCTCGGCCGGCGCAAGGACCTTTTCCGCAACGAGATCCTGCATGCGCTGAGGATGCTCGAAGCCGGCATCGAGCGCAGCGACATGCGCTCGTCGTGGGCCGGCGCGGTCGGGCTGACCCAGTTCATGCCGTCGGAGTATTTCGAGCACGCCTATGATCTCGACGGCGACGGCAAGACCGACATCTTCCGCTCCGCGCCCGACGCGCTCGCGTCGGCCGCGCACCAGCTCAGGGGCAAAGGGTGGGTGCCGGGCCAGACCTGGGGCTACGAGGTGCGCATACCCCCGACATCCGACTGCGCGCTCGAGGGGCCGACGCAGGCGCGTCCGATCGCCGAGTGGGCCAGGCTCGGTTTTGTGCGGGCGGGAGACCGGCCGTGGACGCAAAGCCAGCTCGGGCTCGAGGCCTATCTGATGTCGCCGGCCGGCGCCTACGGCCCCTCGTTTCTGGTGCTCGAGAATTACAAGGTGATCCGCCGCTACAACACCTCGGATCTCTACGCGATCTTCATCGGCAATCTTGCCGACCGGATCGCGGGCGGGGGCGATTTCGCGACCCCGTGGAGCGCCGGCGCGCAGAAGACGCAACTGATCGAGGAGGTCCAAAAGCGGCTCAAGGAGCACGGCTACGATATCGAGAAGATCGACGGCAAGATCGGCTCCAACACACGCCAGATCATCGGCCGCTATCAGCGGACCAACAAGCTCAAGGTCGATTGCTGGCCGTCCGAGCGGCTCGTGGCGCATCTGCAGAGCGCCGGTGGCCGCTAGTGTCCCCAACCCGAAGTTCGCACACACCTTGCGGCACTCGCGTTTGCGAGCTTCGGGGTCAAAAGGGACACTGGACTCATAGATTTGCCAGTATGGCTTTGGTTCAGAAGTTCCCTCACGCCCCAGCCGCGAGGGAAAACGGAACTTCTGAACCGCCACACTAGAATCATTTTCCGCTGTCGTGGACAGCCCGGTGGGATAGAACAGCGGGATGGGTCGAGTCGGCCCGAAGCGGCTCTGGACTTGTGTCGAGGTGGCGGGGAGGCAAGAATGGCCGACCGTGGGAGAAGAGAACGCATTGTCCCGCGCGATGCGATTTGTCAGCACTCCGCCCGGCTCGCCGGCGCCGAGGCCGGTTGCGGCGCGGGGGTGAGGAGTCTATGGCGGCTCGCCTGATACTGTTCATCTTAGTGCTGGTTGCCGCGGCCGGCGGTCGGGCCCACGTTGGCGCGGCCGAGGACGAGGGGTTCGGCACGAGCTACCTCACGCCGTTTCCCGCCGGCGACGTCTACACCCTCGCCGTCATCGGCGATGACCTTGCCAACGGTCTTCTCGATGGCCTGCTCGAAGCCTTTGCCGGCGACTCGCGCCTCCAGATCCGCACCAAGCACTATTTCATCAACGGGCTGATGCGCCCCGATTTCCAAGAAAAGCTCCAGAGCCTCGACGAAGATCTGCAGAAGGAGCCCATTCACATTGCCATCGTCATGCTCGGCGCCTGGGACCGCGCCTCGGTCAAGGATTCGAGTGGCAAGCGTGCGCAAGTCGGGTCGCAGCCATGGCGCGCCGAGTATGCCTCGCGCGGCGACCGGCTGATGAAGCTGCTCAAGAAGAACAACGCCGCCGTCTATTGGGTCGGGCTGCCAAACGTGCGCCGCTACGAGGCCAACCAGGACGCGCAAATGATGAACGACATCATCCGCGAGCGCATTTATCTCAACGGGGTGAAATACATCGATGCTCACGCGGGGTTCATCGACGAGACCGGCGGCTACAGCCCCTACGGCCCGGACATCACGGGCAAGATCCGCCTCTTGCGCGAAGGAGATGGTGTATACTTCACGACCGCCGGCAACCGCAAGCTCGCGCACTTCGTCGAGCGGGACCTGAGGCGCGACCTCACTCAGGCCAAGGCCGACCGGTCGATTCCGCTGGCAGGCGGCGAGACCGAGCAGGCGAAGATCAATCCGGAAAAGGCCAAACTGGCCGCGCCGGCTTCCGGCCCGGTTGCGACGGGGGCTCAGACCAAGTCCGCTCAGCCGGGGGGCCCAGGGTCGCCCGCCACCACGGCCGGCTCTCAATCGGCCGCCCCAACGACAGGCGAGCAGAAGGCCGACAACGGCAAGATCAGCTTCAAGGGCGTGAACCCGGCCGGCCGCGAGGAGGTGGTGACCCTCGACATCGTGCGCCCGGCCATCCCGGCGTCCGTCGTCGCACTCGTGACGCGCCGCGAGAGCCCGGACCGCCCGTCGCAGATGGGCGAGGTTCTCGTCGACCAGATCGCCGGCGGCCTCTCGCTGATGAGCACGGTCGCGCCGGCCAACGCAGCCGGAACGATCGGCGGACGGCGCGGACTATCGCCGGCCCAGTCGCCGTATTTCCGTGTCCTGTTCAAGGGCGAGCGCCTTGCGCCCAAGCGGGGGCGCGCCGATGACATGTCCTGGCCGCGGGGCAAGGCCCCCGCCGAAGCGACGTCCGGCGACAGCGAGCCCCTCGAGACGGGCACGGCTCCGAAGTCCGCGCCGGACAAGGAGCAGCCTCGAGCCGGCGCGCCAAGGAGATAATGACTGACCCGGGGGCCGGCCCAGGACGAGCGGGCGGCGCGCGTCCCATAGGGAGGAAACGCTCCAAGCGTGGCAGCTGGCCGCGGCCTGGTCCCAGCCGCTCGCGCTACGTCCGCACCGGCGACGGGCGGCGGCGGCCGCGCTCGTTCTTGGCGGTGCCGGACAAGCGTGCGGCCGCGTCGTCGAGCCTGCGCCGCGCCGCGTCGAAGGCATCCCGTATTGCCGTCACGAGGTCCTCGTTGGCGCGACTGACCTCGGGCTCGTGCGTGACCACCACGGGCGCCCGGTCCGGCACGCCGATCTCGATCTTGATCCTGTAGATCTTTCCCTTGTGCGAGTGCCGGTGCGGCGCGGCGACGACGACCCGGCAATGGGTCATGCGGTCGAAGTGCTTCTCGAGCTTGGCGACCTTCTCGGCGATCTTCGCCTCGATCGCGGCGCTCTTCTCCATTCCCTGGAACGTGATCTCGGGCGGCTTGTCCATTGGAGCCCTCACTGGCCTTCTGCAACGATCACCATCGACAGCAATGTGCGGCTTCAATCGACCGGCATCAAGGTGTCTCGGACGCGGCGCGCTCGGTTCGCCTCCGCTCAGCCGATCAGGATTTGAAGGTGCTCGTGAAGTCCGACCATTGCTCGATGCGGAAGGCGCGGATATCGCGGACGCATCCAGCGAACCATTGCAGGGCCTTCAAGGCATTCATGGCGGAGAAAAGGTTCGCCAGGTCCTCGCGCTCGCACACATAGACACTGCCTTGCACGCGCTGAAAACCGAAGCGCTCGAGGGTCTGTCGGATTTCGCTGTAGGCTTGCGGAACGCCTTTCGGGTGCCGTTGTTCGACCTGGGCAACGACGAGATCGAAAGCAATGGCAAACATCAGCGCTCTTGAGGATCGCCCATCAGGCTTTCGAGCCGGTAATCGAGCTCCTCACCGGTTTCGACTACCCGCACGCGGACCACCGGCCCACGCTCGGAGGGACGAGCGCGATCTTCGAGAATCTCGTAAACGGGACCATCCAGCCCGAACCGGCGCCAGCGGCCGAAAACGGCGGTGATGTCCGTTTCGAAAATCTCTGGCGACCTAAGCAGCGCGTTCATGCTGCTAGATTGATCCCATTCGCGTGCGATGTCCAGGCGCTCTACCGCGGCAGGCTCGTCTTCCCCATCAGGAATGTGTCGATGGCCGCCGCCGCCTGGCGCCCCTCGCGGATCGCCCACACGACGAGCGACTGGCCACGGCGGATGTCGCCCGCGGCGAACAGCCTGCGGCCGCCCGGCAGCCTGTAATCTCTTTCATTCGCGTCGAGACCCTTGAAGCGCCCGCGCGCCACCACCGTTAGCCCGAGCTCGCCGACCACGTCGTTCTCGACGGGTCCCGCAAAGCCCATGGCGAACAGCACCAGGTCGGCGTCGAGCGCGCCGTCCGTGCCCGGGACCGGTTGCAGCTTGGAATCGACGTGCGTGTAGTGCAGCTTCTTGACGCGGCCCCCCTCGCCCGAGAAGCCCGTGGTCGAGATCGAATATTCGACGTGCGCGCCCTCGGCCTGGCTCGAGGAGACCCTGAGCTTGACCGGCCAGTGCGGCCAGGAAAGAGCCTTGTTCTCGTGCTCGGGCGGTTTCGGCATGATCTCGAGCTGGGTTACCGAGCGGGCGCCCTGGCGGAACGAGGTGCCGATGCAGTCCGACCCCGTATCACCGCCGCCGATGACGATGACGTGCTTGCCGCTGGCGCTGATCTCGCGCGTGCCGGGGGCCATCGGCTCGCCGGCGACGCGCCTATTCTGCTGCGGCAGGAACTCCATGGCGTAATGGATGCCGTCGAGGTCGCGCCCCGGGCACCTGGCGAAAAAATCGAACGGGGCCTCGGAGCCCATGGCGAGGAGGACCGCGTCATGCTTCCCCTCGAGCTCCTTGGCCAGCACATCCTTGCCGACATGCATGTTGCAGTGGAACGTCACGCCCTCGGCCTCCATCTGTTTGACGCGCCGGGCGACGATCGACTTCTCCATCTTGAAGTCGGGAATGCCGTACGTCAGCAGGCCGCCGGGGCGCGCGTTCCTCTCGTAGACGTGCACCTCGTGGCCGGCGCGCGCGAGCTGCTGGGCGGCGGCGAGGCCCGCCGGCCCCGAGCCGACGACGGCCACTCTCTTGCCGGTTTTTCTCTCGGGCGGCTGCGGCGCGACCCAGCCTTCCTCGAAGGCACGGTCCGCGATCGCGCATTCGATGGTTTTGATCGTGACCGGGTTGTCGTCGATGTTGAGGGTGCAGGCGGCTTCGCACGGCGCCGGGCAGACGCGCCCGGTCACCTCAGGGAAGTTGTTCGTGGAATGCAGGTTGTCCGCCGCCGTTTTCCAGTCGTCGCGCCAGACGAGGTCGTTCCAGTCCGGGATCTGGTTGTTGACCGGGCAGCCGGTATGGCAATAGGGGATGCCGCAGTCCATGCAGCGCGCGGCCTGCCGTTTGACCTCGGGCTGCGGAAGCGGCACATAGAACTCGTGCCAATGCTTGACGCGCGCCTCGACCGGCTCGTATGTGCGGTCGGTGCGCTCGAACTCCAGAAATCCGGTCGGCTTGCCCATCAGCGTCTCGTCAACACACAAGTGTCAGACTCTCCGGATCTGACACCAGATAGAAATAGGAACCGTCGCATTCCTCGTGTCTGACGCAGAGGGTCGGACACCGATCATCAGCCCTTTGCGGCGCCGGCCGCGAGGGCGGGTTCCGGTTGGGCGCTGGCCTTGGCGAGATCGGCCAGCGCGCGGCGGAACTCGACCGGCATCACCTTCTTGAACTTCGGCAGCCAGGCCGCCCAGTCGGAAAGGATGAGCTTGGCTTTCGCCGAGTTCGTGTAATGCGCATGGCGCACGATGAGGGCATGGAGGCGTTCGGCATCCTGCTCGCGCATGTCGACCATGACCTCGGCCAGCGGCCGGTTTGCGACCTCGCCGTTGGTCTTGGCGAGGCGCTCGATGAGGGCTGCATTGGCGACGATCTCCTCGAGCTCGACCATCTCCTTGTTGAGGTGGCTCTCGAATGAGCCCGTCTCGTCGAGAACATAGGCGATGCCGCCCGACATGCCGGCCGCGAAGTTGCGCCCCGTGGGCCCCAGCACGACGACGCTGCCCCCCGTCATGTATTCGCAGCCGTGGTCGCCCGTGCCCTCGACCACCGCACAGGCGCCGGAGTTGCGCACCGCGAAGCGCTCGCCGGCCACGCCGCGGATATAGCACTCGCCGGCAATCGCGCCATAGAGCACGGTGTTGCCGACGATGATGCTGTCCTCGGGCTTGATCGCCGACCGCGCGTTCGGCCGCACGATGAGCTTGCCGCCCGAGAGCCCCTTGCCGACGTAGTCGTTGGCCTCGCCGACGAGATCCAAGGTGAGCCCGTGCGCGGCCCAGGCCCCGAAGCTCTGCCCCGCGGTCCCGTTCAGCGTCAGCCAAATCGTGTCCTCGGCGAGACCGGCGTGACCATGACGGCGCGCGATCTCGCCCGAGAGCATGGCGCCGATCGTGCGATCCGTGTTCTTGACCTCGAGGTCGTGCTTCACGGGCCGCTTCGCCTCGAGCGCGGGCTTGGCGAGCTCGATCAGCTTGTTGTCCAATACCTTCTCGAGCCCGTGGTTCTGGCGCTCGCAATTGTAGACCGCAACGCCCTCCGGCGCGGCGGGCTTGTAGAAGATTTTCGAGAAGTCGAGGCCCTTGGCCTTCCAATGGTCGATCGCCCGGTCCTTGTTCAGGAAATCGGTCTGGCCGATCATCTCGCTGAAGGTCCTGAAGCCCATGGCCGCCATCAGCTCGCGCGCCTCCTCGGCGACGAAGAAGAAGAAGTTGATGACGTGCTCGGGCTTGCCCTGGAACCTGGCGCGCAGCACCGGGTCCTGGGTCGCCACTCCGACCGGGCAGGTATTGAGGTGGCACTTCCTCATCATGATGCACCCGGCGGCGATCAAGGGCGCGGTCGAGAAGCCGAACTCATCCGCGCCCAGGAGCGCGCCGACCACGACGTCGCGGCCGGTCCTGATCCCGCCGTCGACCTGCACCGCGATGCGCCCGCGCAAGCGGTTGATGACCAGCGTTTGGTGCGTCTCGGCGAGGCCGATCTCCCATGGGCTTCCGGCATGCTTGATCGAGGTCAGCGGCGAAGCCCCCGTGCCGCCTTCGAAGCCGGCGATGGTCACATGATCGGCGCGCGCCTTCGCGACGCCGGCAGCGACCGTGCCGACGCCGACCTCGGACACGAGCTTCACCGACACCTTCCCGGCGGGGTTGGCGTTCTTCAAATCGAAGATCAGCTGCGCGAGATCCTCGATCGAGTAGATGTCGTGGTGCGGCGGCGGCGAGATGAGCCCGACGCCAGGCGTCGAATGGCGCACGCGCGCGATGGTCTTGTCGACCTTGTGCCCGGGGAGCTGGCCGCCCTCTCCGGGCTTGGCCCCTTGCGCCATCTTGATCTGCATCATGTCCGAGTTGACGAGGTACTCGGTGGTGACGCCGAAGCGGCCCGAGGCGACCTGCTTGATCGCCGAGCGCATGCTGTCGCCATTGGGCAGCGGCTTGTAGCGGTCCGCCTCCTCGCCGCCCTCGCCCGTGTTCGACTTGCCGCCGATCCGGTTCATGGCGATGGCGAGCGTGGTGTGCGCTTCGCGCGAGATGGAGCCGAAGCTCATGGCGCCGGTCGAGAAGCGCTTGACGATCTCCTTGGCCGGCTCGACCTCCTCGAGCGGCACCGGTTTCCTGCCCATGCTCTCGGCCGAGCGGATGCGGAACATGCCGCGCATGGTCATGAGCTGCTCGGACTGATCGTTGATGGCGCGGGCAAAGTCCCGGTACTTCTGCGGAATCTTGCCGGCGATGGCGTCCTTATTGTCGGTGCCGCGCACGGCGTGCTGCAGGTCGGCGACGACGTTCGGGCGCCACATGTGCGCTTCGCCGCGGACGCGATAGGCATACTCGCCGCCGACGTCGAGCGCGTTGGCGAGCACCGGCGCGTTGCCGAACGCGGCCGCGTGCCGCTCTGCGGTCTCGCGCGCGATCTCGCGAAGCCCGACGCCCTCGATCTGCGTGTGCGTGCCGGTGAAGTACTTGTTGACGAAGCTCGAGCGCAGGCCGACGGCGTCGAAGATCTGTGCGCCGCAATAGGACTGGTAGGTCGAGATGCCCATCTTGGCCATGACCTTGAGCATCGCCTTGCCGATCGCCTTGATGTACCTCTTCTTGACGTCCTCCGACGTGAGCTCGCCGCCGAGCTCGGGCAGCATCGCCTCGAGCGTGTCGAAGGCGAGATAGGGGTTGATCGCCTCCGCGCCGTAGCCCGCGAGCGTGCAGAACTGGTGCACCTCGTGGGCTTCGCCGGTCTCGACGACAAGACCGACCGACGTCCTCAAGCCCTGCTTGATCAGGTGGTGGTGGACGGCCGAGGTCGCGAGCAGCGACGGGATCGGTATCAGGTCGGGACCCATCGCACGGTCCGACAGGATGATGATGTTGTAGTCCTTCGAGCGCACGGCCTCCTCTGCCTCCGCGCACACGACATCGAGCGCCGGACCCATGCCGGCCGGCCCGTTCTCGGCCGGATAGGTGATGTCGATCGTGATCGAGGAGAAGTGGTTGTCCTTCACCTTGCCGATCTGGCGCACGCGCTCGAGATCCTCATTGGTCAGGATCGGCTGGGCGACCTCGAGCCGCTTCAGCTTCGAGTTGCCCTCGAGATCGAGGAGATTGGGCCGCGGGCCGATGAAGCTCACGAGGCTCATGACGAGCTCCTCGCGGATACTATCGATCGGCGGGTTCGTGACCTGCGCGAAGTTCTGCTTGAAATACGTGTGCAGGAGCTTGGGCTTCGAGGACAGCGCCGAGATCGGCGTGTCGTTGCCCATCGAGCCGACCGCCTCCTCGCCCTTGGCCGCCATCGGCGCCATCAGGAACCTCAAGCTTTCCTGCGTGTAGCCGAAGGCCTGCTGGAGGTCCAAGAGGCTGACATTGGTCGGCCGCGCCGGCACCTTCTTGGCCGGCAGCGGCAAGCCGGACACCATGATCTGGGTGCGCTTGACCCAGCTCTCGTAAGGCAGCTTGGAGGCGAGCTCGGCCTTCAATTCCTCGTCCGAGACGATGCGCCCCTTGTCGAGATCAATGAGCAGCATCTTGCCCGGCTGTAGGCGCCACTTCTTGACGATCATCTCCTCCGGCACCTTAAGCACGCCTGCCTCCGACGACATGACCACCATGCCGTCCTTGGTCACGAAGTAGCGCGCGGGCCGGAGCCCGTTGCGGTCCAGCGTGGCGCCGATCTGGCGGCCGTCGGTGAACGCCATGGCGGCCGGGCCGTCCCACGGTTCCATGAGGCTCGCGTGGTACTCGTAGAAGGCGCGGCGCTTCGAATCCATGAGCGGGTTGCCGGCCCACGCCTCCGGAATCAGCATCATCGCGGCGTGCGCGAGGCTGTAGCCGCCCATGGTCAGGAACTCGAGGGCGTTGTCGAAGCAGGCGGTGTCCGACTGGCCTTCGTAGGAGATGGGCCACAGCTTGCCGATGTCGGCTCCGAACAGCGGCGAGGAGACCGAAGCCTGGCGCGCCGCCATCCAGTTGACGTTGCCGCGCAGCGTGTTGATCTCGCCGTTGTGCGCGACCATGCGGTAGGGGTGCGCGAGCTTCCACGACGGGAACGTATTGGTCGAGAAGCGCTGGTGGACCAGCGCCATTGCCGAGACGATGCGCGGATCGGAGAGGTCGCTGTAGTAGGCCTTCACCTGGTCGGAGAGGAACATCCCCTTATAGACCAGCGTGCGGCTCGACAGGCTGACAGTGTAGTGGCCGATGTCACGGCCCTTATAAGCATTATAGACCGCGTTCGAGACGACCTTTCGCGTGAGATAGAGGCGCCGCTCGAACTCGTCCTGGTCGGTGACAGACTTCGGCCGGCCGACGAACACCTGGCGGTGCACCGGCTCGGTCGCGCGCACCATCTCCGACAGGCGCGAGTTGTCGACCGGCACCGTGCGCCAGCCGATCAGGTCGAGGTCCTCTTCCTTCAGGATGCGCTCCCACACGCGCTCGCAATGCGCCATGAGGCGTCCATCCTGCGGCATGAAGATGTGGCCGACCGCATAGAGACCGGGCCCAGGCAGCGTGAAGCCGAGCTTCCGGCATTCGTCGGCGAGGAAGGCGTGCGGGATCTGAATGAGGATGCCGGCGCCGTCGCCGGCCAACGGGTCCGCGCCGACCGCGCCCCGGTGCTCGAGATTGCAGAGCATGCCGAGAGCATCGCTGACGATCTTGTGCGATTTCCGCCCCTTGAGGTCGGCGATAAAGCCCACGCCGCAAGCGTCGTGCTCGAAGGCGGGATCGAAGAGACCCTGCGCCTCGGGGCGCCGGTCGACGCTCGTCCGTTGCGGGTTCTTGCTCATCCTTGGCCTCGTTACCGCACGGCGAATCGCGCGCGGGGCTCGTGCTCCAACTCAGAATCCAATCTTAGGCGCGCTCCAGGGCCGGTCGCAAAAGAATAGCGCGCCGCCCGTTCATCAGCCGCGTATAAAGGACAGGATTACTGACCTTTTCTTTGTGTATGTTGCAGATTTTGCCCCGCCGCACAAGCGGGAAAGCTGATGAAATCGGCGGGATTTGCGTGGGCGGCGGGCCCTGCCGATGTCGGATAGGAGGCGCGGGAACGGCGGCGCACCTCGCGATGCGCCGCCGTCATCTCGGCACCGTTGCACTTGTTCTCGGCAAGCCCGCGTTAAGCGGTCGCCTCGATTTGCTTGGTCTCGGATGCGCCGCCGATCGAAATCGTGCGCGGCTTCATCCGCTCCGGGAGGTTGCGGACGAGGTCGACGTTGAGCAGGCCGTCCTTCACGTCGGCGCCCTTCACCTCGACGTGGTCGGCGAGCTGGAACCGGCGCTCGAAGCTGCGCGCGGCAATGCCTCGATGCAGGTACTGGCGATCGCTCTCGCTCTCGCCGGCCTTCTTCTCGCCGCGGACGGAGAGGGTGTTCTCCTTGACCTCGACCTTGAGATCGCCAGGGGCGAAGCCCGCGACCGCCATCGTGATGCGGTACTCGTTCTCGGCGAGGCGCTCAATGTTGTAGGGCGGGTAGGCGGTCTCGGTGTCGAGGCCGGTCACGCTGTCGAGCAGCTGCACCAGCCGGTCGAAGCCGATGGTCGAACGATAGAGGGGGGAAAAATCGAAGTGTCGCATGACATATCCTCCTGAGGAAGCGACATGTGGATGGCCTGCCCTCGAGGGCCTGGCCGTTTGCGGTGTGCGCACCCTCGAGGAGGCGTGCGCACCGGCTCATTTAGGGCACGGTTGGGCTCGTTCAAGGGGTGGAGATCGGGGGCGGCCCAGGCGCCACACCGGAATGCCAAGTTGTGCGACGGCAAGGGGAAATTCGCGCCCTTCATCTGCCGTTCATGTTCGCGGGCCGACCATGGCCTCGGAGGGGCATTCACTTGTCATGCTTCGTCTCGTGATTTGTCATCGAGCGTGAAAGTCAAGGAGAGGACCATGTCAGCACGTGCGCTCACGGCGAGCGTAATCGCCGTTTTTACCCTTGCCTCGGCTCCCGTGGCATCAGCGGCCGATCTCGGGGAGGGCTACCCGCCGGGTGCAGAGGCTCCCTACGATGATTCCCGCTATGACGGCTACGACCGGCAGCCGCCGGGTTACTACAACGAGGGCGACGGCGGGCGCTACAGCTATGAGCCGGACGACGAAGAAGCGCCGTATCCCCGGCACGGCTCGTTCAAGGACGGCCCCTATCCACCGCTTCCGCCGCGCTTTGGCGACGCTCCGCGGCGGGGGGCCGAGCTGTGCATTCCGCGCTGGCAGATCAGGCATCGGCTGCGGGCCGAGGGCTGGAGCGGCTTGCATCGTCTCGACCTCGCCGGCGAGGTTGCGATCGTCCAAGCCTACCGCCCCTCCGGGCGGCTTTTTGAGCTGAAGGTGGACCGCTGCACGGGCGAGGTTATCGCCGCCCGTCCCGCCCGCCTGCGCCATTTCGGGTCTTACGAGCCGGGTCCCGAACGCTACGACCGCGACTATTAAGTCCGCGATTCCTGCGCCGTACCTGCTTCCGATGCCCGAGCCGCATATGCTAGGCCATGATCGCGTCAGACCCACTCGGTCTGACGCGTCGATCATGGTCTAAAGTCATGATTTAGAGCGTGGTTCACGTCTCGGATGATTCCATCCGAGACGATCATGTTTTAGGGTGCCGCGCAGGCCGTCGCGGGCGTTCGATCGGCGACAGCAGGGGGACCGATGGAACTCGTATCGCTGGCGAAGAACCCGGTGCCGGGCGGGGCTGTCGTCGGCACACTGCCCGGCTATGACGGCGCAAAGCTGCGCTTCGCGCGCTGGGAGGCCACGCGGGGGCCGCGGCGGGGCACGATATGCCTGTTCAATGGACGGGGCGAATTCATCGAGAAATATTTCGAGGTGATCGCGGACCTGCGCCGGCGCGGGTTCGCGGTCGCGACCATTGATTGGCGCGGCCAGGGCGGATCCCAGCGTCAGCTCGCCAACCCGCGCAAGGGCCATGTGCAGGACTTCGCCGCCTACGACAAGGATCTGTTCAGGTTTATGAAGGAGATCGTGCTGCCGGACTGTCCCCCGCCGTTCATTGCGCTCGCCCATTCCATGGGGGCCAACATCCTGTTGCGCAATGCGGGCCAGCCGGGCTCCTGGTTCGAGCGCATGGTGTTGTCGGCGCCGATGATGGCGTTTGCCGATGCCAAGGTCGGCTATTCGCAGCGCGCCGCACGCCTTTATGTGGAGGCAGCCGGGTTTCTCGGCTTGTCGACGCTCTACGTCCCCGGCGGCTCGGACGAGCCCGAGGAGCAAGTGGATTTCGAGGGCAACGCTCTGACCTCGGACCGTGAGCGGTGGTCGCGCAACAAAGCCGTTCTCGAGCTGGCGCCGCAGCTCGCTCTCGGATCGCCGACCATCGGCTGGCTGCGGGCGGCCTACCGTTCGCTGAGCCTCATCTCCGATCCGCTGTATGCCGTTTCGGTTCAGGTGCCGATGCTGCTGTTCGCGGCCGGCAACGATCAGATCGTCTCGACGCGCGCCATCGAGGAGTTCGGCGTTCGCCTCAAAGTTGGCACGCAGATCCTCCTGCCTGGCTCGCGCCACGAGATCCTGCAGGAACGCGACAGCATCCGCCTTCGCTTCTGGGCCGCTTTCGACGCTTATACGGGCGTGACCGAAGCCGTCGCATGAGGCTTCGCGGTCTCAACGGGAGAGCAGCTTCAGCGCCGCCTCGTGCAGTCTGCGATCGCCTGCGGCGACGATGCGGCCTCCTGAGCTTGCCGGCCCGCCATCCCAGGTGGTGATGCAACCCCCGGCACGCTCGATGATGGGGATCAAGGCGACGACGTCGTGAGGCTTGAGGCCGGCCTCGATCACCAAATCGACGAACCCGCAGGCGAGGAGGCAGTAGGCGTAGCAGTCGCCGCCGTAGCGGGTCAGGCGTGCGGCGGCTTTCGCCCGGCCGAACGCCTCGCTCTCGGCCCCGCTCGTGAAAAGGTCGGGATCGGTCGTCATGAGGATGGCGTCGCCGATGCGGGTGCCGTTGCGGGTCCTGATCCGGCGGCTCCGTCCGCCGGCGCTTCGCAAATGAGAGCTGCGCGGGCCGGACCAGAAGCGCTCCCTGGTGAACGGCTGGTCCATAACGCCGAGCAGCGGCTCCTCGCCGTCCATGAGGCCAATCAGGATGCCCCACATGGGCGCGCCCGCAATGAAGGCGCGAGTTCCGTCGATGGGGTCGATGAACCAGCGCAAGCGGGCGGCCGGGCGGCGCGCGCCGAATTCCTCCCCGATGACGCCATGGTCCGGCCAGGCCGTCGCAATCGCGCGCAAAATCACGCGCTCGGCCGCCCGGTCGGCTCGTGTCACCGGATCAAATGCCCCTCCCGCTCCCTTGTTATCCACAGCAATTCGCCGCCGAAAGTAAGGTAGAACCGCCCGGCCGGCGTGGTCGGCCAGAATATGCGCCGAGTTCAACAGCATATTAAAGGTTGGCGAAGACGAGTTCTTCACAGGCGCCGGCCTGCGGATCGAGTTGAACGCGCCACGTTCTCGTAAACGCTCATGATGAAAAATCGTGCAGATACAATCCACTCGAATAATTGTTGCAGCTCGTGAGTTGTAGTGTGTCTTAGCTGCATCATATCCACTTGAAAGACTGTGAGTAGACCAAGGTCTGGTTGCTGGTCGCCCCGAACAGGGGCATATCACCAAATGCGGTTCGGAAGAGCACTTCTTCGATACCGTAGCCCACTACGGGCGTTTCCTCCCTAGACTTGGGCCGTTCGTTTCGTCGAACGGCCTTTTTTACTTTCAGGTCCGCCAGCCGCGGGATCTTGACTGTGCCGGCTCTAGGCCGGCGCCCACCGCTGCACCGCTATCCGCCCCGGTAATAGCAGGCTTGCAGAAATCGCAATTGAGCTCTTTTGCGGCGCACACTAAATTTTGCAATGCGACATCAGCGAGCGATCGCCTGTCGTAGCCCTCCTTGGGCGTTTCCTCCCTAGACTTGGGCCGTCCGAAACCCGGACGGCCCATTTTTCCTCGAACAGCTCCGGCCCGCAAGGGCGCTCCGCCGGCCAACCGCGAGACCGGTCCCTCGGTCGCGGCGGCATCGCGTCGCCCTCTTTCGCGATGCAACATCCTCCCCAGCTGCTGCAGCAGCCAGAACGGCGCGCCTCCTGACCTCGATCGGTGGTGCCATCCATCCTGAATTCGCCCGCGACCACCCGGGCGGCAGCCACAGCTTTCCGCGATCGGCCTTGTGCCAGCGAACAGAAGACAGATCGAACCTCGATGGGCGAAGCCGCCTCACTCGGCCGCCGCACGGCGCTCAATAGCTGACGGCAGCTCCACGAACAGGCGCGCGGCGAGAGAGGTCAGGTTTTTTTCGAGCTTCGAGTACCCGAGCGAGGCACTCATCGTGCTTTCGTCGAGATAGAGGCCGCGGTTGATCTCCAGTTGCACGGCATGCACACCGCGATGCGGTCGTCCGTAGTGCTCGGTAATATAGCCGCCGGCATAGGGGCGGTTGAGCTGGATGTCGTAGCCGAGGCCGGCGATGGCGTCCTTGAGACCGCGCGTGAGCTTGCCGTCGCAGGAGGCGCCGAACCGGTCTCCGACCACGAAGTCCGGGCGCGGTCCGCCCGCTTGAGCCATGAGGGCGGACGGCATCGAATGGCAATCGACGAGGATCGCGTAACCGAACCGCTTTCGCGTGCTCTCGATGAGCCGGGCCAGGGCGGCATGAAACGGCACGTAGAGCCGGTCGATGCGCTCGAGCGCTGTCGCGAGCGGCAGCCGGGAACGGTAGATCTCCTCCCCGTCGGCAACGATGCGGGCGATCGTGCCGAGCCCGCCGACGACCCGGACCGACTGCGTATTGGCGAAGTCGGGGAGCGGCTCGGAGAACAGCTCGGGGTCGAGCTCATAGGGCTCGCGATTGACGTCGAGGTAGGCGCGCGGGAAGCGCGCCGCAATCAGAGGGGCGCCGAGCGGGGCGACGCCGGAGAATAGCTCATCGACGAAGCAGTCCTCCGATTTTCTGAGCGTCAGCGGATCCAATCGCGACTGGGCCAGGAAATGGTCCGGGTAGGCGCGGCCGGAGTGCGGCGAGCAGAAGACGAACGGCGCCGTCTGGCGGGCGGGAGCGTAGACCGTGAAGGGAGGGTCGAGTTCGGTCACGATTGGGCCTGTTCGTGGCTGGTGTGACTTTAGGTCGCCAGAAACCGCTGTTCCGGTGGGCCGGGCGCGGTCCCCAACGATGGCGCAAGTGTGCCAAGGCTGCCCGATCCTGTCCACGTGGAGCAAGGGCGCGGGCAGGGGAGATCGTGGAAATCTTCCCCGGCACCGCTTTTCGGCCCTCATGGCGGGCGCCCGGGGCTGGCGTGCGGGCGGGCTTCATCCTCCGTTTACCAAACTCGCGTCAGATTCCTATGGCACCTACCCCCGTCTCCGCTAAGCTCGTTCGCGTCGGGAGCCTCATGACAGCCAAACCGTCCAGATTGCCCACGTGCCGCATTCTCCTGGCGGAGGACGACGAGTCGATGCGCGGGTTCCTCGAGCGCGCGCTCGGTAAGGCCGGCTATGACGTGATCGCGTTCGCCAACGGCGAGGAGGCCTTTGAGCGCCTCAAGGAGGAGCCGTTCACGCTGCTCCTGACTGACATCGTGATGCCGAGGATGGACGGCATCGAGCTCGCGCGGCGCGCGAGCGAGCTCGACCCGGACTTGAAGATCATGTTCATCACCGGTTTCGCCGCCGTGGTGCTCAACAACGATGCAGCCCCGAACGATGCGCGCGTGCTCTCCAAGCCGTTCCATTTGAAGGATCTCGTGCGCGAGGTGGAGCGGCTGCTGGCGGCGTAGCACTCAATCGAGATGTGACCCTCGCGGCTCGCTCGGCAGCTTGCCACCCTCCGCCAATGCCTCTATAGGGTGGCGCTGTCGAATTCGCGCTCGTGGCCGGGATGGGCACTTAGCTCAGCGGTAGAGCACTACCTTGACATGGTAGGGGTCAGAGGTTCGATCCCTCTAGTGCCCACCATCCGCGCGCTGCCCCTCGGCTCAGGTGTCATCATGAAAGTCAGAAACTCCTTGAAATCGTTGCGCTCGCGCCACCGCGACAATCGCATCGTCCGGCGCAAGGGCCGCGTCTACATCATCAACAAGACACACCGCCGTTTCAAGGCGCGGCAGGGTTGACCCGCGCCGGCTCGCGCCCCACGTTCCAATTCCCCCCGTCCCTGCCGCCCGGACGGCCTGGGCCTCGCGTGTGAAGGAGCTGCGGGCACGTCAATGCGAAGGCGGTCTTGACGATCATGCGAACGACACGGGCCCTCGTTGGCGTTGCCCTGTTCGCGGTCCTCGCCGCGGGAGCGCTTGGCTGGCCGGCGCGAGCAGGCTTGGCCGCGCCCGGCGACAAGCCCGCGCCGCAGGGCTCCGGCGAGCCCGCGCCCGCGACGCCCGCCGAGCGCGCCAAGCTCCTCGAAAGCCTCTATCGGAGCTTGGCTGCCGCCCCGAGCGCGGAAGCCGCCGAGCCGATCACCCGCTCCATCGAGCAGCTCTGGCTCTCTTCGGGCAGTCCGACCGCCGACCTGTTGTTGGAGCGGGCGATTTCGGCGGCGGCGTCGGAAAAGACGGAGCTCGCCATGAGGCTTCTCAACGTCGCGGTCGAGCTGCAGCCCGATTTCGCCGAAGGCTGGAATAGGCGCGCCTACATTCACTACCTGCGCAACGATTACCAGCGCGCCCTCGGCGACCTGAGGCGCGTGCTCGCACTCGAGCCCAATCACTATAAGGCGCTCGAGGGCTTGGCCCAGATCCTGCGCGAGATCGGCGAGAGGAACGCCGCATCCGAGGCGTACCAGAGGCTGCTCGCCGTGCACCCTAACGCAGCGGGGGCGAAACAGGCGCTGGACGAGCTTGCGCGCGAGCTCGAGGGCCAGGGGATCTAGCGTCGCGAACGATTCACGAGGGTGCGCGAGTCATCGCCCAGGAATGGAGAGCTTGCCCGGGCGGCGGGCCGGCACCTTGCCGTCGACCGGAAGAGCGTCGGGGCTGTGGCCGTCGGGCAGTCCGAGCTCGTCGACGAAGGCGAGCCGGATCATGTTGGTCGTGCCCGGCGAGCCGAGCGGCACCCCGCACGTGATCACCACGCTGTCGCCCGGCCGTACGAAGCCTTCGTCGAAGGCAATGCGGCAGGCCTTGCGCACCATGTCGGACAGGTCCTCCGGATCGCTTGTCAGCACCGCCTGGAGGCCCCAGACCAGCGCCAGCCGCTGGGCCGTCCGGACAACCGGTGTCAGCCCGATGACGGGAAGGTTGGGGCGCTCGCGAGCGACCCTCAGCGCCGTCGATCCGGTGGCCGTGTAGCACAGGATCGCGGCCACGTTGACCGTGCCGGCGATCGCATGGGCGGCGGCGGCGATGGCGTCGGCCCCGGTCGGCTGGGGGACGAGCTGCGTTGCGTGGACGAGAGTGTCGTAGCTCGGGTCGCTTTCGACCTCGATCGCGATGCGGTCCATCATCTGGATCGCCTCGACGGGGAATTGGCCGATCGCCGACTCGGCCGACAGCATCACGGCATCCGCCCCGTCGAACACGGCGGTGGCGACGTCGGAGACCTCGGCGCGCGTCGGCATCGGCGAAGAGGTCATGCTCTCGAGCATCTGGGTCGCGACGATGATCGGCTTTCCGGCGCTTCGCGCCTTGCGGGTGATCTGCTTCTGCAGGCCAGGTACCCGCTCGATCGGCATCTCGACCCCGAGATCGCCGCGCGCGACCATGAAACCGTCGCCTGCGGAGATGATGCCGTCGATGTCCTCGATGGCCGACGGCTTCTCGATCTTGACCATCACGGCGGAGCGCCCGTCGATCAATCGCTTCGCCTCGATGATGTCGTCGGCGCGCTGGACGTAGGACAGCGCGATCCAGTCGGCGCCGATGTCGAGGCCCCAGTCGAGGTCGGTCCGGTCCTTCTCGGTGAGCGGACCGATCGCCAGGAGCGTATCGGGCAGGCTGAGCCCCTTGCGGCTCGCGAGCGCCCCTCCGGTGACGACCTCGGCGACAACCGCATCCGGCCGCCGTTCGAGGACGCGCATGCGGATCTTGCCGTCGTCGATCAGAAGCCTGTGGCCAGGCTCGGCGGCCTCGAAGATTGCCGAGTGCGGCAGGAAGACGCGATCCGCCGTGCCCAAGTCCGGGTTGCGGTCGAAGCGGAAAATAGCGCCTTCGTTCAGAAACACGCGGCCGCCGTGGACGTCCCCGACGCGAAGCTTGGGTCCCTGCAGATCGCACAGGATGCCGATCGGATGACGGTGCTTGGCGCCGACCTCGCGCACGATGCCGGCGAGCGACCGTGCCGCCTCGCGGCTCGAATGGCTCATGTTGATGCGGAACACATCCGCACCGGCAAAGAAGATGCGCTCGATCGTCTCGGGTGCGGAGGATGCGGGGCCAAGAGTCGCGACGATCTTGACCCGCCGGTTGCGCCTCATTTTCCTTTCGCCCCTTGAGCTTCGGGATCGGTGAGGCGAACCGTCCACTCCTGTGCCTCTCCGGTGTCGACTTCAAAGAAGCCGGTGGGCTTATAGCCGCGTTTCGGACAATCCTGAACACCCCGGATGGCGAACGACTTGTCGGCCGTGCACATGAAATTCGACCCCGCCCACTCTCCGCCGCGGTCGTAGTCGACGGCATGCACATAGATGAAGCGGCTCGGGACGGCGCCTTTGAGCAGCGTCTCGCAGGTTTGCGAGGCAAGGTTCCACCAGCCCTCCGTGGCCCAGCCGTTGGCGTCCTGGTAGCCGATCGAGATGCCGATCCGGCTCGCGGTCGAATTGCAGAGCTTGAGATCGGCATGCGCCACGGGCGCCGTCGCCGCGGCGAGTAGGAAGGCTGCGAATCTCGATGCAGTCAGGGCACCGGGCACGGGTTGTCGCCGCTCTTTCGTCTCAAGGCGCACGGGGTGGCTCCGGTGCGGGTATGCTCAAGGGGGTACGATTGAGCTTAGATGGTGCCAGAGCGGTGGCGCGTCTGTCGAGCGCCGGATTCTGCGCAGCGATGACGCAGCGTTGTTGTCCACGAAAACGGCGGCATTGAGGTACAATCCCACACCCTTCCTGCGTGTTGGAAAGCGTGCCGGCACCCGTCTATAGTCTCGAAATGCAAGAGTCCGTCGGACCCGAACCGGCCGCAGTCGTGGCCGGCTCAGACGCCGAGACCTACACGATCCTTTCCGGGCGTCTCGACGCCGGCGTCGTGATCCTTTGCGACCACGCCGGCAACGCCTTTCCGCCCGGCTATGGCACGCTGGGTCTCGCCGCGTCCGAGCTCGAGCGCCACATTGCCTACGACGTCGGCGCGGCGGCGGTGACGCGGCGCCTTGCGGCGGCGCTCGGAGCGCCCGCGGTCTTGACGCGCTACTCGCGTCTTCTGATCGACGTCAATCGCGGCCTCGACGATCCCACGCTCATCATGCGACTTTCGGACGGCGCTATCGTCACCGGCAACCGGCAGCTCGATGCGGCCGAGCGCGACCAGCGCATCCGGCTCTATTACGAGCCCTACCACGCCGCCATCGAGGGGCTGATCGGCGAGGCTCTCGCCGCCGGCTTGCCCCCCGCGCTCTTGTCGATTCACAGCTACACGCACATGTGGAAGGGCTGTTCGAGACCCTGGCACGCCGCCGTCTTGTGGGACAAGGATCCGAGGCTGGCCCGGCCATTGCTCGAGGCTCTCGTGGCCGAGCGGGGGCTGGTCGTGGGCGAGAACGAGCCTTACTCCGGCCACCTCAAGGGCGACTCGATGTGGCGGCACGGGACCATGCGCGGCCTCGCCCATGCCATCGTCGAGATCCGGCAGGATTTGATCCGCGACCAGCACGGCCAACAGGAGTGGGGCGAGCGGCTCGCAGGCGTGCTGCGCCGGCTTCTTGCGCACGAGCATGTCAGGCGCGAGCTCGGTTTCGTGCGCCGCTATGGTTCGTACACGGATTGATTGCGGGGCCGTCGGCGCCGCTTAGAGAGGAGCCAGCGATGGGCAAGATCGATCCCGCCACCGAAATCCAGCTCGAGGCCGCGGCCTACCGCAGGCTCGTCGCCCATCTGAGACAGAGAACCGACGTGCAGAACATCGATCTCATGACGCTAGCGGGCTTCTGCCGCAATTGTCTCGCCAATTGGTACCAGGAGGCCGCAGGCGAAAAGGGACTCGCACTCACCAAGGAGGAAGCACGCGAGATCGTCTACGGCATGCCCTACAAGGAGTGGCAGGCGAAATATCAGACCGACGCCTCGGCCGAGCAGACGGCGGCCTTCGAGAAAGCGCGCGGGAGCGATCCTCACTCCTGACGCGGTCCCTCCGGCCCGCGCCC
>DATETZ010000144.1:0-18136 GCA_035283385.1 Hyphomicrobiaceae bacterium
GGCCGGCTTTGCCGTCTCCTCTCGCTCGGCCAGATGCGCGCCGAGAAGGGCGAGTGCGTGCTGTTCCTCGCCGACGTCGCCCGGCACGCCGAGGGCCAGATCTTCATCGCGCTCCCCCCCGGCGGCTGGGACTGGCGGGAGGCTGCATCTCACCCGAGCGATGACGAGGCCTCATCGGGTGCCAAGATCATTTCACTTCCCGCCCGGCGAGGATCCCCCTCTCCCCGCGAGCGGGGAGAGGGTCGGGGTGAGGGGCGGGATCTTGCGCCGGGCTTTGCGCCTGCCCCTCACCCTCTCCCCATGCCGCAAAGCGGCATGGGGAGAGGGGATACGACAACTTTTGAGGTCGCGCTTCGGCGCCTCAAGGCCGCGCTCGGAGAGGCGCCCCTTTATCTCGCCGCAAGCCACACCTATCGCGGCGAGGATCGGGCGCGGATCGCGGCGCTCGCGGCCATCGCAAATCGCGCAGGCGCGCCGCTCGTTGCGACGGGCGACGTGCTCTATCATGCCCCCCACCGCCGGCCGTTGCAGGATGTGCTCACCTGCGTGCGGGAGGGTTGCACAATCGACGAAGCCGGCTTCCGGCTCGAAGCCAATGCCGAGCGGCACCTGAAATCCCCTCGCGAGATGGCGCGGCTCTTTGCCGGCTTCGAAGAAGCTCTCGTGCGCACCGTGGAGATCGCACAAGCCTGCCGCTTCTCGCTCGACGAGCTCGTCTACCAGTACCCCGACGAGCCCACCCCCCCGGGCAAGACCCCGCAAGGCCATCTCGAGGACCTCACATGGGAGGGCGCCCGCTGGCGCTTCCCCGGCGGCATTCCCGAGCAAGTCCGCGCCACGCTCGGCCGCGAGCTCGACCTCATCAGAGAGCTCTGCTACGCCCCCTACTTCCTCACCGTCCACGACATCGTCGCCTTCGCGAGGAGCCGCGCCATCCTCTGCCAGGGCCGCGGGTCGGCGGCCAACTCGGCCGTCTGCTACGCTCTCGCCATTACGGCCGTGAACCCGACCGAGGTCGACCTGCTCTTCGAACGCTTCGTCTCGCCCGAGCGGCGCGAGCCGCCCGACATCGACGTCGACTTCGAGCACGAGCGGCGCGAGGAGGTGATCCAATACATCTACGCGCGCTACGGCCGCGAGCGCGCCGGAATTGCCGCGACCGTCATTTCCTACCGTGCGCGCTCGGCCGTGCGCGACGTCGGCAAGGCGATGGGTTTGTCGGAAGACACGGTCGCGGCCCTCGCCGGCATGGTGTGGGGCACGAGGTCGGGCGGCACGCTCCCCGAGCAGCACGTGCGCGAGGCGGGGCTCGATCCCGCCGATCCCCTCCTCGCCACCGTGCTCGAGCTGGCGCAAGAGCTGATCGGCTTCCCGCGCCACTTGTCCCAGCACGTCGGCGGCTTCGTCTTGACGCGCGGGCCCTTGACCGAGGTCGTGCCCGTCGGCAACGCGGCCATGGAGGAGCGCACCTTCATCGAGTGGGACAAGGACGACATCGCCGCGCTCGGACTGTTGAAGGTCGACGTCCTGGGGCTCGGCATGCTCACCTGCATCCGCCGCGCGTTCGGCTTGATCGAAACCCATCACGGGGCCCGCATGACGCTCGCCTCTGTCCCGCGCGAGGACGCGGCCGTCTACGACATGCTGTGCAAGGCCGACAGCATCGGCGTGTTCCAGGTCGAGAGCCGGGCGCAGATGAACATGCTGCCAAGGCTCAAGCCCCGCTGCTTCTACGACCTCGTGATCGAGGTCGCGATCGTGCGTCCCGGCCCGATCCAGGGCGACATGGTGCATCCCTATTTGCGCCGCCGCTCCGGCCTCGAGCCCGAGCATTACCCCTCGCCCGCGCCCGAGCACGGACCCCGAGACGAGCTGCGCCAGATCCTCGGCAAGACCAAGGGCGTGCCGCTGTTCCAGGAGCAGGCGATGCGCATCGCCATGGTCGCTGCCCGCTTCTCGGACGCGGAGGTCAACGAGCTTCGCAAGGCCATGGCGACCTTCCGCCGCCGCGGCACCATCGGCCTTCTCGAGGGGAAGATGGTCTCGCGCATGGTCGCGCGCGGCTACAGCGAGGAGTTTGCGCAGCGCTGCTTTTCCCAGATCAAGGGCTTCGGCGAGTACGGCTTTCCCGAGAGCCACGCCGCGAGCTTTGCTCATCTCGTCTACGTCTCGGCCTGGCTCAAGTGCCACTACCCGGCGGCGTTCGCGGCGGCGCTCTTGAACTCGCAGCCCATGGGCTTCTACGCCCCGGCGCAGATCGTGCGCGATGCGAAGGAGCACGGCGTCGAGGCGCGCCCCGTCGACGTGAATCTCTCGGACTGGGACGCGACGCTCGAGCCGGGCGGCGCGGATGGCAGCCCCGCGCTCCGCCTCGGCCTCGGCGAGATCGACGGCCTCGCGGAGGACGAAGCCAAAAAGATCGGCACCGAACGCAGCGCGCCACGTAGCAGGCGAATCAGGCTCGTTGCGTTCCCTCTCCCCGTGGGGGAGAGGGCTTCGCGCCATGATCTTAGGCCCGAATCCAAGAATTCCGACGCACCCACACAGAAAACAGGAGGGCCTAAGTCATTTGGCGCGAAGGGTGAGGGGGGCACCACGTTTGCCGACGTTGTTCCCCCCTCACCCGGTTTGCCGGATGACTTGGGCCTTAACGGCCCAAGTCATGGCAAACCGCCCTCTCCCCCTCGGGGAGAGGGCAATCTGCGGCACCCTTCGTCGCCGTTTCGCGACGTGCACGATCTGTGGCTGCGGGCGGGGGTGAGGCTCGCAACTCTCGAGAGGCTCGCGGCGGCCGATGCCTTCCGCTCCATGGGGCTCGACCGGCGCCAGGCGCTGTGGGAGGTGAAGGCGCTCTCTTCTTCGCCGCCGCTGCCGCTCTTCCTGTGGGGCGAGGCGCGCGAGCAGGGCGCGGAGCCCGAGGTCCGGCTTCCCGAGATGCCCTTGTCCCAGCACGTCGTCGCCGACTACCAGACGCTCCGGCTGTCCTTGAAGGCGCACCCCATGAGCTTCCTGCGCGAGCGGCTTCGCGCGCGGCGCGTGCTTGCCTGCCATGAGGTGCGGGCCGCTAAGGACGGCGCGTTCGTCTCGGTCGCCGGCGTCGTACTCGTGCGCCAGCGGCCGGGCTCGGCCAAGGGCGTGGTGTTCATGACCATCGAGGACGAGACCGGTGTCGCCAACGCCGTCGTGTGGCCCAAGACGCTCGAGCGCTACCGCAAGGTCGTCATGGGCGCCCGCCTGATCGTGATCACGGGGCGCATCCAGCGCCACGAGGACATCATCCACATCGTGTCGTCGAGGCTCGAGGATCGGAGCGACTGGCTCGCGCTTTTATCCGAGGAGGCGGAGCGCATGAGAACCCCGATCGCCAACGCCGATGACATGCTCAACCCAGATCCGGGCTCCGCCTCCAATCCGGCCCATCCCCGCTGGGCCGGTCATCCGCGCAACGAGCGCATCATCCCCAAGTCGCGGGATTTCCATTGAGCGCCGGTCATTTCCCGGCCGGCACCGTGGACGGCACGCCGAGGCGCCCATGACCACGGCGGCGGTTATTTTCGCCGGGGCGCCAACGGGATAGCTGATCATCTCTCCGGCGATGGTGAGCCCCGACGAGACGAGCGGGGCGACCGGCATCGCGGTCCCTCGCGAGCGCGCCGCCCGCAAACTCGACGGCCCCGGCGACACGGCGCGCGCCCGCTCCGCGCCGAAAGAAGCCCCGCGTCGAATGCAGCTGTTTCCAAGCATGTGCCAGCACCTATAATCGGCGCATGATGCCGCCACGATGCCCGTTCCCCAAATGACGAGCAACCTCGCGACCTCGGCACGTGGCGGCGCCTTGCGACCTCGCTCGGCGCGCGGGCTGGCTGCCGTTGCTGCTCTCGTCTTGACCGCGCTCCTCTCGCCCTGCGCAGAGGCCCAGCGCCAGCTCTCCGAGCCCGAAGCCTCGACAGGCTCCTCGCCGAAGGCGCTCGCGACCGCCACGCGGCACATGATCTCGGCCGCCAACCCCTACGCGTCCGAGGCCGGCCTCGAGATGCTTCGCGCCGGCGGCTCCGCCGTCGATGCCGCGATCGCGGCCGAGCTCGTCCTCGGCCTGGTCGAGCCGCAATCCTCGGGCCTCGGAGGCGGTGCTTTCGTTGTCCATTGGGACCGATCCGATAAGAAGCTCGAGACCTACGACGGGCGCGAGACGGCGCCCGCCGCCGCGCGGCCCGACCGGTTCTTGAGAGATGGCACGCCAATGCCGTTCGGCGCGGCCGTCAACTCGGGCCTCAGCATCGGCGTGCCGGGGCTCGTTCGCCTCCTCGAGGCCGTGCACAACAAGCATGGGGTTCTGCCGTGGGCGCGCCTGTTCGAGCCTGCCATCAGGCTTGCGGGGGAGGGCTTCACGGTCTCCCAGCGGCTCTATTTCCTGCTGCGCTGGTTCGGGCCGGAGAGCTTCGACCCGGGGGCGCGGCGCTACTTCTTCGATGTGAGCGGCAGCGCCTGGCCCATCGGCTACACGCTCAGAAACCCCGAGTACGCCGCAACGCTGAAGGCGATCGCCTCGGGCGGCGCCAGCGCCTTCTACGAAGGCCCGATCGCGGATGCGATCGTCGTCGCGGCCCGAGGCGCGCCGAACGTCCCCGGCGACCTCGCGCGCGGCGATCTTGCCGGCTACGGCGTGAAGGAGAGGCCGCCTCTCTGCTTCACCTATCGCGCGCGGAAGATCTGCAGCATGGGGCCGCCATCCTCGGGCGGACTTACCATCGGGCAAACGCTCGAGCTGCTCGAGCCGCTCGATCTCGGGCGGGGGCGGGACGCCGCCATGAGCCCCGGCGCCATGCACCTGATCGCCGAAGCCGAAAAGCTCGCCTTCGCCGATCGCGACCGCTTTATCGCCGACCCCGAGTTCGTCGCCGTCCCGGAAGGGCTTCTCGAGCGCGCCTATCTCGACAAGCGGCGCACCCTGATTGCGCCGGAGCGCACCATGGAGCGGCCCGCAGCCGGCGAGCCGCCGGGGCTTGCCAAGCGGGCCTTGGGCGCCGATGCCACGCTCGAGAGCTCCGGCACGAGTCACATCTCAGTCATCGACGGCGACGGCAATGCGGTAGCGATGACGGCCACCATCGAGGGCGTGTTCGGCTCGGGAGTCTGGGCTCGAGGCTTCTTGCTCAACAACGAGCTCACCGACTTCTCGTTCCTGCCGGCCGACCAGCAGGGCCGGGCGATCGCGAACCGCGTCGAGGCAGGAAAGCGCCCGCGCAGCTCCATGGCGCCAACGATCGTGTTCGGCGACAAGGGCGAGGTCGAGGCCGTGCTCGGCTCGCCGGGCGGGCCGCGCATCATTCTGTTCGTCGTCAAGGCGCTGATCGCGCTCGTCGACTGGGACTTGGACGCGCAAGCGGCCGCCGCGCTCTTGAACTTCGGCAGCATGGGTGGCGCGGTCGAGATCGAGTACGACCGGAGCGCCGTGTGGTATGCGCTCAAGCTCAAGACACTTGGCCACGAGGTTGCTCCCCATATCATGAACTCTGGGCTCCATATCATTGTCGCGCGGGGCGGACGGCTCGAAGGCGGCGGCGACCTGCGCCGCGAAGGCGTCGCGCTCGGAGATTAAAACTGACTGGCATTGACATCACCGTCGTCGGAGCCGGAGTGCTCGGCCTCTGGCAGGCGCTGACGCTCGCCCGCGCCGGGCACCGCGTGCGGCTCGTCGAGCGGAGCGCGGATCCGTTCGCTCGCAACGCGAGCAGCCATGCCGGGGCGATGCTGGCGCCCGACTGCGAGGCGGAATCGGCGCCCGGCCTCATCCGTGACCTCGGCCGCGAGGGCCTCGCGCTCTGGCGCGGCACCTACCCTCGCCTCGTCAATGCCGGGAGCCTGGTGGTCGCCGCCGCTCGCGACCGTGCGGACCTCGCCCGCTTCGCGCGGCTCACGTCACGGCACCGATCGCTCGGCGCCGACGAGATCGGCAAGCTCGAGCCGGACCTCGCAGGGCGCTTCGGCGAGGCGCTCTATTTCCCCGATGAAGCCCACATGGCGGCTCCCGACGCTCTGGCGTTCCTGCTCGAGGCCGCTCGCGCGGCCGGCGCCGACGTGCGATTGGGAACCTCATGGGAGGGCGGAAGCGGCGCCGCGATGGTCATCGACTGCACCGGGCTCGAAGCGCGCGCCGAGCTGCCGAGCCTGCGCGGCGTGCGCGGCGAGCGTCTGTTGCTCGGCTCGCGCGAGGTCAAGCTCGGGCGCCCGGTGCGGCTCCTCCATCCACGCCATCCCCTCTACGTGGTGCCATGGGGCGAGGGGCGCTATCTCGTCGGCGCGACCATGATCGAAAGCGAGGATGAGGGTCCGGTCACGGTGCGCTCGGCGCTCGAGCTTTTGGGCACGGCCTACGCTCTCGCCCCCGCATTCGGCGAGGCGGAGATCCTCGAGACCGGCTCCGGCGTCCGCCCCGCGTTCCCGGACAACGTGCCGCGCGCCGTGGTCCGCGACGGCGGGCGGCGCATCCTCGTCAACGGCGCCTTCCGGCACGGGTTTCTCTTGGCTCCGGTGCTCGCCAAGGCGGTCGCGGACTTCCTCGCCACGGGTGCCGCCGACCATCCTCTCATCGTTGTCGAGTAGCGCGCGTAGCGCCGATGCCGCGCTCCCGCTATGCTCGCGCCATGACGCATCACGCTCCCGAGAAGCCGGTCCCGGACGGAGCGGGCGAGTCTAAGACGACGACCTTCGGCTTGCGCAAGGTGACGGAAGGCGAGCGCCAGGGCCTCGTCAACCAGGTCTTCGCCGCCGTCGCTCCCCGCTACGACCTCATGAACGACCTCATGTCGGGCGGCCTGCACCGGCTGTGGAAGGACGACCTCGTCGCGGCGCTGAACCCGCCGAGGGCTGCCCAGGCTTTCCGGCTTCTCGATGTCGCCGGCGGCACCGGCGACGTGGCGATCCGCTTTGCGAAGGCAAGCCCGGACACCGCGACCGCCGTCATCTGCGATCTCTCCCGCGAGATGCTGGACGTCGGCCGGGACAAGGTGCTGAAGGCGGGGCTCGCAGGTCGCATCGCATGCATCGAGGGCAATGCCGAGGCTCTGCCCTTCCCGGACAAATCATTCGACGCGTATACGATCGCCTTCGGCATCCGCAACGTGACGCATATCGACGCCGCGCTCGCGGAGGCGCGCCGCGTGCTCAAGTTCGGCGGGCGCTTCCTCTGCCTCGAGTTCTCGCACTGCCAAGTGCCGCTCTTGGACCGGCTCTACGATTTCCATTCCTTCGAGGTGATCCCGCGCTTGGCCAAGCTCGCGGCGGGCTCCGCGGAGCCCTATCGCTACCTCGTCGAGTCGATCCGCACATTCCCGGACCAGGAGCGCTTCGCGGCGATGATCCGCGAGGCGGACTTCGCGCGCGTCTCATATCGCAACCTCACGGGCGGGATCGCGGCCATCCATTCCGGGTGGAGGATCTGACCGGCGGCCTCACCAGTCGGGGCGGTGCGCCCCATCACGCCGCTCTCGGCGCGCGTGACTCCTGGCCGACCTCCAACCCCTGATTTCACTCACTCCTTCTACCCGCGCACCGCGCCATCGTCGCGAAATCCTATTCCGCCGGAGGGACGCGGCTCGCGACGTGTTGCGGCGCAGCGAGGACAGGCACCTGCTCCGCCGGGAGTGGATAAGCCGCAGCGTTGCTTGACTTGCGTCAATGCGTTTTGCGGGAATTGGGAAAAGCCTCGAATTGCGAAGCGATGCGGCGCATTTTTTCTTTGGCGCCCGCCGCGGTGTCGGGAACCAGGATCTCTTGAAGAGGAGACGCCCGATGACAACGATCAATCAACTCCTGACGGTGAAAGGGCACGATTACTTCTCCGTCGGGCCGGAGCAGACTGTATACGCGGCCATAAAGCTGATGGCCGATCGGGACGTCGGCTCGCTGCTCGTTATGGAGGGAGGCGTGCTCGCGGGCATCGTGACCGAGCGGCACTATGCCAGGGACGTCATGCTCAAGGGCAGGACCTCGCCGCAGACCCTGGTCCGGGAAATCATGGAGACTGAAGTCGCCTGTGTCGAGCCCGATAAGACTGTCGAGGCTTGCCTGGAGCTCATGACGCGGGAGCGCGTGCGTCATTTGCCGGTCGTGGACGGTGGTCGCGTGGTTGGCATCGTTTCGATCGGCGATCTGGTCAAGAATATCATCGAGGACCAGCGCTTCACGATCGATCAGCTGGAGAACTATATCCACGGGGAGACTGCTTCGCACTGAATGCCCCCGTGCATCACGCGAGGCTTTTCTCCGAGGCCCTGGACTCGGGAGCGGCAATAAGGCTGTGCACGGGGGGGAATGCTTGTCGCAGGGTGACGGACAGCGTCCGAGAATTGATCCGGCCTCTCGCGCAGCGAGCTTAGTGCCAGTAACGGTCGCGCGCGGGAGAGCGGAAGCATCATCACTCATGAGGATCGCCTGGCCTTCATCTTGAGCCTGACGCAAGGAACAACAGCGTCGGAGACCCTGGCTGCGCCATGTGAGCTCTTGGCACTACTCTGCCGAACTAGAAGCCATGAACGAGCGTCCGTTGGTGCGCGCAGTGCCGACATTATCGCTGTGCCTCTCGTCTCGATTATCATGATCCCGTCCCGCCCGCGGGGACGTGCTCGAGACCGTCTCGGATGCGGGGGCCAGAGCCGGAAGCACTGCGGTAACGGAGTGTGGACGGCGAGTGGATGCGAATAACCGGCGGTGCGGAGACCAACGGCCTCTGAATCATGCCGGAGGCGTGTCGTCGACTCGATGCGAGGCTAGCCGGACCCATAGGGAGTGTTTCCCCGACAGCCGGCCGACAGAAACCGTCGCATAAGGCGGGGCGCCGCAGCGCCCTAGTAAGTTTCGGAAGACCGAGGCGCCGCCGCGCCGCGAGGCATGAGCCGCTTGCCGGCATCATGACCGCGACCGCCTGCCGCGGCCCGCTGCGCACGGCAATTCTTGATCGAGCGCGCAAGCTCGGGCGAGCGCGGTTGATTGCCACGGCCGGAATTCGCCGTTCCTTGCGCCATATCGCGACCATTTTCTTCCAACAGAGCAATTCCGGAATTTGCAACAAAGGACCGCTCATGAACCCGATTGCCCGAGCTGCCTCCGCGATCGCAGGGCTTCTTGCGTCCGCCCTCTGGGCCGCGAACGCCGCAAGTGCAGGCCCGCCGCCAGAGGTTCGCGATCAGCCGCTCGTCATCGCCCAACGGGCGCCCGATGCCGCCCCCGCCGAAGTCGAGGAAGAGAGCGACGAGGGCGGCAAGGACGAGCACAAGAAAAAAAAGCCGCAGCGGGGAAAGAAAGGGCCCGAGGACCAGGATGGCGAGCCTCAGGGCGGCGCGGCTGGCACGCCCGATCCCGAGGGAGGCCAGCAGCAGGAGGGTGTCGAAGGCGGAGCAGGCCCACCGGATCAGCACGGTGAGCAGAACCAGCGCAAGGGGCCGCCCTTCAAGGCCGATTTCAAGAAGCAAACGGACGTGCCGCCAGCGGAACCCCAGGAGGGGTCCGAGCCGCCCAAGGCTGAAGACTTGAAAAAGCAGGAAGAGGAGGGAGGCGGCAGGACCGGCCAAGGGCAGCCCTTGGTCGCGCCGGAAGCCAGCACCGAGGACGAAAAGAAGCTCAAGTCCAAGATCAAGCGGCTCCGGGGCAAAAAGCTCCCGCCGCCGGTCGAGGAAGCCGCTCCCAAAACGGAGAAACCCGCGCAACCGCCAAAGGTCGGCGTGCCGCCCGTGCTCGGTGGCGCCACTCCGGCGGGCAAGCAAGAGCAGACGCTGGAAAAGAAGGAGGAGCGCGCCGCGCGCCACAAGAAGCAATTCGAGGATCTGAAGAAGCAGCGCCGGGAGGTGGTCGAGGAGGGCGGCAAGCGGGTCATCATCGAGGAGCCCGACAAGCGCCGCATCATCCGCCAGGACGGCCGCGCCGTCATTCACCATGACGAGACGCAACGCTTCCGCAAGCTCTACCGCGACACGCGCTCGGAGCGGCGCGCCGACGGCACCACCGTGACCATCGCCGTCGGTCCCGGCGGCATCCAGATCTTCACCGAGCTCGACGGCGACGGCCGCCCGCTCAGGCGCTACCGCCGCGGCCGCGACGGCCGCGAGATCGTGCTGTTCGACAACCGGCCGTTCTACCGCCGCGCCGGCCAGCGGCGCGGCTTCTTCGACGCCTATGTCGAACTGGCCCCGCCCATCATCTCCATTCCGCGCGAGCGCTACATCGTCGATTACGACCGCGCGTCCGACGACGACATATACGAAGCGCTGAGCGCCCCTCCCGTCGACCGGATTGATCGCCCCTACTCATTGGAGGAGATCCGGCAAAGCCGGTATTTGCGTGAGCGCATGCGCCGGCTCGACCTCGATAGCATCACCTTCGACTTCGGCTCCTGGGAGGTCGAGCCGGACGAGTACGACAGACTCGAGCGCGTCGCGCGCATCATGAATCGCATCCTGGCACGCAACCCGGACGAGATGTTCATGATCGAGGGGTACACGGATGCCGTCGGATCGGAGGAGGACAACCTGACGCTTTCGGACCGCCGTGCCGAGTCGGTGGCGGAGGTGCTGACGGAAGCATTTGAAGTACCGCCCGAAAACCTGATCACCCAGGGCTACGGCGAGCAGTTCCTGAAGATCGAGACGCAAGCGCCCGAGCGGGCCAACCGCCTTGTCGTCGTGCGGCGCATCACGCCGCTCTTGGCGCGCTAGCTAGCGCCGCAGCGCACGCCGTCTCGCTCAGAGCACGAAATTGCTCGCCAAGAGCTGGCTCACATTGGGCAAGGAGATCTCGAAATCGGAGATCATGTCGCCGTCGAGGTCGGCCATGACATAGCCGCCGGAGAACCTCAGCTCGCCGGCCGCTCCGCTGAAAGCCGCGCCGCCGAGAAACACGAAGGCGTCGTCGCCGGCGGTTCCCGGGTTGGCATCGATCGCCCACACGTTGATCTTATCGAGCTGGGCCGAGGAGAAATCGGAAATCACGTCGGCCGCCGCGCCAAGCCCGGACTCGCTCGCGAGCGCGAAGTAGAACCTGTCGGCGCCGAGCCCGCCCCTGAGCGTGTCCGTCCCCGCGCCGCCGATGAGGACATCATTGCCCGCCCTTCCCGACAGATCGTCCGATCCCGCGCCGCCGGTGATGACGTTCTTGAGCCCGTTGCCGCGCCCGGTAAAAGAGCCGGCGCCGATGTAAGTGAGCTTCTCGACGTTGCCGGGAAGCGTATACGATGACAGATCGGTCTGAACGAGATCGGAGCCGGCGCTGGCCAATTCGGTGACCACGTCGCCGGTCGAATCGACGACATAAGTGTCGCTCCCGACACCGCCCCGCATGTTATCGGCGCCGGAGCCACCATCGAGGATGTCGTTGCCCGCCCCGCCGGCCAGCGTGTCGTTGCCGCCTCCGCCATAGAGCGTATCGCCTCCGGCCTTGCCGTCGATGTTATCGCTCGCTGCAAGACCGGACAGTACGTTTGCCAGGCCATTTCCGTTGAGGGTGTCGCTGCCCCCGCCGCCGACCGCATTCTCGATCCAGGTGCCGAAGGCGATCGCAAGGTTCGAGGTCATCTGGTCGCAATTGGAGTACGATCCGGGCGCGAGGTTGATGACGCACGATGAGTTCCACCCGGACAGGTCGAGCGTGTCGTTGCCCCCGGCGTCGTAGATGCACAGCACCGGATGGCCGTTGGTCGAGAAGTCGTAGAGCCCGCCGGCGCTCGAGTTGAACCCGTAGGTCGTGCTCCCGGCCCGCGTGGTGGTTTCCGCGCCGTACATGGCCTGAATGGTCATGACGTCGTGCAGCATCGGCGTCTGCGCATAGTGAATTTGCCCGTCGCTTGCGACCCAATCGGCCCCGGTATTGTTTGCGGTGAAGTACGACATCACCGTGTATTTTTGCGAGTCCTGGGCATAGAGGGCGTTCGCAGCGTAGGTCGGCGAGCCCCCGTTGTAATTACCGGGATGATCGAGCCCCAGCGCGTGCCCCAGCTCATGGACGTAGGCGAGAAAGCCCCATTGTCCGGCTTGAGGGCTCATCAAATTGCCCGTCCCTGAGCCCGCACCATAATTCGAATTGAACCAGACCGATCCCGCGCCCGACCAGCCGCCGGGGAAATAGGCGTGAGCGTAGCCGATGTCGGTGGTCGTATTCGAGAACTTGATCTTGGCGGTCGAGGCGTTGCCGGCGAGCGAGAAATCCGGCGCGATCAGATCGTCCCACAGGCCGATCGCAAGCGTGGCCGCCGCTTGCTGGTTGCCGTTCAGCGCCGAGAAGCCGGACTTCTCTCCGAACGGAAACCAATTCGCGTTGGCCGGAAAACCATAGGTGATGGTGCTGCCAGACCAGTGATAGCCGGTGTCGAGCTGAGCGACAATTTGGGCGCCCGTCCAAACACTCTTGGCCATGTACTCTACGCTACCGTCAACCGGAGTGGATACGACAGGGCGCACAAACGGCATGCGCCCCAAACAAATTCCCTCGAGCTACGATCGACTGTAACGCAACGACGTTAGCCCGGCGTTGAACAACAGGGTTGATTATCCGTTCAAATTGGCCCCGGCGATGGTCCCGAAATCGCCCGCGCCGCCCTCGAAATTTAACCATCATTGGGCTCGATCCCCGATCCTTCGCAGTGCCATTGCCGCACACCCCCCCACGGTTCGGATTCGAGGCCCCGCCCAACTCGCGATCGATGCGCATACAGCCCGCAAGCCGCACACAAAGCGTGGGCCTCGAGCGGCGCTTGACCCTGTCCGGTTTCAGCGCAATGTGCGCCGTGAGGAGCCGCCCGGCGCTAGGTTCACCCCCGAAAGCCCTCGCAAAGAATGGCCAATGCCCTCACCAACACCTTGCGCCTCGCGCGGGCGGGCGCCGTGCTCGCACAGCACGGCGTGCACTTCGTTCCGCCGGGTCAGAAGGTCCCGCTCGCGCTGCGCCTAGCGCGGGCGGCGACGCTCCCGATCCGTCTCCTCGCGGCGCCGTTCAACGCCGGCAAGCCGAAAGAGACGCGCATCACGCGTGCGCTATCGTCGCTGGGACCGAGCTACATCAAGCTCGGCCAGTTCCTCGCAACCCGGCCGGACATCGTTGGATCCGAGCTCGCCGGCGATCTCGAGCACCTGCAGGACAAGCTGCCGCCGTTCTCCGACGCCGAGGCGCGCCGCGCCATCGAGGATGCGCTCGGCCCGCGCCTCGAGGACCATTTCGCCCACTTCGGACCCCCGGTCGCCGCGGCGTCCATCGCTCAAGTCCATAAGGCCGCGACGATCGAGAACGGAGTGAGGCGCGACGTGGCAGTCAAGATCCTGCGCCCCGGGATCGAAAGGCGCTTCCAGCGCGACCTCGACAGCTATTTTTTCGCCGCCCGCCAAATCGAGCGCTTCCATAAGCCGATGCGGCGTCTCAAGCCGGTGGCCGTCGTCGCCAGTCTCGCACGGACCACGGAGCTCGAGATGGACCTCCGGCTCGAAGGGGCCGCCATCTCGGAGATGGCCGGCAACATCAAGGCCGAGGATGGCTTCCGCGTTCCCGAGGTCGACTGGAGGCGCACGGCGAAGCGCGTTCTGACGACCAACTGGATCGACGGCATCGCCATTTCGGACAAGAAGGCGCTCGAGGGGCACGGCCACGACTTGAGGCGGCTCGGCCTCGTGGTGCTGCGCTCGTTCCTCACCCATGCCATGCGCGATGGCTTCTTCCACGCCGACATGCACCAGGGCAACCTGTTCGTCGACGCCGAAGGCCGCGTGGTGGCGGTCGACTTCGGCATCATGGGGCGCTTGGGCGCAAAGGAGCGCCGCTTCCTCGCCGAGATTCTGCACGGGCTCATCACGCGCGATTATCGCCGCGCGGCAGAGGTGCATTTCTGGGCCGGCTACGTGCCGCCGCATCATCCGGTCGAGGTGTTCGCGCAGGCGCTGCGCGCCATTGGCGAGCCAATCCATGGACGCACCGCGGACGAGATCTCGATGGCCGATCTCCTGGGCCAGCTGTTCGCCTACACCGAGGTCTTCGACATGCAGACCCGGCCGGAGCTGATCCTCTTGCAAAAGAGCATGGTGATCGTCGAGGGAGTGGCGCGCCAGCTCGATCCCAACTTGAACCTCTGGAGCGCCGCCGAGCCCATCGCAAAAGCGTGGATGGAGGAGAACCTCGGCGCCGCGGGGCGGCTCCGGGAGGCGGGCGAGGGGGCCTCGACGGTTGCCAAGATTCTCGCCGATGTGCCGGCGCTCCTGACCCAGGCGGAGCGAGCCGTCACGGGCCTCGCCGAAATGGCGCGCGAGGGCGTGAGGCTCGACGAGGAGACGGTGCGAAGCCTCGCGCGCGAGAGGTCGCGCCGCGACCTCTTGACCCGCATTGCCGTCTGGATCGGGGCCTTGAGCCTCGCCGCGCTCGCCCTCGCCGGGCTCGGCTGGCTCGGAAAATGAAAGGGCGATCGTGCTCCGCGCACGATCGCCCCTGTCTCGACGGCGGACGGCCCGCCAGGCGAGCGCTCGCCCTTACTTGTCCTTTTCGCAGCGGAAGTTCAATTTGACCCACGGCAGGTCGAGCTTGCATTCGCCGTTCGGACCTTTCTTGATGAACTCATCGAACTTGACATCGCTCAAGTTCAGGCCCTCTTCGCCGCCGGCGTCGTCGGTGGCGGCCTCCTCTGCGGGCGGGGGCGGTGACGCGGCCGGCGCCGGGGCCGGTGTCACCGTCGGCTGCTCGGCCGCCGCAACCTTGGGGGCCGGCGCGGGTTCAGTTTTCTTGGTCCGGAATTGAAGCTCCTCGACGGAGGCGGCCTTGACGATCGTCGTGCTCTTCGGAGCTGCCTCGGTCTTGGCAATCACGGTCGCAGGCGGTGACGCCGCCTGAGTCTCGCCGCAGCGCGCAAGGTCCGCCGGGGCACGGGTCCAGATCATGGTCTTCGAGAACAGCTTGGTGCCGGCGTAGCCCTTGACACGGAGCGTGCCATCGTCGAGCGGCTTCAGCTCGACGTCGAACTTCTTCTTCCTCTCGGGGCTGTAGATCCAGCCGTTGTCCCAGGTCCCCGAGCCCGCCGGCTTCACGTCGCCGAGGATCTGCCGGCCGCAGCCCTTGGTGTCATTGGGGTCGCGCACCCAGACTACATGGCCGCAAAGCGCTTGACCGCACTCCTTGACCTCGACCGCGCCGCGGCCCGTGTCGTTCATCCAAACGCCGGTCGGCGCTGGCGCGGCGTAAGCCGGGCCGAACGTGACCATGACCGCCGCAAGCGCGGCGGACCCCAAATAGTATCTCTTGATCGGCATGGCTGCCTCCTTGTCACACGATGGTCCGATACGTGCCGAGCGGCATTCCTGCCTCCGCCACAGGGCTCCCGAAGTCCCACCGTGACAATGCCAGAAGTCGCCCGGCCGGCGCTGTTACCGGCGGAACAAGAATTGATCGCGTTTTTCGGGTCGAGGTGGGCCTGGCCCCGCGGCACTCGATGCGACGGCGGCGCCCCCTGTTGACTATCCAACACTAACGCCGAACGCGATCTGCTCCAGGGCATTTTCCGCAGGCGCGCGAGCCGGCAGGATACCGCTCTGCGATCGACAGCTCTGAGGCGCCTAATCGGCTCGTGACCTAGTGTCCCGAACCCGAAGCTCGCACACACCTTGCGGCACTCGCATTTGCGAGCTTCGGGTTCATGAGGGACACTAGAAACTTGGACTTGCTAGTGTGGCTTTGGTTCAGAAGTTCCCTCACGAGGGAGCCGCGAGGGAAATGGGAACTTCTGAACCGCCATACTAGATCTGAGCGGTCACTGCGCGCCGAGGCACCAGGCGAGGATGGCCTTTGCGCGTGCAGCCGGTTCTCTGCTTCATCGAAAACGACCGACTGCGGGCCCTCGAGGACCGCTTCCGAAACCTCGTCGCCGCGGTAGGCCGGCAAACAGTGCATGAAAATGGCGCCCTTCGCGGCCTTGGCCATCAAGGCTGCGTCGACGGCAAAGGGCCTCAGCAGCTCTTTCCTTCGCGCCGCATCGGTCTGGCCCATGGACACCCAAGTGTCGGTGACGATGCAGTCGGCCCCGCGTACCGCTTTCGCCGGATCGTCGGTGATCATCACGATGGCCTTCTCGCGCTTCGCCCACTCCGTCACGGCCGCCGGCGGCCGCAGCTCGGGCGGAGAGGCGATGCGCAACGTGAACGCGAACTTGGCGGCGGCGTGCATCCACGAGGCGGCGACGTTGTTGCCGTCGCCGACCCAAGCCACCGTCCGGCCCTTGATCGGACCGAGCCGCTCCTCGAAGGTCATGATATCGGCCATGATCTGGCACGGGTGCGTCTTGTCGGTGAGGCCGTTGATGACCGGCACGCTCGCGTGCTCGGCAAGCTCGGTGAGCGTGGCGTGAACATTGGCGCGGATCATGATGGCGTCGACGTAGCGCGACAGCACGCGCGCGGTGTCGGCGATGCTCTCGCCGCGGCCGAGCTGCAGCTCGGTGTGGTTGAGCGTAATTGTCTCGCCACCGAGCTGGCGCATGGCGACATCGAAGGAGACGCGCGTCCTCGTCGAGGGCTTCTCGAAGATCATGACGAGAACGGCGTCCTCGATTCCCTTGGGCTTGAGTTTCGCCGGCACGCGCTTGCCATGAGCCTTCATGGCGTGCGCCACATCGACGATCCGGCGCAAGGCCTTGGCGTCGACCTGATCGAGATCCAGAAAATGTCGGATGGCGTTGCCTTTGGCCATGGCGCCGGCCAGCTCCCGTTATCCTCGATCTCGATAGCTAGGTCTGCGCCCGCGACAACCGCGCGAATGAGCGTGCGAGCCGCTCGATCGCCTCGCCGATCTCGTCGTCCCCGACGTTCAGGGGTGGCAGAATGCGGATGACGTTGTCGCCGGCCGCGACGACCAGCAGCTTTTCTTCCGCCGCCGCGATGATGGCGTCGCCAACGGGCGGCCTCAACTTGAGGCCCATGAGCAGGCCCTCGCCGCGAATCTCCTCCACCACCCCGGGATACTGGTCGTAGAGCCGTGTAAGCCCTTGGTTAAGCCGGTTGGCCTTGCTTTGCACCGCGTCCAGGAATCCCGGCTCGAGCACGACATCGAGCACGGCGTTGCCGGCCGCCATGGCAAGCGGGTTGCCGCCGAAGGTCGAGCCGTGCGTGCCAGGGGTCATAGCCTTCGCCGCCTCGGCGGTGGCCAGAAATGCACCGACCGGGAAACCGCCGCCCAAGCCCTTGGCAATCGCCATGATGTCGGGCGCGATCCCGGCCCGTTCGTGTGCGAAGAGCCTGCCGGTGCGGCCCATGCCCGTCTGCACCTCGTCGAGGATCAGGAGCAGGCCGCGGCCGTCGCACAGATCCCTCAGCTTGCGCAAGAACCCCGGCGTCGCCGTGCGCACCCCGCCCTCGCCTTGAATGGGCTCGATCATGACCGCCCCCGTCTCGGGACCGATCGCGCTCTCCACCGCTGCAAGATCGTCCAACGGCACGTGGTCGAAGCCCGGAACCTCGGGCCCGAACCCGTCGAGATGCTTCTCGTTCCCGCCGGCGGCCATGGTGGCGAGCGTCCGGCCATGAAAGGCGCCATGAAAGGCGATGATGCGCCAGCGTTCCGGCCGTCCCGAGACATGATGGTAGCGCCGCGCGGTCTTGATCGCGCCTTCGCACGCTTCCGCGCCCGAGTTGCAGAAGAATACCTTGTCCGCGAACGTTGCCGCGGCGAGACGCCCGGCGAGCCGCTCCTGGAGCGCGACGCGATAGAGGTTCGAGGTGTGCCACAGCTTGCCCGCCTGCTCGGTCAGCGCCTTGACGAGATGCGGGTGCGCGTGGCCGAGCGCGCACACGGCGACGCCCGAGCCGAAATCGAGATAGCGCTCGCCCTCGGCCGTGACCAGCCAGCTTCCCTCGCCGCGTTCGAAAGCCAGGTTCAGCCGGGCGTATGTGCCGAGCACTGCCGGCGACGGGCCCTCGGGGGAATCCGCGAGCTGCGATTGAGAGGTCGTTGGCAAGGGTTTGGACATGGCGTCCAGCCCTCTCCCAGAAACGAAAAAAAGCCGCTCTGCCGGCGGCCGTAGACGATCGGGTGATACGCGCCGGTCGCTCACCTGTCAACGCAGAGGCGGCCCAACAGCCATTTTCCCATACGACTGGCCGAGGGGAGCGCCGCCTCGCGACCGGCT
>DATETZ010000145.1:0-8079 GCA_035283385.1 Hyphomicrobiaceae bacterium
GCCCTTCAAGAGCTGTGTGCAGCGGGCCTTGGCGAGCTCGATGTCGACAGCCGGCCATTCGGTCGGCACGGGCTCGGCAGCGGACTTGGCCCCGTCCTCGGGCTTAGCCTCGGCGGGCTTTCTCACCGGCTCGGGAACCGACGCGGGCCGTCGCGTCGCGACAGTCCTGGTCACCGCTTCACGCGTCTTGCCGCCAGCAACGGATTTGGCTGCGGATTTGCGTTGCAAGGGCCCGGTGGGAAGCGAGTCCAGGGCGGCTTTGGAGGCCCTGGAGGCCACCGTGGCGGCGTTGCCCGCGCCGGACAAGACGGCCTCGGAAGCGAATTTGGGTGGAGATGGCTCGATCGCCCAGGCCGCGGTGGCCGAGCCCGCACAAAGGACAATGGCAACGCCAGAGCGCAGCGGCATCATCGAGGCGCTTCCTTGTCGTGAATTGCGAGCCAGCTCCGCTTTGCGGGCGCCCCCAAGACGCGGCTGCGAATCAGCGCTCTAGTTTCTTCCGAAGGCCGCACGATGTATAGCGGCAAAATGTGGCCGCGCAACCGCGCGGCGCCATGTGTCAACACGGTGTGTCAACACGGCCGTGAGCGAGTCATGGCCCGGCAAGGTCGCGGCGTAAAGGTGGGGTGGTGATGAACGAGGAGGCGGAACAGGAGGCGGCGGAGGAGGAGCTGCGCATCGAACTCAAGGGCTCGCTGGCGCTCGTCACGCTCGACCGCCCGCGAGCGCTCAACGCCCTCTCGACGGCGATGCGGGCGCGCCTCTCCGACAGCCTGTGGGCCTTCGCGCGCGATCCGCAAGTCTATGCGGTCGCGATAGAGTCGGCGAGCGCGAAGGTATTCTCGGCCGGCTCGGACGTGCGCGAGGTGATCGAGTGGGGCCGGCACGACCGGGCGCGGGCGCGGCGCGCGTTCCGCGACGAGTACGCCTTGAACTGGCAGTGGGAGTGCTTCTCCAAGCCGACCATCCCGCTCATCGACGGCCTCGTGATGGGCGGCGGCGTCGGCATCACCATGTTCGGCACCCACCGCGTCGCAGGCGCGGGCTATCGTTTCGCGATGCCAGAGACGCAGATCGGGCTCTTTCCCGATGTCGGCATCGCGCATGTCTTCGCCCGGCTGAAGGGGGAGGTGGGGATGTATCTGGGCCTCACCGGCCGCAGCATCGGCCGCGCCGACGCCTATGCGCTCGGTCTCGTGACCCATTGCATCGATGCCGGGCATTTCGCGCGCATCAAGGCCGAGGTCGGCGAGGCTTGGCCCGTCGATCCCATTCTCGACCGCCTCCATGAGGATCCGGGCCCGGGCGAGCTCGGCCCCTATCTCGAGGTCATCGAGGCCTGCTTCGCGGCCGCGTCGGTCGAGGAGACGATCGCCCGTCTCCGCGCCGTCCGCGGTCCATCGAAGGCGTGGGCCGAGGCCGTTGCCGCCGATCTCGGCGCACGCTCGCCCCTCTCGCTCAAGATCACGCACCGGCAAATCCGCGATGCGAAGGCTCTCGATTTGCGCCACACCCTGCAAAACGACTACCGGCTCGCCTGCCGCTGCCTCGCGGGACACGATTTCTACGAGGGTGTCCGAGCGCAGCTGATCGACAAGGACGGGCGTCCGGCATGGCGGCCGGATCGCCTCGAGGACGTGACCGAGCCGATGCTCGAGGCCTATTTTGCGCCCTTGGGCGCCGATGAGCTGACGCTGCCGACCCGCCAGGAGATGCAGGAGGCCCGGTCCTAGCCCGACCTTCTCATAGGCTCGCGGAGCGTCATCGCCCTGGCGCGAGCCGGCCCGGCAGGAGCGCGCCGAAAAGCGTAGCCCCCGCTTACGGTTGAGGCGCGCGTCATGCTGAAAGCATGCTTCCAGCATGAACCGGCCGGCCGCGCCAGGGCGACCCGTCGTGTCGGAGACACGCCTTCGGCGTGATGGGCGGGGCGAAATTGCCGACAGAGTGCGTCATGGCGGAGCCATGCCTCCGGCATGAGACGCTTGACCGATGGAGCGCCATCGCTCTGCGCGCCGCTCCTGCTCTGTCGCCAATTTCGCCTCCGTGCCGCCCGTGACCCTATGAGAAGGTCGGGCTAGTGTGGCGGTTCAGAAGTTCCCCGTTCCCTCGCGGCCGGGTGGTGAGGGAACTTCTGAACCAAAGCCACACTAGCTACTCATTGATTTCTAGTGTCGCTTTGAATTTGAAGTTTGCAAACTCGCTTGCTGCATAGTGTGTGCGAACTTCGGATTCGGGACACTAGCGCTCGACTTGGCCGGTCGAGTCGCGTGCGGGCGCGCTCTGCTGCGGGCGACGGGAATTAGGATACGCGGCTGGATTCGGCACAATAGAATCCGGAGAATCCGGCCGCACGCAGCGGGCCGGGGCACAGGTTCGACATAGTCCTTCTTTGGAACCTGCCGCTACCAATCATTTACTCTCTGTATTGAGGCAACTTTTATCTGTCTGCCCTATCGTTCGCCTCAACCCGGAATACCGGGAAGCGTCAAACAGGCAAGGGGCAGGCAATGAGTATCACTCTCGACGTCGCGCGTCCGCGCGCGCCGGTTCAAGACGACTCTTTCCGTTCGGAGTATTTGCAGGGCTTGCGACTCATCGAACGGCTCCATCGTCTCCTTCTCGATGTCATCAAGGACGAGTTCGATCGCCTCGGCGAGTTCGATCTCAACAGCGTGCAAGCGCTGCTTCTCTACAACATCGGTGACAGCGAGCTGACGGCGGGGGAGCTCAAGAGCCGCGGTTACTACCTGGGATCCAACGTTTCCTACAACCTGAAGAAGCTCGTCGAAACGGGATTCATCGACTACAAGCGCAGCGAGACGGACCGCAGAAGCGTGCGCGTGTCGCTGTCCGAGACCGGCAAGGGCGCGTGCGAAGTGGTGCAGAAGCTCTATCAGCGTCAGCTCGGCTCGATCGCGGTTGTCGGCGGGATGGCGGAGCAGGATTTCCGCTCCCTCAACAAGACGCTGATCCGCCTCGAGCGCTTCTGGTCGGATCAGATCCGCTATCAACTCTAGCATTGTCGGGGGGCGAAGCTCAGTCCGTCACGACGAGGGCCGCGGTCTCCGCGGCCCTTTGTTCTTGTTGTGGCACCCCGGCACCACTCGGCGCCGGGGGTGTAGACAAAGCAAAATTCGCCCTTTTCAAGTTCGCGCTTATGCCGCACCGTCCGGCAGGGCGAGCGGCGGGGCGCGCCGGCCGCCGTTCGAGCGTGCGCGCCCCGCACACGGCCGAGTGCGTAGCGGGCCCGCCTCGCATCTGGTTTGGACGGCGTGCGAAATCGCAGCCGGGCGAGGCTAAGGTTGGTCTGCCCTGACGGACGACAATAGGGATTGGCGGGGGCCCATGAAGAACTTGGTGCCGACGTTGCGCTCTCTTCTGCTCCAATGCCGGTGCACCGGCTTCGCCTGCGTCGGCCTGCTCCTGTCCATTGGGGGGTCCGGCGGCGCCAGGGCCGATGATAGCCCCTCCTACCTCCAATTCGGACCGGCCGGTGACGGCCCGACAGTGGTCTCTCAGGAACGGCAATTCGCCAAGGAGTGGGAGGGCAATCCGCCGCCCGGCTATGCGACGCTTTCCCCGGCCAACGTCGATGCGACAAAGGCTGCGATCAAACGCTACAGCGACATCGTCGCCAACGGCGGCTGGAAGACCGTGCCGGACGTAGAAGTCAAGCCCGGTGAGACGCACTTCGCGGTGAGCGTCCTGCGCGACCGTCTAGCCGCCGCGGAAGATCTCAATGCGGACACGAGCTCCCCCGAGCTCTTCGATGGCGACCTGGTCGAGGCCGTCAAGCGTTTCCAGGCCGCGAACGGGCTCACGCCGACGGGCATCGTCGATGAGCGCGCAATTGCCGCCTTGAATGTGCCGGCGCAGGACCGCCTCAAACAGCTGAAGACCAATCTATCGCGCCTGATCGAGCTAACCGCTGCGGTGCGGAGCATAAAGAAGTACGTCGTCGTCAACATTCCCGCCGCGCAGATCGAGGCGGTCGCACTCAATCGCGTCATCTCGCGCCATGCGGGTGTGGTCGGCAAGCCCGACCGGCCGACGCCGCTCTTGCGCTCGACCATCGTCGAGATGAACTTCAATCCCGTGTGGCGTCTGCCCCCGACCGTGATCGAGAAGGACCTGATACCGAAGGGCCGGGAAATGCAGGCGGCCGGCCAGAACGTGCTCGTCAAGTACGGGATCGACGCCTACGGGGGCAGCGGCAAGAAGATTGATCCGGAGTCCATCGACTGGAGCTCGAGCCAGCCGCGCGCGCTCTCCTTTCGCCAGCAGCCGGGCAAGGAGAACCCCCTCGGCTTTTTGAAAATCAACTTCGCCAGCGGAGATTCCGTCTATATGCACGATAGCCCGTCGGAGTCGCTGTTCGGCCGCAACTTCCGGGCCGCCAGCTCCGGCTGCATCCGCGTGCACAACGTCGAGAGGATGGCGTTGTGGCTTCTGGGGCAGAACGACGGCTGGGACGAGGCCCGGGTCGCGGCGATGAAGGCCTCGGGCAAGCGACTCGATGTCAGACTCGCGACCCCGGTGCCGCTGTTCTTCGTCTATGTTACGGCGTGGGCGACCGAGGACGGCGCGGTCCAGTTCCGCCGCGATCTTTACAGCAAGGATGGGGTTGGCGAGACGGCCTCGTCGTACTGAGCCCTCCCCGGCTTGATCGCGGTCAATGTTCAGGGCGTAGTCGCGGTGCATGGCTCGGGCCGGCAGGCTCGCGGCCGGCGAGTTGGCCTCGTCATCGCCGTTTCGGAGGCTTAGGGGCCCGGGGTGCGTTCGATAATCAGGCGGGCGCGAAGCCGCATTGGCCGCGACATAAGGTTCGATTGATCGGGACGGCCGTTCAGTGGATGTTAATACGTTGAAGAGAGAAAGAAAGAGACTAGGGGACGCTTGATGAACTACGCGAAGCAATTGCGGCAAGCGCTGGAGCAAATCCGGCGCGAAGGCCGCTATCGCGTGTTCGCGGACGTCAAACGCCGGGCCGGGGACTATCCGGCAGCCGACCAGTTCACCGACAGCGGGCGCCGCCCGATCACGGTCTGGTGCTCGAACGATTACCTCGGCATGGGACAGCATCCCGCGGTGCTCGCCGCCATGCACGAGGCGATCGACGCGGCCGGCGCCGGCTCCGGCGGCACCCGCAACATCTCGGGGACCACGCATTATCACGTCGAGCTCGAGGCCGAGCTCGCCGATCTGCACGGGAAGGCGCAGGCGCTGCTCTTCACCTCGGCCTACGTCGCCAACGAGGCGACGCTGTCGACGCTCGTGCGGCTGATCCCGGGCATGGTGATGTTCTCGGACGAGAAGAACCACGCGTCGATGATTGCCGGCATCCGCCATGGCGGGGGCGAAAAGCGCATCTTCCGCCACAACGACATGTCCGACCTCGAGGCAAAGCTCAGGGAGCTCCCGGCCCGGACACCGAAGCTCATCGCCTTCGAGAGCGTCTACTCGATGGACGGGCACATTGCGCCGGTCGGCTCGGTCTGCGACCTGGCAGAGAAGTACAACGCGCTCACCTATCTCGACGAGGTGCATGCCGTCGGCATGTACGGGAGGCGCGGGGCCGGCATTGCCGAGCGCGACGGCGTCATGGAGCGCGTCGACATCATCAACGGCACGCTCGCCAAGGGCTACGGCGTCATGGGCGGCTATATCGCCGGGAGCAGCGACCTCTGCGACGCGATCCGCTCGTTCGCCCCGGGCTTCATCTTCACGACCTCGCTCGCCCCCGCGATTGCGGCAGGCGCGCTGGCGAGCATCCGCCACCTCAAGGTGAGCACCGCCGAGCGCGAGCGCCACCAGGAGCGGGCGGCGACGCTCAAGCGCCGCCTCGCCGACGTCCGCCTTCCGGTCATTGCGGGGCAGAGCCACATCGTGCCGGTTCTGATCGGCGACCCCGTGCATTGCAAGGGCGTGACCGACACCCTCCTCGACCGGTATGGGATCTACGCGCAGCCCATTAACTATCCGACCGTGCCCAGGGGCACCGAGCGGATACGCCTCACGCCCTCGCCCCAGCACAGCGACGAGCAGATGGACCACCTGGTCACGGCGCTCTCGGAGCTGTGGGCCGCGTGCCCGGTCTCGACGGGCGCGATCGTGAAGCTCGCGGCCGAGTAACGGATCGATCTGCGGTTCTTGCCCCTCGAGCGGCGCGCTCCGGTCCGGTTCGGCGCGGACTTCCCTGTTCGGCCTCCTTCGGCCATGATATTGGGGAAGCTTATCCGGTGGGGGCCGCGCGCGAGCCTGCCCGCCCCCCTCACGAGCCGCCAAAGCGAGGAAGCCCCATGTTCAAGCTGAAGGCCTGGAAGAGCCCCACGTCGCGTTTCTTCACCGCTCGTCTTGCCGAGACGGACCCCGAGGTCGCGTCCGCCATCGACAAGGAGCTCGGGCGACAGCAGCTCGAGATCGAGCTCATCGCGTCCGAGAACATCGTCTCGCGCGCCGTGCTCGAGGCGGCGGGCAGCGTGCTCACCAACAAGTACGCCGAGGGCTATCCGGGCAAGCGCTACTACGGCGGCTGCCAGTTCGTCGACATCGCCGAAAGCCTCGCCATCGAGCGCGCCAAGAAGATGTTCGGCTGCACGTTCGCCAACGTGCAGCCCCACTCGGGCAGCCAGGCGAACCAGGGCGTGTTCAACGCGCTGATCCAGCCGGGCGACGCGATCCTCGGCCTCTCGCTCGCGGCGGGCGGGCACCTGACGCACGGCGCCCCCGTCAACCAGTCGGGCAAATGGTTCAAGGCCGCCTCCTATACGGTCAAGCCCGACACGCACCTGATCGACATGGACGATGTGCGCCGGCTCGCCAACGAGCACAAGCCCAAGATCATCATCGCCGGCGGCTCGGCCTATCCGCGCCGGATCGATTTCGCAGCCTTCCGCAAGGTCGCCGACGAGATCGGCGCCTACCTCATGGTCGACATGGCCCACTTCGCCGGTCTGGTGGCGGCGGGCGAGCATCCCTCGCCGTTCCCGCACGCCCATGTCGTCACGACGACCACGCACAAGACGCTGCGCGGGCCGCGCGGCGGCATGATCCTGACCAACGACGAGGAGATCGCCAAGAAGGTCAACTCGGCGATCTTCCCCGGCATCCAGGGCGGGCCCTTGATGCACATCATCGCCGCCAAGGCGGTGGCGTTCGGCGAGTGCCTGCAGCCCGAGTTCAAGACCTACGCGAGGGCCGTGATCGCCAACGCCAAGGCGATGGGCGAGGTGCTGGTGAGAGACGGCTTCGCGCTGGTCTCGGGCGGCACCGACACGCACCTCATTCTCGTCGACCTGCGCCCGAAAAAGCTCACCGGCAATATCTCCGAGAAGGCGCTCGGGCGCGCGAACATCACCTGCAACAAGAACGGCGTGCCGTTCGACCCCGAGAAGCCGATGGTGACCTCGGGCATTAGGCTCGGCGCGCCGGCCGGGACCACGCGCGGCTTCGGGGAAGCCGAGTTCCGCGACATCGGCCGCATGATCGCGGAAGTGCTCGACGGTCTCGCCAGGAACGGCGAGGCGGGCAACGCCGCCGTCGAGGAGAAGGTCAAGGCCGAGGCCACCGCGCTCTGCCGGCGCTTTCCGATTTACACGTGACCCCTCCGCCGGGTGCCGGTTGGTCGCACGTGCTGTGATCCCGGACGCCATGCGGCCCGCACCTCTTTCCCCTCTCCCCGTAAACGGGGAGAGCGTGCCTGCCCGCATTGGCTTCGCGGCGCCGCCCGGGGTCAGACCCTGCGGGTCTGACCCCGTGTTCTTTGTCATCCTCGGGCTTGTCCCGAGGATCCAGGCTTCGACATTTGCCGTCGGCAAATGTTGTGCACTTCGTCGAAACTTCGAGCCCGCTCCACCATGGATCCCCGGCATAAAGCCGAGGATGACACCTTGGGCAAGCGCTTCGGCCTCGCGGCGCTTGGCGTCCGAGGGGATGAGAAGGGGAGCGGGACGGCGATCGCCGTGGCTAGAAGGAATGGGATGCGGCTTTCGCCGTCCCGCGCATCGGCGGGGTCACCACCACCACCCTCGCCCATCCACGCGAGGCTAGCCGGCGTCGTTACTCGCCGGCGGCAGACAT
>DATETZ010000146.1:0-6763 GCA_035283385.1 Hyphomicrobiaceae bacterium
CGGCGCCGAGCGGGAGGCTCCGGGCGAGGCGCCCGCGCCTCGTCCGCCACGCCCCCCGCGTGCGCCCCGCGTCGACAAGCCCAGCTCGTCCGGCTCGGAGGGCTGACGCATGACCGAAGTCCAGCAGCTCGCCGCCCGCCGCCCCTTTCATCGCCGCCGCAAGACCTGCCCCTTCTCAGGCGAGCATGCGCCGAAGATCGACTACAAGGATGTCCGGCTCTTGGGCCGTTACGTCTCGGAGCGCGGCAAGATCGTTCCGAGCCGCATCACGGCCGTATCGGCGAAGAAGCAGCGCGAGCTCGCGCGCGCGATCAAGCGCGCCCGCGTCTTGGGCATGCTGCCCTATGTACTCAGGTAAGGTGTCGGACCCTCCGGTCTGACACCTGGTAAAGGTTGGGACAGCGGCTCTCGCAGCCGGCCTGCCTCTAACCGCGGCGGACGCGGGACAGCACCATGTTGGGACATCCTTTCCTGATCGGCCCCGCATTGGGTCTCGTCTCGGCGATCGTGTTCGCCTCCGCCACAACGGGCCCGCTCGTCGTGCGCTTCCTTCTGTTCTTCATCACCTCGCTCCCGATCTTCCTCGCCGGGCTCGGCTGGGGCCCGACCACGGCCGTCCTCGCCGGCTTGGCCGGAACGGCACTGGTCGCGGTCAGCGCCGGCCCACTGGTCGGGCTCGCATTTGCCGCCAGCCAGGTGGTCCCCGTCATCGTCCTCTCCTACCTCGCACTCTTGAGCCGCGCCGGCCCGCCCGGACCCGGGGGCGGCGAGACGATCGAATGGTACCCTCCCGGCCGCCTCGTGGTCTCGGCGGCGCTCATGGCGGCGTGCCTGTCGGTCGTCTCCGTGCTCTTGCTCGGCGGCAGTCACGAGGAGATCAAGGGCTCGCTCGGCACCTATATCGACAAGATGGTCAAGAGCGATCTGCCGCAGATGCAGGGCTCGCCTGCCCTAGGGGAAGCCGAGATCTCATCGCTCGCGGAAATCACCGCGGCCGTTCTCCCGGCCGCCTCGGGGATATCGTGGATGGCGAGCCTTCTGTTCAATCTCTGGCTCGCCGGGCGCATCACGCTGGCCTCGGGCCAGCTCCGGCGCCCGTGGCCGGATCTCGCCGCGATCGAGTATCCTCGCGGCACGGCGCTGCTGTTCGCCGGATCCCTTATCGCTTTGCTCTCCAAGGGCAACCTGGCCCTGGCCGCCACAGGCTTCACGGGAACGCTGTTCCTGGCTTACGTGCTCTTGGGGCTCGCCATCGTCCATTACACGACGCGCGGCAAGAGCTGGCGCCCATTCGCACTCTGGGCGCTCTATGCCACCCTGCTCGTCGTCAACGTCTGGATCGCAGTTCTCATCGCCAGTCTAGGGCTTGCCGAGTCGGTCGTCGGACTGCGCCGGCGCACCCTCCCGCCGCCGAGCGGCACATCAACCTGACGCATCGACGCGCCGGATATCGAGGAAGGAGCTCAATATGCAGGTCATTCTGTTGCAGCGCATCGGCCGCCTCGGCCAAATGGGCGACGTCGTGTCCGTCAAGGACGGCTTCGCCCGCAACTACCTGTTGCCGCAAAGGAAGGCGCTTCGGGCCACCAAGGAGAACCTGGCCCACTTCGAGAGCCAGCGCACCCAGCTCGAGGCGACCAACCTCGAGCTGAAAAAAGAGGCCGAGGCGGTGGCGGCCAAGCTCGGCGGAAAGAACTTCACCGCCATTCGCTCGGCCGGCGACACCGGCCAGCTCTACGGCTCCGTCTCGACCCGCGACATTGCCGAGGTCATCACCCAGGGCGGGTTTACGATCGACCGCCGCCAGGTGGTCCTGGACCGGCCCATCAAGACGCTGGGGCTGCACGAGACCAGGATCGCGCTGCATCCGGAGGTCATCGTCAAGGTCGTCCTCAACGTCGCCCGCTCCGAGGACGAGGCGGGCAAGCAGGCCCGCGGCGAGGACGTGACGGTGGTCAAAACGGAAAAGCTCGAGCTCGAAACCTTCAAGCCCGAGGACGTGTTCGAGGAGGGGGCGGCGCCGGTCCCCGTCGCCGAGGGGGAGGGGGAAGGCGAGCCCGAGAAGGCCTGAGCGCGGGGCGACCGGCCTTTGCGGGCACCTTGCCCAAGCGGCCCTTCGCCGCGAACGAGGGCTCCCGGGTCGTGGGCGCAGCGAACTCGGAGCCACCCACCCGCAAACCATAAAACTTGTTTCAGCTCAAGGCGCTCTGGCGGCGCTCAGGCATGCTTCCTATCTATCTAATGGGAGGGGCGACCGTTTCCGCGCGGCACTGACGGGGCGCTGCCGGGGCCGTGTACATGAGGCGCCATGTTCAAGCCTTTGAGCCTAATGCTTGACCGGATCGTGCGGACCGGCAACCTCACGTTCATCGATAGCCAAGGCTCGAGCAATCGTTTCGGCGACGGCTCCGGGTCTCCCGTGCTCATCCGGCTCAAGGACCGCAAGCTCGAGCGCGAGCTCGTGCTCGACCCGGAGCTCGCCAGCGGCGAAGCGTATATGCAGGGCCGCCTGGTCGTCGAGGAGGGCAGCCTCTACGATTTCATCGCGCTCATGATGGCCAACTTGGCGGACTCTCCATTTCCGGCCTGGTCGCAGAGCCTCGCCGCCGCGCGCCGCTTCGTGCGGCGCCTAAAGCAGTTCAACCCCATCGGCCGGGCGCGTCACAACGCGGCCCATCACTACGACATCGATCCGCGCATCTACGATCTCTTCCTCGACCCCGACCGCCAGTACTCGTGCGCCTACTTCACGCGCGAGGGCGGCCTCGCGCACGCCCAGCTCGCCAAGAAGCGCCACATCGCGGCAAAGCTCCTGCTCGAACCGGGCCAGCGTGTGCTCGACATCGGCTCGGGCTGGGGCGGGCTCGCGCTGTATCTCGCCAAGATCGCGGGCGCCGACGTCACCGGCATCACGTTGAGCGAGGAGCAGCTCAAGTCGTCCCGCGCACGCGCCGCCGAGCTCGGCCTCGCCCAGGCGGTGCGGTTCCAACTGGCCGACTACCGCGAGATCGGCGGCCAATTCGATCGCATCGTCTCGATCGGCATGTTCGAGCACGTCGGGCTGCCGCACTACGCGACGTTCTTCAGGACCCTCAATGGCCTGCTCGCCGGCGATGGCGTCGCCCTCCTGCACACCATCGGCCGCTCCGACCGCCCGGGCGCCACGAATCCATTCATCGCCAAGCACATCTTCCCCGGCGGATACCTCCCGGCGCTGTCCGAGGTCATGGCGGCGATCGAGAAATCGGGGTTCATTGCCACCGACATCGAGGTCTTGCGGCTGCACTATGCCGAGACGCTCAAGGCCTGGCGCGAGCGCTTCCTCGAAAACCGTGCGCGCGCGGCAGACATCGCCGGGGAGGAGTTCTGCCGCATGTGGGAATTCTATCTTGCGGGCTGCGAGGCCGCTTTCCGCTACCAGAACCTCGTAGTGTTCCAAATTCAGCTCACGAAGCGCATCGGCACACTGCCGATTACGCGCGACTACATGCTCGAAGCCGAGCGGCGCCTTGCCGCACGCGAGGCGGGAGCGCGCGAAGCTTCGCCGCTCGCGGCCGAGTAGGGCGATTCGGCCGCCGCCAAGCGCAATCTCGGCGCGCTGTGCATAACGGGGAGGGGCGCGCTTGCTCCTCGCTCCGACTCGGCTCCGCGACTAGCGTCCCCGGCATGGCACAAACGGCTCTCCTCTCCTCCGTAAAGCCCGCGCCAGCCGCAGCGAGCGAGCTCGAGCGCTTTCGCGAAGCCCCGCACAACATTGAGGCCGAGCAGGCGCTGTTGGGCGCGATCCTGGTCAACAACGAGGCCATCGACCGCGTCTCGAGCTTCCTCGATCCGCATCATTTCTACGATCCGCTGCATGCGCAGATCTTCGAGATCGCGGGCAAGATGATCGGGGCCGGCAAGCAGGCGACCCCCATCACCTTGAAGACGTTCTTCGACGCCGCCGAGCCGATCGACGCCAACTTGACGGTGCCCCAGTACCTCGGCCGTCTCGCCGCCAACGCGACCACCATCATCAATGCCGAGGACTATGGCCGCACCGTCTACGATCTCGCGACGCGGCGCACGCTGATCACGATCGGCGAGGACATGGTGAACTCGGCCTACGACGCGCCGATCGACTTCCCGCCCGAGACCCAGATCGAGGACGCCGAGGGCCGCCTTTACGATCTCGCCGAGCGGGACAAGTACGGGCAAGGCTTTCTCACCTTCGGCACGGCGCTGACGCATGCGATCGAGATGGCCAACAACGCCTATCAGCGCGAAGGCCATCTCTCCGGGCTCGCGACCGGGCTCACCGATCTCGACAGCAAGATGGGCGGTCTGCAGCCCTCCGACCTCATCATCATCGCCGGCCGCCCCTCCATGGGCAAAACCGCGCTCGCCACCAACATCGCCTACAACATCGCGAGGAACTTCAGGGCCGAGCGGCAGGCGGACGGCAGCGAGAAAACGCTCGACGGCGCCGTGGTCGGCTTCTTCTCGCTCGAGATGTCGGCCGAGCAGCTCGCAACCCGCATCCTTTCCGAGCAGACCGAGATCCCGTCCGAGAAGATCCGCCGCGGCATGATCACCGACGACGAGTTCAGGAAGCTCGCCGGCGTGTCCCAGGAGATGAGCCGCATCCCCCTCTATATCGATCAGACGGGCGGCCTTTCCGTAGCCCAGCTCGCCGCGCGCGCGCGACGCCTCAAGCGCCAGAAAGGTGTCGGCCTGCTGGTCGTCGACTATCTGCAGCTTCTGGCCGGCAACAAGAGAGCCGGCGAGGGCCGCGTCCAGGAGGTCTCCGAGATCACCACGGGCTTGAAGGCGCTGGCCAAGGATCTCAATGTGCCCATCATCGCGCTCTCGCAGCTCTCGCGCCAGGTGGAGAGCCGCGACGACAAGCGCCCGCACCTCGCCGACTTGAGGGAGAGTGGCTCGATCGAGCAGGACGCCGACGTTGTCATGTTCGTGTTCCGGGAGGAATATTATGTCGAGCGGCAAAAGCCCTCGGACGCCAAGGTCGAAGAGACGCTCAAATGGCAGCAGCTGATGAGCACAGTGCACGGCAAGGCCGAGATCATCATCGGCAAGCAGCGCCACGGGCCCACCGGCACCGTCCAGCTCTCCTTCGAGGCGCAATTCACCCGCTTCTCGAACCTGGCCCGCGAGTACCAGGTGCCCGAGCGCTACGGGTGAGCGCTCATTCCGCCCGCCTTCCCTCCCCGTCATGCCGAAGACATGGCTTCGGCATGATGGGGGAGGGACGGGAGCGCGCAGCATGAAGCAAGACGCAGTTCCGGCCGGGGCCACGGGCGTCATCACCATCGATCTCGGACAGCTCGGCGCCAACTGGCAGGCCCTCGCCAAGCTCGTTCACCCTGCGCAGTGCGGGGCCGTGGTGAAGGCGAACGCGTACGGGCTCGGCGCCGATCGCGTCGTCCCCGCGCTCGCGCGAGCGGGCTGCCGCACGTTCTTTATCGCCACCGCCACCGAGGCCCATGCTGCCCGCCGCCTCGTGCCCAGCGCGACCCTGTTCGCGCTCGACGGCCTCCTTCCGGGCGCGGGCAGCGACTTGCGCCGCGCCGGCGCCGTTCCGGTGCTTTCGAGCTTGGCCGAGGTTCGCGAGTGGGCGTCGCTGGTCGAAGGACAAGCGGAAAAGGTTCCCACGGCGCTCCATGTCGATACCGGCCTCAACCGCTTGGGCATGCCCGAGCACGAGGTCGAGGAGCTCGTGCGCGACAGCCGCATTCTCGACCGCCTCGACGTCCGGCTCGTCATGAGCCATCTCGTCTCGGCCGACGATCCCGAGGACCCGAGGAACGAGCGCCAGCTCGCGGCCTTCGAGCGCCTGCGCGGGCGCCTTCCCCGCGCCCCGGCGAGCCTGGCCGCCTCCGACGGCCTGATGCTCGGGGCGCGCTATCACTTCGATCTCGTCCGGCCCGGCTATGCCCTCTACGGCGGCCAGGCGTTCCGCGGCGGCCCGACGCCGGTCGGACCCGTGGTCCGGGTGAGCGCGCGCATTCTGCAGATCCGCGACGTCGCGCCTGGCGAAACCGTCGGCTACTCCGCGAGCTGGCGTGCGCGCCGAGCCTCCCGCGTTGCCGTCGTGGCCGCCGGCTACGCCGATGGCCTTCCCCGCTCCTTGAGCGCGCCCGACGGGCATGCGGGCGGCATGATCGCCATCCGGGGGCGCCCCGCGCCCATCGTCGGGCGCGTGTCGATGGACCTCATCACGGTCGATGTCACGGAACTCGGCGACCTCGCTCTCGAGCGGGGCGAGCTCGTCGACCTCATCGGGCCGGGCCTCACGATCGAAGCCATGGGCTCGGCGGCCGGCACGATCGGTTACGAGGTGCTGACCCGCCTCGGCCCGCGCTTTCCCCGCGTCTATGTTGACGAGGCCGGCTGATCCGTCAGCCGAATTCCTCCCGCGTCACACGCAAGCGGGAAATTCCGGCTCGGCCAAGCGGTTATCATCCTTGGACGCCGTCGACGGGCGGGCGTGGGAGGATCGGCACCGCGCCGCGCCGGCCCCGAAGGAGCTTGCGGACCAAGTTTGGCCATGCGACTGAAATTCCGGGGAAGCAAGCAGGGCCAACGCGCCAGACTCTGAACAGGAGCCTCGACCATGATCGGGCCGCTCACCTATCTCGACGCCGCCCTCCTCGCTGTGGCGTTCATTTCCGGCCTCCTCGCCATGTATCGCGGCTTGACGCGCGAGCTCATGTCGATCCTGTCGTGGGTGGTTGCGGCTCTGGCGACGCTCTACTTCGTCCTC
>DATETZ010000147.1:0-3005 GCA_035283385.1 Hyphomicrobiaceae bacterium
GTCGCCGTGCTCGACGAGGTGGGACCGAGCCGCCTCATCGCGCGCCTCGCCGAGGCCGGAGCGCCGCTCGTGCTGCCACGCCGCGAAGCGCCAGGGCTCGCGCTCGGCCTTGGCGGCGTGGGCGTGAGGCTCACCGACCTCACCATGCTCTATGCGGGCATCGCGCGACAGGGCACGGTAGCACCGCTCAACGAGCGCCTCGGCGCGCCGCCGCTGCCGCCTAAACGTCTGATCGAGCCGGTCGCCGCCTGGTACGTCGCCAATGTTCTACTCGGCTCGCCGCCGCCGGAGAACGCGGCCGGAGGGCGGATCGCCTTCAAGACCGGGACGAGCTACGGTTATCGCGACGCCTGGGCGATCGGCTTCGACGGCAAGCACACCATCGGGGTGTGGACCGGGCGTCCGGACGGCGCGCCGGTCGCCGGCCTCGTGGGACGCGTCAGCGCCGCGCCGATCCTGTTCGATGCCTTCGCCCGGCTGGGGCAGAGCTTGCGGCCGCTGAAGGCGGCGCCGAAAGGCGCGCTCATCACGACCACCGCAAAATTGCCGCCGCCGCTCCGGCGCTTCGCTTCGCGCGCCAGCGCCGGCGAGGCCATGGCCCCGAAGGTGCACATCGTGTTTCCGCCGAACGGCGCGAGCCTTGAATTAGTGGGCGTCGCAGGAGAGAAGCCGGACCCGATCGCCATCAAGATCGCGGGCGGCACCCCTCCCCTCAACGTGCTGCTCAACGGCATGCCGCTCGCGGCCAAGAAGTCGGCGCGGACCCTGTTCTTCGCCCCTGATGGGCCGGGCTTCGTGCGACTGACGGTGACCGACGCGACGGGCGCCGCCGACAGCGTCATCGTGCGCCTGCAATAGTCGCGGTGGCCGGCCCTTCCCTTAAGAGCCTCACAGTGCCTGTCGGCATCGAGCCGATGGAGGCAAAGCTCGTCACCGAATTGCCGGACGAGCCCGGCTGGCAGTTCGAGCCGAAATGGGATGGGTTTCGCTGCCCCGCTTTTCGCGCCGGCTGCGAGGTCGATCTCAGGGCGAAGTCGGGCAAGCCGCTGGCGCGCTATTTCCCGGAGGTCGTGGCCATGCTTGCCGCCCTCAAGCCGAGCCCGTTCGTGATCGACGGCGAGCTCGCCATTCCTGTCGGCGGCACGCTCTCCTTCGATGCGTTGCAGATGCGCATTCATCCCGCCGAAAGCCGCATCAAGAAGCTGGCCGCGGAGACCCCGGCAATCCTCATCCTGTTCGACATGCTGCTCGACACCAAAGGCAAAAGCCTGATCGAGGCACCGCTCACGAAGCGACGCGCGGCGCTTGAGCGCTTCTTCAAGGCAGCGGGCCAAGCCGAGGGACTGAAGCTCTCGCCCTACACGTTGGAGCGTGACGAGGCGCGGCGCTGGCTCGATGATGCGCGCGGCGCGATTGACGGCGTCATCGCCAAAGAAACCGACGGCCCCTATCTTCCGGGGATGCGCGCCATGCTCAAGGTGAAGTGCTTGCGCACCGCCGACTGCGTGGTCGGCGGCTTCCGCTATGCGACCGGGAGTCGCGAAGTCGGGTCGCTGCTGCTCGGTCTCTACAATGAAGAAGGCAAGCTCGATCACGTCGGCTTCACCGCGACCATCACCAACGCCGAACGTCCGGCCATGACCAAAATGCTCGAAGCGTTGATCGAGCCCCCCGGATTCACCGGCAAGGCGCCGGGCGGCCCAAGCCGGTGGAGCACCGAACGCTCGGGCGAGTGGGAACCGGTGAAGCCCAAACTCGTGGTCGAGGTGCGCTACGATCATGTCACCGGCGACCGTTTCCGCCACGGCACGAAGCTCGTCCGCTTCCGTCCCGACAAGGCGCCGAAGCAATGCACCTTCGAACAGATCGAGTCGCAGAAGCTGCCCAGAAACGTCAAGCTTTTGCTCACGTGAGGGGCATGGCGGCCCAGCACCGGGTGTCTATCGTTCACGCCCGCGTCGGGATGCCGCGCCGCCTGACGCTGGCAGCGCCGGCGCTTAACCCCTAACGCCTCCCGTCCAGATTTCACGCTTGTTCAAGGCCTTGGCGCGAGTTGGTACCTCGCCCGGCAAGGCGATCATGCAACGCTGTCGCGCGACGCTAGGTCTCGCGACATTCTTGCGCGGGTTCCGGCCAAACGCCGGCCGGGTTGGGAGCGTTGGTTGGGCGCCTTGGAGAGGAAATCTTCAAGGAGGAGATGTCTCAACTCTGAAGGAGTGATCCGATGAAGAAATATGTGATTGCCGGACTGTTGATCGCCGGTCTGACGACCCCTGCCCTTGCCGCCCAGTACTATGTCGCGCAGAACACGAGCAGCCATAAGTGCTCGATCGTGTCGCACAAGCCCGACGGCAAGACGCTGACCATGCTCGGAGCCGACGGCTTCAAGACAAAGTCCGAGGCCGAGAGCGCGCTCAAGGGCATGAGCGAGTGCAAGGCATAGTCTTGGTCTAACCCCCGGGACGCGGACGCCCGGCCTCTAGCCAGGCGCCCGCTCCACTAGCCGCCTCAAAGCCCCGCTGACTGCGACGTCCCCAAGGGCTTTGAGGCGGTCTTATTCTATCAGTTCAGAGAGGTTGGGGGTAGGCGCCGGGTAGAGCCGATAGCGGCGCGGGCGCACGGAGATGCGGCCCGAGACATTGAGGCGGTAATCGGCGGGAAGCTCGATCTCGATGTGGTCGCGGCGATCCCCGACCTCAAGCTCGACGCGGCGGGCGCCACCGTGGCGCCTTAGTGCCGATACGACACCGACAATGGCACCGGGCAGGTCGCTGCCCACCTCCACCTCGTCGGGGCGGAAGAAGAGTTGTGCCGGACCGTTAGGGATTTTCCCCGAGGCGACATCGAGCGGATGCTCATCGAGCCAGACCTTGCCCTGCTCGACCTTGACCGGCAGCACGCTCGATTCCCCGATGAAGGAGAACACGAAGGGCGAGTTTGGCTCGTCGTAGATCTCATCGGGCGTGCCGATCTGCTCGATCTTGCCTTGGCTCATCACCACCACC
>DATETZ010000148.1:0-9014 GCA_035283385.1 Hyphomicrobiaceae bacterium
TCAGGGCAACATGATCATCATCGAGACCGGGGCGGTCCCGGAGGGGACCGAGAGCAAGGAGGCGACGATCTGGATCGCCTTGGTGCAGAAAACAGCCGAAGTCGCCGTCAAGCGCGGGGAGAACGGCGGCAAGACGCTCACTTACGCCAATATCGTGCGCGAGATGACGCCGGTCGGGGTGTGGACCGGCAAGCCGGCCATGATCCAGCTCGCGCGCACGGCCATCATGCGGCCGGAGACGGAGGACAGCATCGTCCTCATCCAGGAAGCCGACAACGGTCCGATCATCGGCGCGGCCTGGCTCGGGCAGTAGCCGACCGATTACGGTGCAAGCCCTTCAGGGCTCACACCTCGCATCACCCAGCGAGCCCGCGCTTCTTCATGAGGCCCTCGATCCTGGGCGGGCGGCCGCGGAACGCCACATAGGCCTCGAGCGGATCGCGGCGGTTGCCTGCGGAATAGACGAACTTCTTGAGCCGCGCCGCCGTCGCGGCATCGAACACGTCGCCCGCCTCCTCGAACGCGGCAAAGGCGTCGGCGTCCATCACCTCGGACCAGAGATAGCTGTAATAGCCCGCGGCATATCCGCCGGCGATGTGCTGGAAATGCGCCAGCCGGTGGCGGGGCACGATCTCGGCCGGCATGGCGATGCCCTGCAGCACGCGGCGCTCGAACTCGGCCACGTCGAGCCCCTTGGCGTCCTCGAGCGCATGCAGCTCGAGATCGAGCAGCGCGGACGCGGCGTACTCGACCGTGAGAAAGCCTTGGTTGAAGCGGCGCGCAGCCTCGAGGCGGCCGAGCAGGCGATCGGGAATGGGCTCTCCGGTCTCGTAGTGGAGCGCAAAGCGCTTCAGCACCTCGGGCCGCAGCAGCCAGTGCTCGTAGAGCTGGGAGGGCAGCTCGACGAAATCGTTGGCGACGCTGGTGCCGGAAATGGAAGGAAACGTCACGTCCGAGAGGAGCCCGTGCAGCGCATGCCCGAACTCGTGAAAGAGCGTGCGCGCATCGTCGAGCGACAACAGCGCCGGCGCGCCACCGGCGCCTTGCGCGAAGCTCATCACATTGACGATGATCGGCCGCACGTCACCCCTCACCCGGTGCTGCGAGCGCAAGCTGCTCATCCAGGCGCCGGACCGCTTCGAGGGGCGCGCGAAGTAGTCGCCGAGAAACAGGCCGACGGGCTTGCCGGCCTTGGTCGTCACCTCCCAGACCCGCACGTCCGGATGGTAGCGCGGCACGTCGCGGCGCTCCTCGAACTTGAGCCCGAACAGCCGGGACGCGGTGTCGAACGCGGCCGCGATCATGTTGTCGAGCCCGAGGTAGGCGCGAAGCTCGGCCTCGTCGAGATCGTAGCGCGCCTTGCGCAACTTCTCCGCGTAGAACCGCCAGTCCCAGGCGGCGATCTTGAAGTTCTCCCCCTCGGCTCGCGCCAGCGCTTGCAGTGCATCGCGCTCCTCGTGGGCCCGCCTCACGGCGGCCGGCCAGACCTGGCCCAGGAGATCGCGCACCGCCCTCGGCGTCTTCGCCATCGTGTCCTCGAGCGTGAAGTCGGCGAATGTCTTGTATCCCTTGAGCCGCGCGAGCTCGGCTCTGAGCGCCGCCATCTCGGCCAAGATGGCTCTGTTGTCGGTCGTGCCGCCGGCCTCGCCGCGCCTGATCCAGGCGGTGAGCGCCTCCTCGCGCAGGTCGCGGCGCGCGGAATACTGGAGAAAGCTCTCGACGCTCGACCGCGCGAGCGTGATCGCATGCCCCGATTTCATGCCGAGGTCGCCGGCGGCTCGCGCCGCGGCATTGCGAAGCGCGGCCGGCAGGCCCGCGAGATCGGATTCGCCCTCGAGCAGAAGACGCCACGATTGCTCGTCGGCGAGAACGTTTTGCGCGAACGTGGTCGCGAGCAGCGCAAGCCGCGCATTGATCCCGGTGACGCGGCGCTTCGCCTTGCGATCGAGCTTGGCCCCCGCCCGCACGAAGGCGGTGTAGGTGCGCTCGAGGACGCGCGCCTGCTCGGGCGTGAGCTGCAGCCGGTCGCGGCGCCCGAAAAGATCGGCAATGCGCGAGTAGAGCCGTGCATCGAGCAGGATCGCGCTCTCGTGATCGGCAAGCCTCGGCGCCATCTCGCGCTCGATCGCCTGCAGCTCGCTGTTGGTATCGGCGCTCGCGAGATTGAAGAACAGACTGGCGATCCTCGAGAGGAGCACGCCGCTCCTCTCGAGCGCGCGAATGGTATTGGCGAACGTCGGCTTGGCGCCGGACCCAGTGATCGCGCGCAGCTCGGCCTTGTGCGCGGCAAGGGCGGCCCTGAATGCGGGGCGGAAATGGGCGGGCTCGACGCGGCCGAACGGCGCGATCCCGAACGGCGTCGACCACCTGGCGAGGAGAGGGTTGGCGCGCGGTTTCGGTCGCGAGCGCCTCGCGCGGCCTTCCGTCGCCCTCGTCATCTCGGCAATCCCCGCGCTCCTCGACCGGCCGGCGATGGTTATCGCGGGCGCCAATCGCAGGCAAAGGAAAAGAGCCCCGCAGCGGACCAAATCCCTCGGCTGAACGGGAAGGATTGCATCGTCCCGGCGATCACCGGCGCAAATCATTCGATGCGGCGGCTCAATCGAAAATGGCGGGCGAATGCAAAGAGGCCCGGTCCACGGAGAAGTTTGCTCGGAGGGGTTGGGGGGCTGAAATCCGAGACGATCGAATGGACCGGGCCAGGAGCCGATATTCTATCCGCCAATGCGGCCTCTCAAGGGTCGCTTTATGGCCAACCTGTGAATATTGTAACGCTGTGCACCAGGTGCCGATTGCAATCGCGCCTCGTCGAGGCTTGAAATCCTGTCGCCCCGGGACGATCATAGCCGTGCTGTGACCGGGAGGCGCGTGTGAGCGAATCCGAGCCGATACGTTTTTGCCCGCGGCCCGCGGGCAGGATCACGGGCCGCTCGAGGCTCGCAACGTTGGGGCGAGACGGGTCCTCGATCACATCCTTCGATCGAGACGAGCTCGCGGCGATTCTGGCGGTCTACGGCCGCAAGGTCGCGGCGGGCGAATGGCGCGACTATACGCTCGACATGGGCCGCGAGCGGGCCGTGTTCTCGATCTTCCGGCGTGCCAGCGAGTACCCTCTCTACCGGATCGAGAAGAGCACGAGGCCTCCGCGCCGCCACGGCGCCTACAGTGTCGTGGCCGCAACCGGCCTCATTCTGAAACGCGGCCCCGACTTGAAGCGGGTTCTGTCCGTGCTCGACCGGGGCTTGAGCCTCGTCGACTGAACGCAAGAAACCGTTTGCCTAGCGTCAATAACCAAAGGGCCCCGCTCGCGCAGGGCCCTTGGTCGTCATTTGGAACCGGCTTTACTCCCGGCTGCCGAACAGCGTCAGGAGATTGATGAACAGACCGACGAAGTCCTGGTAGAGCGAGAGCGCGCCGAACACCGAGGCCTTGGCCACCATCGTCGCATCGCCGGCGTAGGCATAGTAGTCGTCCTTGATGCGCTGCGAGTCGTAGGCGGTGAAGCCCGCGAAGATGAGCACGCCCAACACCGAGAGCGCGAACTGGATCGCGTCCGACTGCATGAACAGGTTGACGACCGCCGCCAGGATGATGCCGATCAGGCCCATGAACAGGAACGAGCCCCAGCCCGTCAGATCCCTCTTCGTCGTGTAGCCGACAATGGAGAGGCCCGCGAACGCCGCCGCCGAGATGAAGAACACGCGCGCGATCGATGCGCCGGTGAAGACGAGCAGGATCGCCGAGATCGAGGCGCCGACGAGGGCCGCGTAGATCCAAAACGAAGCCTGCGCCGCGGGGACGCTCATGCGGTGCGAGCGAACGGCAAAGAAAATTACGAAGGCGATCGGCGCCAGCCAAATGATCCATCGCAACGGGCTCGTGTAGAGAAGAACGCCGAGCGAGGTCAGCATCTTGCCGTTCGGCAGCGCCGCGACCGCGGAGGCAGGATCGGTGGTTAACGACAAGCTGAACAGCAGGTAGGCAACCACGCCCGTCAGGGCGACGCCGCCGGCCATGTAGTTGTAGATGCCGAGCATGTAGGCGCGCAGCCCCTCGTCCACCACCACGCCGGTGCGCGCGACGGCAGCGGGCTGCGTATATCTGTTGTCAAGCTGAGCCATCGTGAGATTTCCCTTGCGACCTCGTTGCAAAATGCGAATTGCCCTCCGCATATGCGCCCGATTCTAGCGCGATTCAAGAACTCGGCGGGCAAATCGCCCAAAACAATGTGTAGCGCAACCGCATCCGCCTCTCGAGGCGGACTAAGCCCTTGGTATTACTACTCGGATCTGAGATAAGGCACGGGCCGGGCGCGCAGGACGGCCCACGTGCCGATGCCGCCGAACAGGGCCACGCAGCCGACCGCCAACGCCAGCGCCTCGACGACCGGCCGCCACGAAAAGACAAATTCGATCTCCATCACCCGAGCGACCGCGATCCAGGCGGCAAGCGAGCCCAGGATCACGGCGACGATCGCGGTCGTGGCCGCCAGCATCAGGTACTCGGCGAGATGGGCGGCCAGGATGCGCCGGCGGGTGGCGCCGAGCGTCTTCAGGATGACGGCTTCGAGGATACGGCGCCGCTGGGCGGTGGCGAGTGCGCCCGCGAGCACGAGCGCGCCCGCGAGCAGAGTGACGCTTCCGGCCGCCCTGACCGCGATCATTACCTTGGTGAACACCACCTTGAAGGCATCGATCGCGTCCTTGACGCGAATGACGGTGATCGACGTGTAGGTCTTGCCCAGCACGCGAGCGAGGCGGGCCTCGGTCTCGAGCGTGGTCTCCTTCGGCAGCGAGATCGTGGCCAGTAGGTTGTACGGCGCCGACTTCAACGTGCCGGGCGAGAACACCATGACGAAATTCAAGGCCAAGGTCTCCCACTTCACCTCGCGCAGGTTGGTGATGCGGGCGGTGAGGTTGCGGCCAAGGACATTGACGGTCACCGTGTCGCCGATCTTGAGCCCCAGCTTGCCCGCGAGCTCGGATTCGAACGACACCAGCGGCTCGCCCGCGTAGTCCTCGGGCCACCACTCGCCGGCGACGACCTTCGAGCCCGCCGGCACGTCCTCGGCATAGGTGAGGCCGCGATCGCCGGCCAGCACCCACTGCGCCTCCGGCGGGGCCTTGACCTCTTCGACATTCGTGCCGTTGAGCTTGACGAGGCGTCCGCGCAGCATGGGCGCGTCCTCGAGACGGGCGCCGGGCGCCTCGCGGCTGACCAGGCTCGCAATGCCGGGATAATCGGCCTTCGGGATATCGAGCACGAAGTAATCGGGCGACTGCAAGGGGATGCGACTGGTCAGCTCCGCGACCAGCGAGGCATCGGCGAGCGCAACCGCGACCAGCAGCGACAGGCCCGCCCCGAGCGACAGCACCACCGAGCGCGTGAGCCCGCCCGGCGCCCCGATATTGCCGATGGCGAGCGCGAGCTCGGGAACTCTTGGACGCTTGACCTTGCGGGCCGCCCACGTGAGGGCCGTGCCGAGAGCCGAGAAGATGGCGAACACCACGATCAGGCCGAGGCAGAAGTAGAGCGCAATGCGCTTCGAATCCGACATCGCCACGGCGAACACTATCAGCGCGGCCGCCACCGCCAGCGTCAGTCCGACGATGAGCGCCCGCGGCCGCACCCGCTCCGGAGCGACCTCGTCGCGGAACAGCACGCTGGCGCTGACGAGCTCGGCCCGGCCGAGCGGCCAAAGCGTGAAAAGCAGCGCCACCAGAATGCCATAGGCGGCTCCCGTGACGAGACTTGCCGCCGACACGGTGATCTCGGCCCGGATCGGCAAGACATCGCCGTAAAGAACGTTGAGGACCGCGGGCACGGCGAGACCCAGGCCGAGCCCTGCGAGCACGCCGACCGCCGTCATGGCAAGCACCTGGACCAGGAACACGGCAAGGACGATGCGGCTCGTGGCGCCGAGGCTCTTCATGGTGGCAATGACCTTGCGCCGCCGGTCGATGAAGGTCGCGACCGCGTTGGCGACGCCGACGCCGCCGACCAGAAGGGCCGTGAGGCCGAGGAATGTCAGAAACTGGCGCAGGCGCTCGAGCGTCCGGCTCACCTGCGGTGAGGGATCGCGCCGGTCGGCAATCGTGAACCCGGCTTCCGCCAGAGCCGCCTTGGCACGCTCGCGGAACGCTTCCAGCGCGGCCGGGTCCTCGCCCGCGCCATCCGGCAGCTTGAGCGCGTAGCGCCAGCGAACCAGCGTCCCGGGTTGGACGAGGCCGGTTTTCTCGAGCGTCTCGAGCGAGACGAAGACGCGCGGACCATAGGTCAGGCGATCGGCGATGGCGTCGGGTACCGACGTGATCGCGGCCCGGACCATGACCTCGGCCTCGCCGATCATCATGGGGTCTCCGGTCTTGAGGCGGAGCCGTTCGAGCAGGATCGGGTCCGCCACGGCACCGGCGCCGCTGCGCAGCACCTGTTCGAGGCTCGCCGCGCCGCCGAGGCGCACCTCCCCGGCCAGAGGATAGTGCTCATCGACCGCCTTGATCTCGACCAGCGCCTGCTCCTCGCCGTCGGCGCGGCGCGCCATGGCGCGTAGCGTCGCCGTCTCGCTCATGCGCCCTTGCGCGGCAAGCCATTCGCGCTCCCGCCCCGCGGCGCGCACGTGCATCCGCCCGAAGGTGACATCCCCGCCGAGGATCGCCTCGCCCTGGCGCTCGAACCCCCCTCGCAAGGCATCCGACAGCGCACCGACCCCGGTGATCACCATGACGCCGAGCGCCACGCAAGCGATGAAGATGTAAAAGCCCCTGAGCCCGGAGCGCAGCTCGCGCATGGCGAGCATCACGACCCTGGTCAACGCGATCCCCCCGCCGGGCGCCGGAGGGGCCAGCATCTCGGTGCTCATGCCGCGGCCGCCTGCTGATCGGACACGATTTGGCCGTCCGCCATGCGGATGGTGCGCTCGCAGTCGGCGGCGAGCCGCTCTTCGTGCGTGACAAGGAGAAGGGTGGCCTCGCGCCGCCGCTGCAGTCCGAGCATGAGATCGACGACCTGACGGCCGGTCTTGCCGTCGAGATTGCCGGTGGGCTCGTCGGCCAAAATCAGCTTCGGCCGCGGCGCAAGCGCGCGCGCGAGCGCAACGCGCTGCTGCTCGCCGCCCGAGAGCTGGGCCGGAAAGTGATCGAGGCGATGGCCGAGCCCGACTTCCTTCAAATGCTCGCGGGCCACCGCCGAGGCGCTCTTGTGGCCGGCAAGCTCGAGCGGGAGCGCGACGTTCTCGAGCGCGGTCATGGTCGGCACAAGGTGGAACGATTGGAAGACGATGCCGATCTCGGCCCCGCGCACGAGCGCAAGGGCGTCCTCATCGAGCGCGCTCAAGTCGCGCCCGGCGACGCGCACCTCGCCGCTCGTCGCCCGCTCGAGTCCGGCAACGACCATGAGCAGCGAGGTCTTCCCCGAGCCCGATGGCCCGACGACCGCGATCGCCTCGCCGCGGCCGACCTCGAGGCTGATCCCGCGCAGAATATCGACCGGCCCGGCGCGGCTCGAGAGCGTCAGACGAACGTCCTTCAACTGGATGATCGGCTGGGCCACGTTGGATGTGCTCCGGTGAACTCTCGAGCGGCGTCCGCGTCGGTCGAATCGCAGGCGCGCTCTAGGATTTAGGCTCGCCGCGGCTCGACCTCTTAGGCTAGAACAGCAGACGCTCCTGCCGCAGGCCCTTGCCTTGCCTCAGGCTGTGCGCATTTCTACATGCGTGTGAGGCTTTCGCGGATGCTTGAGGCGGAAAGATGAAACGAGCGCCAACCTGGCCCATTGCGGGCACCCTGGCTCAAGTGGTGGGAGTTGCGCTTCTCGTCAAGCTCGTTTTCGTCCCGCTCCTGCCGGCCGGCGCCGTGGAGGCGTCGCGGCCGATCCGTCTCGTCGCCTACGGCGACAGCCTGACCGCCGGCTACATGCTGAAGCCGTCGCAGTCGTTTCCGGCACAGCTTGCCGCGGCCCTCGAGGCGAACGGACATGCCGTCGAGGTCGCCAACGCGGGAGTTTCGGGGGACACGACCGCGGCGGGTCTCGAACGCTTCGAATGGGCCGTGCCGGACGACACCGAGGCCGTCATCCTCGAGCTCGGCGGCAACGACCTCCTGCGCGGCATCGACCCGAGGAGGACGCGCGCGAACCTCGAAAAGATCGTTCAGCGCCTGCGCGCGAAAAACATCGAGGTGCTGCTCGCCGGCATGCGGGCCCCGAAGAACTGGGGCGCCAAGTACGAAAAGGAGTTCAATGCCATCTACGACGAGCTGGCGAGCAAGTACGGCCTCATTCTCTACCCGTTCTTCCTCGACGGCGTCGCGCTCCAAGGCCAGCTCAACCTCTCCGACGGCATGCACCCGTCCGCGAAGGGCGTCCAAGTGATCGTCGAGCGCATCTTGCCCGCAGTCGAGCAGCTCATCGCGCGCGTCGAGGCTCGCCGCCTCGCCGCCTCGAAGTCCTAACGCGAAGGCTCGCCGCATGCCCCGCCTGTTCACCGGCATCGAGCTTCCCCATTTGGTACGCGAGCGCCTTGGCGGCTTGCGGGCGCCGCTGCCGGGGGCGCGCTGGATCGAGCCCGAGAACCTGCACATCACGCTGAGGTTTGCCGGAGACGTCGACAACCTGGTGGCGACGGAGTTCTCGCACGCGCTGGCGGCGATCGATCAGGACGCTTTCGAGATCCGCATCACGGGTCTCGGCGCATTCGGCGGCAACTCGCCCCGCCTGCTCTGGGCCGGTGTCGAGACCGGCCCCGCGCTCGGGGCGCTCGCGCGTGCCAACGAACGGGCTGCGCGCGCGGCGGGGCTCGAGCCCGAGGGCCGCGCATTCAAGCCGCACGTGACGCTGGCGCGCTTTCAGCATGCCCGCGCCGAGGCCTTGGCGCGCTTCCTCGAGGGGCGTGGCGCGTTCAGCTCGGAGCCCTTTGTCGTGGAGCGCTTCGTGCTCTTCTCCTCGCGTCCCAAGATGGGCGGCGGACCGTATGTCGTCGAGCAGGCTTTCCCGCTCAACGGCGCAAACGGGCACGAGAT
>DATETZ010000149.1:0-11104 GCA_035283385.1 Hyphomicrobiaceae bacterium
TGGGCCACGCATGATGCCACCGGCCGCGACATGCATCGCGACATCAAGGCGGAGAAGGCCGCCCTCGACAAGCTCGGCGATCCCTACAAGACGCTCGGCGGCGGCGTGTGGCAGAACCCGGCGGTCGACCTCGCGTTGAACCGCATCTTCTTCGTCGTCGGAAACCCCTCGCCGGATCTCGACGGCTCGATCCGTCCTGGCGACAACCTGTACACGGACTCACTGGTCTCCGTCGATCTCGACACCGGCAAGTACGCCTGCCACTTCCAGTACATCGCGCATGACGTTTGGGATCTCGACGCGGTCAGCCCGCCGATCCTCGTCACCGCGAAGGACAAGGACGGCAAGGATGTTCCGGCTGTCATTCACGGTGGCAAGACCGGTCACGTTTACGTCCACAACCGCAAGGACTGCAGCCTCATCCGTTTCTCCGAAGCCATGGTGCCGCAGGAGAACATGTGGGTGCTGCCGACCAAGGAAGGCGCGCGCATGCTGCCGGGCGCGAACGGCGGCGTCGAGTGGTCGCCGATGGCGGTCAATCCCGAGCTCGGGTTGAGCTACGCCGTCAACCTGCACCAGCCGATGACCTATCACGTCGAGAGCTCGCCCTATCCCGGCGGCAAGCTGTGGCTCGGCGGGGCTTTCAAGGTGATCCCCGGCGAGGAGCAGTGGGGCAACGTCACCGCCGTCGACTACAACACCGGCAAGATCAAATGGCAGGTGAAGACGCCTCAGCCGATGATGGGCGGCGCGCTGACGACCGCCGGCGGTCTCGTCTTTACGGGCGAAGGCAACGGCTGGTTCAGGGCCTATGATGCCGCAAGCGGCAAGATCCTGTGGTCGTTCAATGGCGGTGCGGGCGTCAATGCGCCACCGGCGTCCTACGCGGTGGACGGCAAGCAGTACATCGTGGTCGGCGCGGGCGGCAACGTCCAGCTCGACTTCAAACGCGGCAACAACATCATCGCCTTTACCCTGGATTGATGTGGGTTGCGTCCGGCCCGGCGACGGGCCGCAGCAAACAAGTCAAGGGACGGAGCCTCGCAGGGTTCCGTCCCTTTTGTGACCGGCATCCATCCGGAGAAATAAGGCACTCGAGACCATGTTGCAGGTTTGCCGTCTCGTGACGAGCCCGGCCGCATTGTTGCTCGCATCATTGCTCTCGACAGCGCCGAGCGTGCTTCGCGCCGAAAGTGTCGAGGAGAAGGCCAAGCTTTGCGCCACCTGCCACGGCGAGAACGGCATTCCGCAGGAAAAGACGACGCCCGTGATCTGGGGCCAGAACGAAGGCTATCTCTATTTGCAGCTGCGCGACTTCAAGAGCGGGGCACGCACGAACGAGCAGATGTCGCCGATCGCCGCGACGCTCGAGAAGGAGGACATGCAGGCGCTCGCGGCGTATCTCACGACGCTCAAATGGCCCGACCTGCAACAGCCGCAGGCCCCGAAGGACGTCGCCGACAAAGCCGTCGCGGCCAACGTCTCAGTGGGCTGCACCGGCTGCCATCTCGACCAGTGGCAAGGCAACGGCACCACGGCACGGCTTGCCGGTCAAAGCCGCGCCTATCTCGACAAGACGATCGCCGAATTCCGCGACCGCTCGCGCGCCAACAATCCGGGCATGTCCGACCTGATGCGAGCCACCCCGCCCGACGATCTCAAGGCGCTTGCCGAGTATCTCGCGGGTCTGCAAATTCTCGGCTCAGCGGACAGCGGCCGCTGAGCCTCACTTGGCGGCGAGCACCCTGCGCAGCGAGTCGCTGGTTGCAAGGTCGCGCGCGGTCTTGCCGGCCTTGTCGGTGAGACTCCGGTCCGCCCCGCGCCGCACGAGAACCTCGACCGCCATAGCATGGCCGAGCTCGGCTGCGATCATGAGAGCCGTTCTGCCCCGATTATCCTTGTCATCGACGCGAGCGCCGGCGTCTAGGAGTGTCGCAATGGTTTCAGCCACGTCGGCGGAGCCGGCCTCCTCGGAGTGCCCTGCGGCCCACATGAGCGCGGTCAGATCGTTGCCGAGGCGGGCATTGATATCGACGCCGCGGTCGAGAAGCAGCCGGACGACCCGCGTGAATCCGCGCCCTGCTGCATAGGCCAGCGCCGACTTGCCCGTGGCATCGACTGCCGTGGCGTCGGCGCCTTTCTCGAGGAGCGTCTCGACGATCTCGATGTTGCCCGTGTAGGCGGCGGCCGCGAGCGGTGGGATGCCGTTGCGCCCTGGCAGATTGACGCTCGCGCCGTGCTCGAGGAGCAGCCGGACCACGGCAAGGCGCTCGAACTCGGCCGCGATGAAGAGTGCGGACGAGCCTTCGAGGTTTTGCGCATCGACGCGCGCGCCGGCATCGAGGAAAAGGGCGGCGAGCGTAGCTTCGCCCGCCCCAGCGGCGCGGCTGAGGGGCATGGCCCCCAGTCGGTCCCGCGCCTCGACCGAGGCCCCGTCATTGAGCAGGCGGCGCACCAAGGCGTCACATCCCTTTTGGGCGGCGGAGAAGAGGGCGGCGTTCATTTCGATCGAGCTCGCGCCGGCCTTGATCTGCTCGTAGCGCTGCTCCTGGCCCTGGCAGGCCCGCGAATTGGCGAGGGCTGTGGTGACGCAATTCAGGGCAAAGGAAACGGCAAGCAAAGCGCAGGCGGCACCATGAATTCCACCGGGCGGCGGATGAAGCCATCTGTTCGACATGCCTTCTCACTCCGCCGGCGCTCTGTTTAAAACGAAGAGTAGGCACTGTTCGCCGTTTTTTCCAGCCTTTCGAGGCGGGAACCTGCCCGCGCTTACAGTGGCGGTAATTTCCGTGGCGGGCGGCCGGATCGCGACAGCTTCAGAAGTCTGCACGCACGGGACATGCTGGCCTGCGGTTCGGAAACGACGGCTCGCGGGCATCGCCATTGCGATCGAGGTTAGAGCGGACGTGGCGCCCCTCAGGCGGCGGCCTTGGCGCGCGCGGTCTCGGCCGCAGCGCGGAGGGCCGCGATGTTGGCGGCATAGGCCTCGCGGCCGCCACCCTTGAAGACGCATGAGCCTGCGACGAGAACGTTGGCGCCGGCGGCGGCCACGAGCGGCGCCGTCTCGGCCGTGATGCCCCCGTCGACCTCGATGTCGATCGGGCGCGCCCCGATCATCGCCTTGATGCGCCGGATTTTGTCGGCGACCGACGGAATGAAGGCCTGGCCGCCGAAACCCGGGTTGACCGTCATCAAGAGAATGAGATCGAGCCGGTCGAGGACGTGCTCGATCGCGTTCTCCGGCGTCGATGGATTGAGTGAAACGCCGGCTCTCTTATCCAGCGAGCGGATCGCTTGAAGGGAGCGATCGAGGTGGGGCCCCGCCTCGGCATGGACGGTGATGATGTCGGAGCCGGCTTCGGCGAACGCCTCGAGATAGGGGTCGCAGGGGGCGATCATGAGATGGCAGTCGAAGACCTTCTTCGACGCGGGGCGGATTGCCTTTACGATCGGGGCCCCGAACGTAATGTTGGGCACGAAGTGGCCGTCCATCACGTCGAGGTGGATCCAGTCGGCGCCGGCCGCATCGACCGCGCGCACCTCCTCGCCGAGGCGCGAAAAGTCGGCGGACAGGATCGACGGGGCGATGACAAGGGGTCGCGACATGAGCGGCTCCTAGCAGAGCTTGAAACTGCGGTCGACTGATTTTGACGGCGCTTGCCCGCCGCGGGGCCGGCCCCGCTGGGGGGACGCTCCCAGACCCGCCCATTTCTTGGATCAAACAAGCGGAGGATTGGGGGTGTCCCCCGAGCAGGGAGCGCGGCTGCAGCCCCGCCGCGCCAGCGTCAAACGAAAGCGGCAAGCATCCCCATCGCGCATATAGCCGACCAGTCTTAACCTTCAAAAGAACGTGCGGCGCTTTCTCTCGATGAGCTGCAGGATCATCGGGGTCAGGATCAGCTGCATGGCGAGGTCGAGCAGGCCGCCCGGTATGACGATCGAGTTGGCGCGCGACATGAAGCTGTTCTGGACCATCGACAAAAGATAGGAGAAGTCGATCCCGCGCGGGTTCTTGAAGCGGATGACGACCATCGATTCGTCGGGTGTCGGGATCCAGCGGGCGATGAACGGGTTCGAGGTGTCAACCGTCGGGATGCGCTGGAAGTTGATGTCGGTCGCGGTGAATTGCGGGCAAATGTATGTCACGTAGTCCGGCATGCGCCTCAGGATCGAGTCCGTCACGTCCGCCGCGGAATAGCCGCGCTCCTCCTTGTCGCGATGGATCTTCTGAATCCACTCGAGGTTGATCACCGGCACGACGCCGATCTTCAAGTCGGCATACTTGGCGATGTCGACCTTGTCCGTGATCGCCGCGCCGTGCAGGCCCTCGTAGAACAGGAGGTCGGTGCCGTAGGGGACCTCCTCCCAGGCCGTGAACGTGCCGGGCGGCGCGCCGTAGACCTCGGCCTCGGCGTGATCGTGCACATAATAGCGCGCGCGCCCGCTGCCGATCTCGCCGTAGGTCTTGAACAGGGACTCGAGCTCGTCGAGAAGATTGGCCTCCTCGCCGAAGTGGCTGAAGTTCACGTTTCCGGCCGTGGCGGCCTCGGCCGCGGCGCGCTTCATCTGCTCGCGATCGTAGCGGTGGAAGGCGTCGCCCTCGATGAACACCGCGCTGATCTTCTCGCGCCGGAAGATTTGCTCGAACGTGCGCCTGACGGATGTCGTCCCGGCTCCGGAGGAGCCCGTCACTGAGATGATGGGATGCTTTGCAGACATGGCGCTTCATGGTCCCCGCGCGTCGGATCCTGCATTGTCGCTCGCTTCAAGTCCTGAATAGGCCGCGCCGCCCGAACAGCGGGGAGCGCTCGCCGTAAGCATGGGGCTCCGCATGCAGACGCACGACGTACTCGACCTCGGTGTGCGAGCCGGCGACCAGCGGCACATGCTGGTGCAGCGTGGCCGGCACGATGTCGAGGATGCGTTGGTAGCCGTTGGAGGCAGCGCCACCCGCCTGCTCGACGATCCAGGCGATCGGATTGGCCTCGTAAACCAGCCTCAGGCGTCCGAGCGCGTATCCCTCGCGCATATCGCCAGGATAGAGGAAAATTCCGCCGCGCGACAGGATGCGGTAGAGGTCCGCCACCGGCGACGCCGTCCATCTCATGTTGAAGTCCTTGCCCCGCGGCCCGTCCCTCCCCCGCAAGCAGTCGTCGGCGTAGGTGCGGATCGGATCGTCCCAGTGACGGTAGTTCGACGCGTTGATCGCATACTCCTGCGTCGTTGCCGGGATCGACATCGATGGATTGGTCAGAACGAAGCGAGAGCCTGCGCGGTCGAGGGTGAACATCTGCGTGCCTTGGCCGACGGTCAGCACGAGCACGGTAAAGGGTCCGTAGACGGCGAACCCCGCCGCGAGCTGGTGCGTGCCGGCCTGAAGAAAGCTCGACGCATCTATTCCGTTGGCGCGCGCCGGCAGGATCGTGAAGATCGTGCCGACGGTGAAATCGGCGTCGATGTTCGATGATCCGTCGATGGGATCGACGGCGACGGCGAGCGGCGCCCCGGGATTGATCGGCAGCGCCCATTCGAGCTCCTCGGAGGCCAGCGTCGCGACCGGCGCCCCCTTGAGCGCGGCGATGATCAGATCGTTCGCGCGCACGTCGACATCCTTCTGCGGGCCGACCCCGCTCAGCCTGCCGGTCTCGGTCCCGAGCGGACCCGCGAGCGCGCCCATGCCAACGAGGCTCGAGATTTGCCGGCAGGCTTCGGACAGGCGGCCGATGGCGGCCGCAATGGCAGCCCGCCCGGCGTCGCCTTGAGACCAGCGATCCAGGCATACCCCAAGGTCGATGGGGTCCGTCATGGCTTGAGCCCTCCCGCCGGGCGTTGTCTCGGCAACCCTTTTTGGCGCTGGTGCGCCTTGCCAGCCCATTCGAGGTCGAGCGCGCCTCGCGTGCAACACCGATCTTGTCGCGGCTCTGCGAAATGGGCCGCTGATCGCCGGCTCGACAAACGGGCATATGAAATTACGCGAGGTTGTGGCATTCTTTCAATCGAAGGTTGGAGGGATCCGTGTACTGAGGCAATGCGTCATCGGCCCGGGCGCAAAGCGCGGGGCGGCTCGTGATGGCGACGGATCGTGCTTCGAGGGCCTCATTTGTTGCGTTTCCGAATTGATTTTTCAGTAAGCAGCCTGGGTACTTGGGACATTGACGGAGGGTGAGCTCGCGCCTGCATGAAGCGCGAGGGTCGCCGATGCATAGCCAAGCCTCGTAGTGCGTCGATCGGCCGGAATTGCGGGCGAGTGATGAGGGACCGCTCAACGACGCAGCCAAACACGGGGCCATACGCGGGACGAGACGCGGGGCCGGTGGAGTACGCCATCCGCCGCTGCACCGGGGTCTTTCTCGGAGTGGGCCTTTTCTCGGGCGTCATCAACGTCCTGGCCCTGACCGGCTCCTTTTACATGCTTCAGATCTACGACCGGGTGCTGCCGTCGCGCAGCGTGCCGACGCTGGTCGGCCTGTCGCTGCTGATGGCGGGGCTTTACGCCGCCTTGGGTGCTCTCGATTTCTGCCGCGTCCGCGTCATGAGCCGCGTCGGCGTTCAAATCGACGACGACTTGAGGGAGAAGGTCTTCTCCGCGGTGCAGGTCGTGCCGCTCAGGATGCGCCACAGCGGCGACGGGCTCGAGCCGGTGCGCGACCTCGACCGGATACGCACCTTCTTGTCGGGTCTCGGCCCCGCCGCCTTCTTCGACCTGCCGTGGATTCCGATTTATCTTGCCGTCGTCTTCCTGTTGCACCCGATGCTCGGGCTGTTTGCGCTCGCCGGCGCGCTGGCGCTCCTGTGCCTGACGCTGTTGACGGAGGCGAAAAGCGCCGGGCCGCTCGAGGCGGCGGCCAGAAGCGGCTCGCGACGGCTCGCGCTCGGCGAGGCCGCCCGGCGCAACGCCGAGGTCGTGCGCGCGATGGGTCTCGGGCCGCGCTTGTACCGCCGTTGGTCCGCGATCAATGCCGAGCATGTTACCGATCAACTCAAGGTGGCGGATGCGGTGGGCGGGATCGGCGCTTGGTCGAAGTTCCTGCGCCTTCTGCTGCAGTCGGGCATGCTGGGTCTCGGAGCCTATCTGGTCATCGGCGGAGGACTTTCGGCCGGGACGATCATCGCCTCGTCGATCATCATGTCGCGCGCGCTCGCCCCGATCGAAACATCGATCGCCTATTGGCGCGGGTTCGTCTCGGCGCGCCAGAGCCGCCGGCGCCTGATCGCGCTCTTGCGTTCCGTGGCACCGGACAATGGCGAGTTTCTCGAGCTGCCGCGGCCGCGAGCGGGCCTCGCCGTCGACAACCTAAGCGTGGCCCCGCCGGGCGACATGATGCCCGTCCTGCACCATGTCCGCTTGTCGCTCGCGGCCGGCGACGGGCTCGGGATCATTGGACCGAGCGGCTCCGGCAAATCGACCTTGGCGCGGGCGCTGGTCGGCGCGTGGCCCCCGGCTCGCATGGGCGGGGCCGTGCGCCTGGACGGGGCCGCGCTCGACCAATGGGCGCCCGAGCGGCTCGGACGCGATATCGGCTATCTGCCGCAGGGCATCGAGCTGTTCGAGGCAAGCGTCGCCGAGAACATCTGCCGCTTCGAGGCGGACGCCAGGAGCGACGCTATCGTGGCTGCGGCGCGGGCGGCCGGCGTCCACGACATGATCGTGCATCTTCCGCGCGGCTATCAGACGCAGGTCGGCGAAGGAGGCGCGGCTCTTTCCGCGGGCCAGCGACAGCGGATCGCGCTCGCTCGCGCGCTCTACGGCGACCCGTTTCTCGTCGTGCTGGATGAGCCAAACTCGAACCTCGATTTCGCGGGCGAGGCGGCCTTGACCGAGGCGATCCTATCGGTGAGGGGCCGCGGGGGGATCGCTGTCGTGATTGCTCACCGGCCTTCGGCGCTCGCCGGCGTCGACAAGTTGATGGCCTTGGCCAACGGCCGGGTTCAGGCGTTCGGCCCCAAGGAGGAGGTGCTGGGCAAGGTCATTGCGCCTGTCCCCCGCCGGGAGAGCCCGGTGAGCGCGCCGGGGGCGCCTGCCGCGCAATCCGCCGGTGCCGGGCCGGGCCTCAAGATCATCACCGAGCGGCAGGGCGGCCTCGGACGATGAGCGGCGCGAGGGGCGAGCCTCGAACGGCGATTCGCGGCTACATGCTCGGCGGTCTTGGCGTCGTATTCCTGCTGCTCGGCGGCATCGGGGTGTGGGCGGCGAGGACCGAAATCGCCGGCGCGGTGCTCGCTCCCGGCATGGTCGTCGTCGAGAGCCACGTCAAGAAGGTGCAGCATCCGGCGGGAGGCATCGTCGGGGATATCCGGGTCAAGGACGGCGACAAGGTCAAGGCAGGCGATCTTTTGCTGCGCCTCGACGAGACGGTGACGCGCGCAAACCTGCAGATGATCGCCAAGCAGGTCGACGAGCTCGTGATTCGCGAGGCTCGCCTCGCCGCCGAGCGCGATGGTCTGGCCGAGGCGGCGCTCCCCGCCGCGATAAGGGAGCGCCGGAACGAGCCGGAGATCGCCGAGATCATCGCCGGCGAGCGAAGTCTCCTCCAAAGCCGCCGTGACGTGCGCAAGGGTCAAAAAGCCCAGCTCGGCGAGCGCATCGGCCAGCTCAAGGAGGAGATCGCCGGTGTGATGGGCCAGGTCGCCGCCAAGGCTCGGGAGATCGAGCTCTTGGGCGAGGAGCTCAAGAGCCTCGAGACGCTGGAGGCTCAGAGGCTCGTCACCACGGTGAGGATGGTGGCGTTGCGACGCGAGGCGGCCAGACTCGAAGGCGAGCGCGGACAGCTCAGAGCCGCCGCGGCTCAAGCCAAGGGCAAGGTCGCGGAGATCGAGCTGCAGTTGCTCAGGATCGATCTGGAGGCCAGGACCGAGCTGGTCGAGGAGTTGCGCGCCGCCCAAGGCAAGCGGGCCGAGCTGCTCGAGCGGCGCGTCGCCGCTGAAGACCAATTGCAGCGCGTCGAAATCCGCGCCCCGCAATCCGGCATCGTGCATCAGCTCGGCGTCCACACCGTGGGCGGTGTGGTCAATGCCGGAGAGGCGATCATGCTGATCGTGCCCGAGGGCGACAGGCTCGTCATCGAGGCCAAGGTCGCGCCCCGTGACATCGATCAGGTTCTCGAGAGCGAATACGCCCTGATCCGCTTGGCGGCTTTCAATCAAGCAACGACGCCGGAGCTCACTGGCGTTCCGAGCTCCATTTCCGCGGACCTCACGCGAGACCCGCAAACCGGCGAATCCTATTTCGTGGCGCGGGTCGCGATCCCCGAGGCGGAGCTCAGCCGGCTCGGGGCGAAGCGGCTCGTCCCCGGCATGCCGGCGGATGTGCAGTTCCGCACCCAGGCTCGCACCGCGCTGTCCTACCTCGTCAAGCCGCTCCAGGACCAGATCGCGAAGGCGTTCAAGGAGCGTTGAGGCGGTCTCATCTGCGCCCCACGCCGGTATAGGTGAAGCCGGCGGCCCTGGCCGCGCCCGGCTGGTAGATGTTGCGCAAGTCGACGAGAACGTCGCCGGCCATGACGGCCCGGACCGCCTCGAGATCGAGAGCGCGGAACTCGTTCCACTCGGTGATGACCGCGAGCGCGTCGGCGCCGGTCGCGGCCTCGAGCGCGCTCTCGCACCAGACAACGCCGGGCAGCAGCGGCTCGGCCTGCCTGCGCCCTTGCGGATCGCAGGCGCGAAGCGCCGCGCCGCGCTGCTGCAGCATCGGCACGATGACCAGCGCGGGCGCCTCGCGCATGTCGTCCGTGTTCGGCTTGAACGTCACGCCCAGCACGGCGATCGTCTTGCCGCGCACCGAGCCGCCCGCCGCCTTCTCGATGCGGCTCGCCATGGCGATCTTGCGCTCGTCGTTGACGCGGGCGACCTGCTCGATGATCGAGACCGGGACCTTCGCCTCGCGCCCCGTGCGAATGATGGCTGAGACGTCCTTCGGGAAGCACGAGCCCCCGTAGCCGGGGCCCGGATGCAGAAATTTGTCGCCGATCCGGCGATCCTTGCCGATCGCGCTTGCGACCTCCTGCACGTCGGCGCCCACCTCCTCGCAAAGATCGGCGATCTCGTTGATGAAGCCGATCTTGAGCGCGAGGAAGGCATTGGCGGCGTATTTGGCGAGCTCGGCGGACTCGCGGGAGACGAATATCACGGGCGCATTGCGGATCGCGAGCGGCTTGTAGAGGCGCGCCATCACCGCCCGCGCGCGGTCGTTGTCGGTGCCGACGAGCACGCGGTCGGGATGGGTGAAATCCTGGATGGCCGAGCCTTCGCGCAGAAACTCGGGGTTGGAGCAAACCGCGTAATCGCCGTCCGGGGAAAGCTCCCTCAGGCGGCGCTCGATCTCGCGGCTGGTGCCGACGGGGACCGTGGACTTGGTGGTGATGACGGTGAAGCCGTCGAGATGCGGCGCCAGCTCCTCGATCGCGGCGAAGACATACGACAGGTCGGCGTGGCCGTCGCCGCGCCGCATGGGGGTTCCGACGGCGAGAAAGACGATGTCGGCCTGGCGAGCGGCCGGGGCGAGCTCGGACGTAAAAACCAGGCGGCGGGACCTCATGTTGCGCTCCATGAGGTCTTGGAGCCCGGGCTCGAAGATCGGTGAGACGCCCCGGCGCAGCTCGGCAAGGCGCTCTTTATCCTTGTCGACGCACGTGACGTGCCAGCCGAACTCGGAGAAGCAGGCAGCCGAGACGAGGCCGACATAGCCGGCGCCGATCATGCAGATCTTCACGCGGGGTCTCCTCGGGAACGCGAATGGCCGCACGTCGGGCTCATGCGCCAATCGCTAGCGAACGCGCGGCGATCGCGCAATCGCAATTGGGCGAGCCTCCCCCTGCGTGCCGCGGACTTGGCCGGCGTTAACCAAATCTGGGCGGCGCCGCTCAGACCTTGAATTCCTCGATCTTGGCAAAGGCCTGGCGCAGGGCGTCCGACCAAGCGGTCGACAGCTTCTTGAAGTACTCGTCGTCCTGCTCGATGCGCTTCTCGCGCCTGACATCCAGGCTGTCGCGCTCATAGATCAGAATGTCGATCGGCATCCCGACCGACAGATTGGACCTCAACGTCGAGTCGAAGGAGAGCAGGATCAGCTTCGCCGCCTCGCCGAGCCGCATGGTCGGCTGCGCCA
>DATETZ010000150.1:0-19939 GCA_035283385.1 Hyphomicrobiaceae bacterium
CGTCTCGCGGTCCTCATCGCCACGCGTCTCAAGGGCAAGCACAAGCCCATTTACACGCCGCATGTCGACTGCGGCGACAATGTCATCGTCGTCAATGCGGGCAAGGTGGTGCTCACTGGCAACAAGCGTGAGGACAAGACCTACTACCGCCACTCGGGCTATCCCGGCGGCATCAAGAGCACGACGCCGAGGCGGATCCTCGAGGGCAAGTTCCCCGAGCGCGTCATCGAGCTCGCGGTCGAGCGCATGCTGAAGCGGGGTCCGCTGCACAGAAGGCTGATGCGCAATCTCAAGGTGTACCGGGGCGCCGAGCATCCCCATGCGGCGCAGAACCCGGCCCTGCTCGATGTCGGAAAACTCAATCGCAAGAACGCGAGGGCGTGAGATCCATGGCACAGGAAACCAAGACCCTCGGCGATCTCGGCGAGCTGAAGAGCACGGCTCCGGCCGAAGCCCCCCTCTATGTGCAGAAGCTCGACCGTTACGGGCGCGCCTATGCGACGGGCAAACGCAAGAACGCCGTCGCCCGCGTGTGGCTCAAGCCCGGCGGCGGCAAGATCACGGTCAACGAGAAGGACTTCACGCAATACTTCGCGCGCCCCGTGCTGCAAATGCTCCTGCAGCAGCCGCTCGCCGCGGCCAATCGGGCCGCCCAGTACGACATCAATGCGTCGGTCGCGGGTGGCGGCCTCTCGGGGCAGGCCGGCGCGGTCCGGCACGGGATCTCCAAGGCCCTCACCTACTTTGAGCCCGAGCTTCGCGGCGTGCTCAAGAAAGGTGGCTTCCTCACCCGCGACAGCCGCATCGTCGAGCGCAAGAAGTATGGCCGCATGAAAGCGCGCCGGAGCTTCCAGTTCTCGAAGCGCTGAGCCGGCTTGCCCCGCTCTTGTCTCTCCGAGCGGCCCGCGCTCGGCGGGCTGTTCCCCATAGCGGTGATGAAGGATTGCCCGCCGGCCCGCCGAATGCCACATAACGCCCTTGAGTGAGCCGCCACCCACGGCGGCCGGCCTTGGAGCGGCGCGCGACACCCTCGCGAGGAACAACCCCCGGAGACCTTAGCCCATGGATTGGCTCGCAGAGAACGCGGTCGCCCTTTTCAACATTCTCATGATCGACCTGACGCTCGCCGGCGACAACGCGATCGTCGTCGGGCTCGCGGCCTCGCGCGTCAAACCCGAGCTGCGTGCCAAGGTCATCCTCTGGGGCATCGGGGGCGCGGTCGTGCTGCGCATCCTATTCTCCGGCGTCGCCCAGCAGCTCCTCCAGGTGATCGGTCTGACCCTGGCCGGCGGCCTGCTCCTCCTCTTCGTCGCCTGGAAAATGTATCGCCAGATCGCCGACGGCTCCGAGCACTCTCTCGACGAGATCGAGCACGGTCTAGCGTCAAAGACCACGCCTGCAGACGAGGCGACGTTCTGGACCGCCCTTTGGCACATCATCCTGGCCGACCTCTCGATGTCGCTCGACAACGTGCTGGCGGTTGCCGGCGCCGCCGGAGAGTCGACAGCCGTTCTCGTGATCGGCCTCGCGTTGGCGGTCCTGCTCATGGCGATCGCCTCGAACTACATCGCCAAGCTTCTATCGCGCTATCCGTGGATCGCCTGGGTCGGCCTGCTCATCATCCTCTGGGTGGCGCTCGATATGATCTATCGCGACAGCCACAATGTCGTCTGCGCCGCCTATGGCTTCGGCTGCTCGGAAACGTTGTGGCAGGGTATCCTGCACCGGCTGGGGCTCGCTGGAGCCTGATCCGTCGCGGCGCCTCGTCGCCACCCTCGTTGACAGGAGGAGCACGAGCCTCCTATGCACGGCCGGGACATGCCAAGCGGAACCAAATCCATGCCCGGAGTGGCGCAGCAGGACGCGCAAATGCGTTACGTCTTCATCGACGGCGAGGCCGGCACGACCGGGCTCGGAATCAGCGAGCGGCTCGAGCGCATGCCTGGTCTCGGCGTCAAAAGGATCGCGCCCGAGCTGAGAAAAGATCGCGCCGCCCGCAGCGACCTGATGGCATCGGTGGACCTTGTCGTCCTCTGCCTTCCCGACGCGGCGGCCAAGGAGGCGGTCTCGATCGCCGCAGATCTTGGAGACGAGGCCCCGCGCATTCTCGACGCCTCGACGGCTCACCGCGTCGCGCCGGGCTGGGTCTATGGCTTTGCCGAGCTCGACGCCGCGCAGGCTTCCGCGATCGCTCGCGGCAAACGGGTGTCGAACCCAGGCTGCTATCCGACCGGCGCCATCGCCTTGATCCGCCCGCTGGTCGATGCCGGCCTTCTGCCCGCAGATTTCCCGCTCGTGATCAACGCCGCTAGCGGCTACTCGGGAGGCGGGCGCGGCATGATCGAGGCCTACGAGCAGAGGCTGGCCCCCGCGTTCGAGCTCTATGCATTGGGCCTCGAGCACAAGCACGTGCCCGAGCTCATGGCCTACGCGAAGCTCGAGCGGCGCCCGATCTTCGTGCCCTCGGTCGGCAATTTTCGCCAGGGCATGCTGGTCAGCATTCCCCTGCACCTCGACACGCTGCCCGGACAGCCGGCCGCGGCCGACCTCGAGGCCGCGCTCGCAGCCCATTACCGAGGCGCCAAGCTGGTCGAGGTTGTCCCCGCCGCTCGGCGCGCACGGCTCGGCGGACGCCTCGAGCCACAAGCCTTGAATGGCACGGACCGGCTCGAGCTCTACGTGTTCGGCAACGACAAGCACCGCCAGGCCGTGCTCGTCGCGCGGCTCGACAACCTCGGCAAGGGCGCCTCCGGCGCCGCGGTCCAGAACATCAAGCTGATGCTCGGGCTTGGCGATTGACTCGCGGGCCGGGTTTCACTGTCTCGCGCGTTACAGACAAGGCGGTCGCAAACCGGGATCATCTCCTGAGCCGCCAAGGAGACGACCCATGAACATTCTGATCGGTGCTTTTTTGACTGCCGGCGCCTTCGCCATTGCCGGGGCGGCGAGCGCGACGCCCGCGAGCCCGTGGCTCGCCCGCGTCGGCTTAGGGCCGCGCAGAGCCGAGACCGATACCAAGCTTCCCGCCACGGGCGCTTGAGCGAACGGCTCGCCCAATCCCTCTACCACCATAGTCAAATGCCAGGACATTCCGAAGCTTGCGAGGGCGCGCAACGTTCGTCGACCAGAGCCGGCCGGCGCGCGGCCAACCCTGCGTGCCGGACAGCGAGCGCGAACACGGCCGCCGCCCCGGCCTGATGGGCAAGCCCGAGCCAAAGCGGCACCGCGGCGAGAAGCGTCCAGATTCCCAGCGCCACTTGACACAGCACCGCGGCGGCAAGCAGCGAGGCCGATGCCGAAAGCGGACCGGCTCCCCCCGCACGCCGCAGATCCCACGCCTGCCAGAGCGCCAAGCCAGTCACCAGGTAGGCCATGAGCCGGTGATTGAACTGCACGGTCGCGGCGTTTTCGAACACGTTCAAGTACCACGGCTCGAGTGCGGCGAGCCCGTCCGGCACCAGCGCACCATCCATGAGTGGCCAAGTGTTGTAGGCAAGCCCCGCCTTAAGGCCGGCAACGAGAGCGCCGAGCACGACCTGAACGAAAATGAGCGCCAAGATCACTCCCGCGAGCCGCCGTTGCCGGGGGCTCACGGCCGCTGGATGTGTCACCCTTGGCCGTTGGGCCAGACCGAAGGCGAGCCAGAGAACGAGCCCGAGAATGAGGAACGCGACGGCGAGATGCAGCGCCAGCCGGTACGGGCTCACGTCGACCCGGTCGACCAGCCCCGACTTGACCATGAGCCAGCCGATCCCGCCCTGCAGCGCGCCAAGGGCCAGCACGCCGAGCAGCTTGATTCCCATGCCCGGCCTCAGCGCGCGCGCCATCCAGAACAAGAGCAGCGGCAGCGCGAAGGCGGCTCCTATCAGCCGGCCGAGGAAGCGGTGGGTCCACTCCCACCAGTAGATGAATTTGAACGCCTCGAGCGACATGCCCTTGTTGACGAGCTCGAACTCTGGAATCTGCTTGTAGCTCGCGAACGCGCTTTGCCAGTCGGCCTCGGAGAGCGGTGGAATGGCGCCGAGGATCGGTTGCCATTCCGTGATGGAGAGCCCGGAATCGGTGAGGCGCGTGGCGCCGCCGAGGACGATCATCAGGAATACGAGGCCTGCGACCGCAAAAAGCCAGGCCCTGACCGCACGGTCCCAGCCGGTCCGGTCGCGGGGCGCCGCGCGCCGTTCGCTCGCCGGAACTTTCATGCACCAACACTTCCCGTGTCCATGGCCCCGTGTGATAGGGACTTCGGGCGCGCCGATCAATGCGCCGAACGAGCGCGCATGCCCCATCGCTTGAGGAACCAGGCGGCCTTGTCATGACGCTCGCAACGCGCAAGCTCATCGGGACCTTGGCCCTGCTCGCCTTCCTCGCGGCCTATGGGCTCGCCGCGATGATGGCGGCAATCGTGCTGCAGGCCAGCGCGAGCAAGCTGGTCGAGCTCGCATATTATGTCGCAGCCGGCCTTCTGTGGGTCGCCCCCGCTGGCCTGATCGTCCGCTGGATGCACCGCCCCCCTGCACCCCGCGATCAGTCCCGGCGCTGAGGGCGGCTACGCCGCCCCGCGAGGCCCTGCTATCTGTCGCGCATGGTTGGCGTTTCGCTATCCGACTAGCGCCCGCTTGCCGCAACCGTTCAACCCGGTCGCGCCTCGAGACGGCGCGTGCCGCCGACCCGCATCAGCCGCTCGCCGGCGATCGTTCCGTTGCCCGGCCGCTCGAAGCGCAGAAGCTCCATGTCGGCCACCTCGTAGCCCAGGAACGTCCCCGGGGGGTCCTGGATAAAGGAAACGCGGCGCTTGGCCTCGGAAATGATGATGCCGGCATCGAAGCGCCCCTGGATCGCCTCGAAGAGGTTACGCGCGGCCTCGTGCCGGCCGACCACGACGATGTGATCGTAGGCCTCGTCGAGCGCATCGAGCACGAGATTGATCCGGTCCGGATCGAGGTCGAGATCCGCTTGGCTCGCGCACTCTCCGCATGCAATGAAATGCACGTTGCTCCCGGGGATTGGCTTGACCACGTCCTCGAACGTCGCGGCGCCTCCGAGGAGCTCCATGAGGCCGGGCGACAGGGCGACCCCGAGCGAGCAGGCCATGCCGTCGCCCTCGGGGCTCCAATCGACGATCATTGCCGTTCTCCCGGCCCCGGCCAGCGCTGTCGCGAGATCGACCGCCTCCGCCCACGGTTCGACGCTGTCGGTCTCGCCCGCGACAAGGGTGCGGAATCCTCCATTTTCCAGAGCCTTCATTTCGAGGTGGATCGCGGCCCGATCCATGGAGGTGAGCTTGAGAATGCCGCGGTGGTCCGGCTGCTCCGCGTGAACGGCGGGCGCCGACCGCGCTGGCAAAGGTGCGTCGAGCCACGGCTGCTCGTGGCGCCTCGGCCGGCGCGCACCCTTGAGCATCTCCCGGGTTACCATCCAGGCCGTGCCGAGCAACAGCACGGCGGTCATGACCAGCAGGGCATATGGCAGCTTGTTCGGGAAGCTCGGCACGCTCGACGCCCGCGCCCTGGTATCGACTTGCGCCTCGACCGGAACGGCCGGGGTGTCGGCACGCGCGCGGTTCGCCTCGAACTGTGCCCGCAGGCGCTCGAGCTCGGCGCGTTTCGATTTCGCGTTGGCCTCGAGGCTCCTGAGCTTCACCTCGTCGGGGACGGTCGTGGCACTTCTCGCCTTGACCTCGTTGAGAGTCCCGGCGATCGAGTCTTCGCGCAGCGCCGCCACCTTGGCCTCCTTTTCGAGGCTGTCGACGACCTTGGCGATCTCGGCATCGGCTTGCCGCTTGAGGCCGGCCAGATCGGCATTGAGACGGCGCATGCGCGGGTGGCCGGGCAGGAGCGTCGGCGAAAGCTCCGAAAGTTGGCGTTCCAGGCGCACGCGGCTCTGAGCGAGGTCCTGGATCAGAGGCGACTTTTGCACATCGGGCAGCGCGTCGGCGTTGCCGGCCTTGAGCATCTCGCGCGCGGACTTGGTGCGCGCCTCGGCCTCGCTGCGCTGCGCCTTGGCCTTCGACAGCTCCGCGTCGAGCTCGGCGAGCTGCTGCTCGTTGAGGCCAGGCGACTGCTGGCCGCCCTTGAGGATGTTGGCTGCGCCGCGCAAGCGCTCGGCCTCGGCCTCGGCGGCGGCGACCTCCACGGCGAGCTTGGCGATCCTCGGCTCGAGCGCCTTCTGCACCTCGTCGACCTCGACCACGCTCTGGGTCGCGAGCGAGCCGCGATCGGTCTCGGCGGGAAGCTCGGGCTCGTTCGAGGCGAATGGGCTCGGCGTCCCCTTGGCGACCATGGCGAGTTGGGCCTCCGAGACGCCGCGCGGCGCGACGAGCGACAGGATGGCGACGGTGATGGCGCCGGCGAGGGCGCTCGCGAGGACGACCTTCGGCAGGCCGCGGCGCAAGTCTGCCCCGAGCACGGTGAAGTCGATGTCGTCGGGCGAGGCGTGAATGGGAGCGCGCATGAACCGGGCTCGAACGATTGGTAAGACCCTGATTCGGATTAGACCGGCGGGTGGTAATCAATTCCTTAACCGGCCTTGGCGGAGAGCTGGGCCGGCCGTCCCGGAACGGGGCTTGCCCTCAACATTTCTTAACCGTTCGTTGCGTAGAACGGTCTCTATGAGGTTCCGCCGGAACAGCGTGACCATGTCCCAGCGCATCGTGCCCTCTGCTTTCCTCCTCGCCGGCGCGTCGGCCCTCGTGCAGCTCGCGGGGTGCGCCCACGATCCCGGGGCGCCGTGGCCCGATCAGATCGCGGCCCGCGAAGCCGGCGCCCGTCACGCCGGCGGCGAGACCTCCTGGGGCGAACCGCTGGTTGTACGGGCCGGATTTTCGGGCCCGCACGCGGTCGCCGACACCGGCGGGCCGTATCTGCTCGACACCGGCGACCGGCTGCGCGTGTTCGTCTATGGCCAGCCGAGCCTGTCGCGCGACTATACCGTCGACCATGACGGAAAAATCAACGTGCCGCTGATCGGCGCCGTCGAGGCGCGCGGCCACACGACCGCCGGCCTCCAACGGAGGATCAAGCAGCGCCTCGGCGCCGAATATGTGCGCGACCCGCACGTCACCGTCGATATCCAGCAAAACCGGCCGTTCTTCATTTTAGGCCAGGTGAAGTCCGCGGGCGCCTACCCGTACGTCTCGGGTATGACGGTGGAGACGGCCATCGCCATCGCCGGCGGCTACTCCGAGCGCGCCAGCGGCCGCTCGTTCCGCATCACGCGCCGGAGCAACGGTTTCGTCGAGCATATCGAGGCCCCGGCCGACTATGCGGTGAAGCCGGACGACACCGTCTACGTCTACGAGCGGTTCTTCTGAATCTGGGCTCGAAGCCTGCAGAACCCGTGGCACGGCGACACCGCATCCTCCATGGCATGCGCGCCCCGGTCGGCGGATTGTTCCGGCACGTCCTCGACGTTGCCGGGGAAGAGGCCGCGCGCGCATCGGCAGTTCCTGATCGCGAGGCCGGCCGCCCGCGGCCATGCGGTCAAGCGCCTTCGACCTTGTCGGCGGGGTCGGCCTGGAGCTGGCCGTAGTTCTCGATCCCGATTCTGGCGATGAGGTCGAGCTGCGTCTCGAGGAAGTCGATGTGTCCCTCCTCGTCCTCGAGCAGCTCCTCGAACAGCTCCATGGACACGTAGTCCTCGTTGCGGCGGCAGATCTCGCGGGCCTTGGTGTAGAGCTCGCGCGCTTCGCGCTCGGCCGCGAGGTCGCACTCGATGACCTCCTTGAGGTTCTGGCCGATCCTGAGCGGCCCGATATCCTGCATGTTCGGAAGCCCCTCGAGGAAGATGATGCGCGCCACGAGCTTGTCCGCGTGCTCCATCTCCTCGATCGATTCCTTGCGCTCCTTCTTGGCGAGCCTGGTGAAGCCCCAGTTCTCCGTCGTGCGATAGTGCAGCCAATACTGGTTCACGGCCGCGAGCTCGTGCTTCAGCGCCTTGTTCAAGATGTCGATGACCTCGCTCTTGCCTTGCATAGGTTTGCTCCCTGACTGGCGCGCCGGCGTGGTTTGAATCTGGGCTTGAATGGTGTCGGGCTCCGCGAGTGCCGGCGACCGCCGGCCCGAGCGGGCACGATCCCCGAACAAAAGACCTCAACGCGCCGCGACGCAAGGCGAGCTTTCGGCGTGGGCGTGCACAATGACCGGCTCAGGACCTGATCCCGGCGCGGGACGGCGAGCGGGGCGGCTCAGCCGGGCGGGACCGCTCCAGTGCGCGGGCGCGCCTTGCCCGCGGCACAGCGCGGGCATTTGCCATCGAGAACTCGCGCAGCCGGCTTTTCGCCGTGGCGCAGGCCCACGGGCAAATCAGGCCGCGCCGCTCGAGATCCTCCATCTTGGCGTAGATGGTCTCGATCGCCAGTGGCGCGCAGCCGCAACAAGTCATGCGCTTGGCGAGCTGCTTGTAGACGACGCCGGGCGTCGGGATCGGGGCATTGGGCTCGCTCATGATCTCGAGCACCGCTTCTTCCAGGTCGCGATCCGAGATCACGGCGCAGGAGCACACGATCATCGAACGCTCCTTGCACCGGTGAGGGGACGCCGGGCACGGCGCTGCTGAAATGCGCCGCCCGCCCATCCGTCAATGCCCGCGCAGGCCCCGGCGCGCCGTTCACATCCCATGTCGTGCTCCGATCTCCCTGCCGATCCCACCCTCAGGCTTCACTACCACGCGTCGCAAACTCAGGAACCACACGCGCGGCAAGCGAGCATGCCCTTTCACGACGCGCCTTGACTGAAGACAAGGCCTTGGTCCGGAGCCGCGTGCTGGGCCGCGATTTACTCTGCGTCGGGCGGCGATGTCACTGAACGCAATGCCGCACGGCCGGGTTGTTGCTGCACCCGAAAGCGCTTGCCATCCGACTCAACCAATTAGCCTCCCGCTAACCGTCTAAGTTTCCGCCACTACACAAAAAAACCAAGCTCTTGTCCCAGGTGGAACAGCGCCGATCTGCCGCCGCCGCTAGCCTCGGGCTTCGCAATCGAGGAGCTCGGGCTTCCACTATGCTCAAGGACTCTGCGTATCGCATCCGCGGCGGCAGGATCGGCGTGCTGCTGATCCATGGCCTGGGCGGAACGCCCGCTGAAATGCGTCTTGTGGCCAATGGTTTGGCACGCGCCGGCCACACGGTCTCCTGCCCCCAGCTTGCCGGTCATGGCGGCACCGAGGCAGATCTCAAGGCGGCGACTTGGCAGGACTGGTACGCAGGCGTAAAGGCGGCCCTCGAGGACATCTCGGGCCAATGCGATGCGGTGATCGTCGGCGGCCTGTCGACGGGCGCAGTGCTCAGCCTTCTGCTGGCCGCCAACCACCCTGAAAAAGTCCAAGCGTTAGCTCTCTTCTCGCCGACCTTGTGGCTCAGTGGCCGGCAGATCCCATGGTACGTGCCGCTGTTCCGGATCGTGTCAAACAAGTTCTTGGCAAATCTCTTTAATTTCCCATTGCCGCTGCACGTCGGGATCAAGGACCGGCGCATCCGCGACTTCCTCCTCGCCACGCTGGCGAGCGACAGCGGCTCCCGGCTGGCGGCCGGCACGCCGGGCGGCGCGGTGCTCGAGCGCCGTCGGCTGGCAGCGGTCGTCACGCGCCTCGTCGCCGGGATCGCCCAGCCGGCGCTCATCATCCATGCCCGCGAGGACGGCTACGCGGGGCTAGATAACGCTATGTACTTGCAGAGCAAACTTGCAGGCCCCGTGGACCTCGCCGTGCTCGACGACAGCAGTCACATGGTCACCATCGACCGCCAGCGCGATGTCGTTCTCGAGCGGACCGCGGACTTTGTGGCGCGCATCGCAAGAGGACTCGAGCAAAGGCTCGCAAGGACCCTGCCTCCGGAGACAAGGGAGCAAGCCGCCCTCGCCCCCCTCGAGTACTCGGCCGCGTGAAGGTTGCATGCGCAAACCCGGGCGCAGTCGACCTTGAGGAGCCCGACGCACCGAGCGGCGCCTTCATCGGCCCCGGCGGGCTTTGTGCTCGCCTGTTCCAGTGGGAACAGCGCGGCGCGCCGGATTCGATCATCATCGCACCCAGCAATGAACGGCGGCCGAGAACCGCCAGCGACGCTCCCTCGAAACCAGATACCGTGACGGAGACTACAATGGCCAAAAAGCACGCATTCGCACTGGTTGCCGCGACCATTGCCGCCAGTTTGGCGGTCACGCCTGCGGCTCAGGCCGGCAAAGGGCTCGGCATCGGCCTCGGAATCCTTGCCGTTGGCGTTCTGGCCCACTCGGCGCATCAGTCCGCCAAGGCCGAGAAGGCCCAGGCTCGAGCCGCTGCCAAGTCACAGGCCAAGGCGCGAGCCGCCGCGGCCCGCCGCCAGGAGGAGACTGCGGCCAAAAAGGCCCTGGCCGCCAAGAAGGCTAAGGAGGAGGCGGTCGCGAGCGAGACGTCGAATAGCTCTGACAGCAGCTACGTCGCCGCCCCATCCAGCGCGGCCGCTCTGACCAAGGGCGACGCGGACCAAGGCCAGGCCCAGATCGCGACCGAGACGGCCACTGAGCCGGCGACCGGAGCAGTCACCGAAACGGCGCCCGAGACGCCGGCGTCCGAGACGGAGACGGTTGCGGCTGTGGACCCGGCCCCGGCGGCCGAGACGGCCGAACCCGTCGCCTCTGCCTCCACCGCGGCGACTACGGCCGCCGATACCAGCAAGAGCAACGACTGCAAGCGCTTCTTCCCGGCTCTCGGTGTCACGCTCTCGGTCGGTTGCACAGGAAAGTAAATAGCGGCGGGGGCTGCATATCCGAGCAAGCTTGGCACCCCTGCCGCCAAACGAATCTCAGTCGAACGACGCGACGGCCATACCATTATCGAAGGAGCCCAACTTCCCGGGGGACGAGCGGCGGTGCCGATGCGATGGCAACAGCCATCCGATAGGCTCCAGAGCCGAACCCCCGGGACTTTTCATTTTTGATGCGTGCCGTCATCCGTCGAGCGCCGGCTTCCAGGCCGGCCCGAGCCTAGCGATTTTTTCCACGCCAATTGGCGCCGCGTCCGCGGTAACGCTGAGTAACCATTTGTTCGCAAACAGAAACTCTTGGCTTTCTGAGCCGGGCGAGGCCTTTATTCATGTTCCTGCGGGAACAGCGCGCGGGACCTCTCCAGGTCATGATCGGTCCTGGCGATGAACGGCGGGAAGCGAACCAAGAAGCCGGCGTTGCTCCTTCGAAACACATGCTCTTTGGACGGAGACCACAATGAACACCAAGATCCTCGCTCTCGCCACGGTCCTTTCGGCGGCAACAGCATTCACCCCGGTGGCGCAAGCCGGCATGGGCGTCCGCCTCGGCTTCGGCGGTCCTCTGGGCACATTCACCGCGACCCCCTCCGGCGGGTATAGCGGCAAATCCAGCAACCCTGGTTCGCATCGGAAGGCCTCGCGTCCCGCTCAGGTTGCGGAAGAGAAGAAGGCGCCCGTCAAGAAGCGGGTTGAGCAAGTCAAGGCGACGCCGACCGACAGCAAATCGGACGACGTAGCGAGCAGCGGCTCTTCGGACAGCACCCCCACCGGCTCGACGGCTCTGCTCGAAACCGGCGCGGCTTCGACGGTCGGCGAGACCACTCCGGCGCCCGAGACCACGGCCGAAACCCCCGCCGCGGACACCTCGAACACCACAGTCGCAGTCGCGACCCCGGCGGAGACGGGTGAAGCGGCCACGGCGGCGACCGAGACGCCCCCAGTCGAGCCGAAGACCGAGGAGCCGAAGCTGGACGAGTCGTCCTCGAAACTGTCCTCGCTGAAGGACCTCGCATGCAAGAAGTTTATACCGGCGGTCGGGCTTACGGTCTCGATTGGCTGCCCGAAGTAACTTAGGCTGATCCGCAACGGCGGTTGCGCTGGACGCAAGCGAGAGTTCATCGCAAACTCGCTGTCGCGGATCGGGAGCCTCACATGATCATGAAGAGCGAAGGAGCTTCATTTCCGGGGGCGGGCCCCGACATCGGAACGGCGAAAGCCATCCGCATGGCGCCCAAGCTCGCCTACCGGAACCTCTTTCACGACCGGATGAGCCTCACCGTCACTCTCGTCGGCATCTTGTTCTCGGTCGTGCTCGTGGCCATCCAGTGCGGCCTTTATCTCGGATCCGAGCAAAAGATTGCTACGGTGCTGGACAGGGTCAACCCCGACCTCTGGATCGTGTCCATCGGCACCAAGAGCTTCGATGACCCCTCGCTCCTCACTGGGTCAGAGAAATACGCCCTGCTCTCGACACCGGGCGTCCAGAGGGTCGAAGAGATGGTGGTGAGCTTTGCCGCTTGGCGCAAGCCCCAAGGCGGGAAAAAAGCCTTTGTTCTCATTGGGTTGGACTGGCTCAACGGCGGCTTGGAGCCGTGGAATCTCATCGAGGGCAGTGTCGCAGCGCTCGCGACCCCGGATGCGGTTGCCGTGGACCGGTCCTATTTCAGGGATCTGGGCATCGACGCTAACGGCGCCCACGCCGAGATCAACGGAAAGCGGGTGCAGGTCGCCGCCGTGACCCAGGGCATCCGCTCCTTTACCACGCTTCCTTACACATTCACGACCATCGACCGGGCGCGCGGGCTCATCGGAGCTGGACCCCGGCAATCGACCTACGAGCTGGTCACGATCACCCCCGGATCGGACCTCGAGGCCGTTCGCCAGAGAATTGCCGAGCGCCTGCCCGACACCGAGGTCCTGACGCACGACGAGTTCCGCAAGAGGAGCGTCAATTACTGGCTGTTCAACACGGGCGCGGGAGGGGCGCTGATCGCCGGCGCTTGCCTCGGCATCATCGTCGGCGTCGTCATCGTGGCGCAAACGCTCTATGCGAGCACGAAGGACCATTTGAACGAGTTCGCGACCCTGCGTGCGCTCGGCGCCTCCGCGAGCTACATTCATGCCGTCATTCTCATCCAGGCGCTCTTGAGCGCGGTGCTCGGCTATATCCTTGGAATCTCTCTCGCAATGCTTGTCATCCGGGCCACCAGGAAGACCACGCTCACCATCGTCATGACGCCAAAGCTCGCGGCCTATCTGCTGGCGCTCACGGTTGGTATGTGCATCTTCGCGGCCATCTCGGCCATCTTCAAGGTGACGCGCATCGATCCGGCCGGCGTCTTCAGCCGCTGACGGCCGCGGACACGGGGGCGGTGCCCCGCACTGGCGTCGCGGCCCCGGGCGAGCGGTTATGGTTAATAAAGAGCTAACGCCGCGCTGCGCCGGCGCGCGCGCTTGCCGCCTCTGGGCGGAACAGGCCGGTCAGCAATCTTTTTTCCCATGTGCCTCAAGGAACAGCGCCGGCGCGCGGTCTCGGTCATTCTCCCGGACATCAGATCGCTACTAAGGCCAAGGGAGAGACCTGCCATGACCGTCGCTGCCAACCGTGCCCGCCCGATCCTCGAGGCGCGCAACATCGTCAAGAACATCGAAACCAGCGCCGGGGAGATCAAGATCCTCAAGGGCGTGTCCATGGATCTTCGCCCTGGCGAGCTGACGCTCCTCATGGGTCCCTCGGGCTCGGGCAAAACCACGCTCTTGTCGATTCTGGGCTGCATCCTGACCGCGACGAGCGGCGAGCTCCACATCTCCGACGAGCAGGCCGTGGGCCGCTCGGCCGAGGGTCTCGCAGATCTTCGCCGCCGCCACGTCGGGTTCGCGTTCCAGTCCTACAACCTCTTCCCGACGCTGTCGGCGCTCGAGAACGTCATGATGGCGCTCGATGTGCGCGGCGTTCGGTCCGCCGACCCTCTCGCCCTGGCATCCGACGCGCTCAAGGCTGTTGGCCTGGGTCACAGGCTCAACGCCTTCCCGTCCAAGCTTTCGGGCGGCGAGAAGCAGCGAGTGGCCATTGCCCGCGCGCTCGCCGGCAGGCCCTCCGTCATCTTGGCCGACGAGCCCACGGCGGCACTTGACAGCGAGAACGGAAAGGCCGTGATGGAGCTCCTGGCGGAGGTTGCCAAGGATCCCAACCGGGCCGTTCTGGCCGTCACTCACGATCACCGCACACTCGGTTATGCCGACCGCATCATCCGCATCGAGGACGGCCGGATTGTTGCGGACGAGCGGCCGGGCGATAAAGTAGCCAAGACGGCGATCGGCCATGCGGCCGAGGACCTCCAAGTCGCCGTTGCAGCCTGAGGGAAGAATACGGCGCCATGCTCAAGCGAATTGGTTTGATTGCCCTTCTGGGTCTCGCCGCCGTCGGCGGGTACCTGGTCTTCGACAAGCTCCGTTCGGGCTCAGCGCCGGCAGCCGTCTCGTCCGAGGCCGAGATAACCTGGGTTGCGGCGGCTCCCGGCCGTGTCGAGCCCAAGTCCGGCGAGTTCAGGCTCGGCGCGAGCCTCTTGGGCAAGGTCGAGGAAGTCCTGGTCAAGGTCGACAGCAAGGTCGAGGAGGGCGAGCTGCTGATCCGCCTCGATGACGCCGAGGCCCGCGCCAAGCTGACATCCGCCGAGACCCAGGCCGAGTCCGTGCGCGAGGATAACGAGAAGAATTTCGCCTCGGGGCGCGAGGACGTGCGCAAGGCCGAGGACAACATCTACTCAGCCGAGCGCGCCGTCACGGGCGCGAGGATAGAGCTCGACTACGCGATCGCCGCCAAGCGCTCCGGCACCGGCAGCGAAAATGCGGTCGCCGATGCACGCCGGCGGCTCAAGGATGCCAACGAGCGCCTCGAGCGCGAGCGCCTTGCCTACGTCAAGGCGCAATCGAAATCCAACCTCGCGGCGCCGAGCCGCGGCGAATCGGCCGTGAGCACGGCGCGCACGGAAGTCCGCATGGCAGAGGCCTTGCTCGACAAGACGCGCATTCGCGCCCCCATCGCCGGTAAGGTGCTGCAGGTCAATGCCAAGGAGGGCGAGATCGTTGCCCCGAGCCCCGATCAGCCCCTGGTCGTGATCGGTGACATGAGCGTGGTCAGGGTCAAGGCCGAAGTCGACGAGGGCGACGTACCCAAGGTCAAGGTCGGCCAGAAGGCCTTCGTCAGGAGCATCAGCCAGCCCGGCAAGGACTTCGAAGGCAAGGTCACGAGCATCGCCCCCAGTCTTGCTCAGCCGAGGATCGGCCCGCGCGGGCCGCGCCGCGCCAACGACGTGGATGTGATGGAGGTGACGATCGATCTAGAGGGGACAGTGCCGCTCTTGCCCGGCATGCGGGTAGACGCCTTTTTTCGTAAGAACGGAAGCTGAGGCGGCGCCGCGCCGAACCCGGATCCTGCTCTCGGCCCTGCTCGAGCCAAAGGTGGCCGCTCTCGAGGCGCACTGAGGCGCCGCGAAACTCGAACCGATATCGTCGAAAGATTTCGCATGGCCGTGATGTCACGATCGCGGCCATGTCTTTTTGCCGAGCCGGAGCTCGACAGCCCTCGCAACCGGCCGGCTCATAGCATCGCAGTGCTTCTTCCCTCGTCGAGGCCGAACACGCGCCTCGTCCCACTCCGACGCTCGAAGCCGCGCCATGTGCCACCCGGAACAGCCAGGACGGCGCATCTGCGGCACAGTCTCCCTCAAGCATGAGCGGCGGCCCTACCCCGCCCCGGTACGCCAAACGAGAGGGTCATGAACGGCCAAATCACGAAATTTCGCGAGGACATCGGCGTCGGCGTCATCGAGACGGACAACGGCCGAAAGTATCGGTTTGCCAAATCCGACATCCACAATCCGAACGGAAAGCTTGTGGGTCTCGACGTGGACTTCCTTGTCGAATCAGGCCGGCCGAGGGACATCATCCTACTCCATGGTTCGCCCTGGGCCGTATTCGCCCCGGCCGGCAGCTCCTGAGCGGCGCAGAGTGTCACCCATGACCATCGCCATCGATCCGAGCGACATTCCGACCGTGGCCGTGCGCGAGCTGGTGCTCGCGCTCAAGCTCTTGACCTCCGGCCGCGGCGCGCTGATCCCGGCGCACGGCCCTTCGGAGCTCGACATCCGCCGCGTCGAACAGGCTTATTGGCAGGTCTCGAGACGCGACTGCCGGCGCAAGACGGCGGTGCTGCTCAGGTTCCGCAGCCTGCTCGAGGCCTGCGAGGCCCCGCGACTCAAGGCTGTCATGTCGAGCCATGGCGAGGTGGCGGTCGTCCCCGCGCTGGCCGCCGCGGCGAGAATGCGGCTCAACGCGAAATGGGGCTTCAACCCGCACAAGATCGCCCGTGCCATTCGCGAGGCCGTGTCGGCGATCGAGCCCCCCACGAGCCTTCGCGACGCGCACACCGCGGCGGCGCGAGCCTGATCGGTCCGGATCGCGACGAAAAAGCGCAGCGCGCAACCCCTGTAATCCGCTGGCCGCAGGCTCATGTAGTGGGGGCATGGTCAGCACGATGATACTTGTTCTCGGCTACCTGGGGATTTTCCTTCCGGCTTACGGCGTCCTCCTGTGGGGCCTGTCACGCCTCGCCGAGTAGCCGGCCCGCCCGCCAACGCGTCGCCCTCGGCGTATCTCCGGCGCGGCTCACCCGTTTCCGAGGGCGTGGATCCGCGCGGCGCGCACGTCCGTCGCGCTCATCTCCTCTCCTCGTTAGGACCGAGCCCCGGCGGCGCTTTCGTCCATGGAATGCCGCCGCGGCCGATCGCGTAGCCGATCTCGTAGAGCGGCTTCATGTAAAGTGGATTGAAGGGGCCCGGTCGCGGGGCCTGAAAACTATCCGGGATGGCAATCAGGTTGAAATCGATCTTGTCCTCCTTTGCCCTCGCATACATGCGAATGAGGTCGCCCATGCCCTGGTTCTTGGTCAGCGTCTCGAGCGAGCGCTGCGCGAGTGCGAGCGTCGTCTCCTTGGTAGCCTTCCACTCGGGCCCGATCTTGCCGTTGCGGATAATATAAAGCCGCCGGCTGATCTTCTTGCCGAGCGACCGATCGAGGGTCTTGAAGCTGAACTCGCTCGGCGACAGAAAGAGCTGCCGGGTCGCGCCGCCGTCGACGTGCAGCTCGGTGTAGGTCTGGCCTCCGGCCGTCACCTCGAAGTGGACGGGGGGAAACACGCCCGGTATGGAAGCCGAGGCGAGGAGCACCTTTCGAAACGTCTCGATCGCGCTCGGGCTCCCGCGCTGTGCGATACGGCCCATATCCCAGTAGACCGGCCGCTGGGCATCGATGTTGGTGGTGCCGATGATCAGGAGCCGCCCCTTGGCACGCTCCTCGCCCACACGGCGCACGAGCTCGGCGTCGACATACCTGTCGATGAGCTTGGCGAGCGGCCCCGAATCGGCGACGGCGGCGCCCCCGAATAGGCCTTCGAGAATGTTGGCCTCGTAGATCTCGTTGGCATTGTGGGTCGTGAACACGGCTGCCAGCTCGTCGTCGTAGTCCTTGCCCATGAAGATCAGCGGTGCGATGAGGGCCCCCGCGCTGATGCCCGTCACGAGGTCGAATTCGGGCCGTGTGCCCGTCTCCCCCCAGCCGACCAGAAGTCCGGCGCCGAAAGCGCCGTCATCGGCGCCGCCCGAGATGGCCAGAATGTTCGTTTGCAGGGGCTCGTTACGCGCGATTTTCTCCCGGTACTTGGCCTGGATGACCGGCAGCTCGAGCTGCACGACCTGCGCAACGTCCGAGGCGCCGGCATCGCCCCACATGCGAACATTGGAGAGGCCCGGAAGCTCGGCCCCGGAAACGAGCTGCTCCGGAACGGCATCGCGCAACGGCAGGCTCGCACAGCCGGCAAGCAGGACGAGCGGCAATAGAGCTCGCGCGGATGAGACCAGATGCATCGACCTCAGCTCTGCCCCGCCTTCCCGCCAGGTCCTGCCCGGCCCTCGACCACGATCGCGTCAGACCCTATCAGTTCGACGCGTCAATCATGGCCCAGACTTAGAAATTAGAGCGTGATTGTCTGGGATGGAACCATGCGAAACGATCACGCTCAGGAGGCGCCCTGGGTTCGGCTTTGTCTGCGTCCGGCGGCCGGCACCGGCGATGCCGGGGCGGTCCAGTTCCGCCTATAGCAGATGCCGCCGTCCCAACGGAATTCCTTGTGCCGGATCCCGGCCCGGCCGGCGTGTGAGATTATCGGGCAAGCCGCTCGGCAGGCGCGCCGCCGCCCTGCTTAGCCATAAAGCCGGTCTCCAGCCTCGTATGTCCACCGCAGGGGCCGCGCCTGCCCTATACTGGCCCGAAGCCGCGCACGCTCGCTTCTCTAACCCGTCTCCGACCCATGACGTCGCCGATCCCAGATCAAGGCCTTCCGGACATCGCGATTTTCGCGAGCCTCGGTGCGTCCGAAAGGGCGGCGCTCGCGGCCCGCTTCGTCACTCTCGCGGTCGATCGCGGCGGCATGCTCGTGCGCCAGGGAGATCCGGCGGACGCTCTCTACATCGTCGTCTCCGGCCGGTTTGCCGTCACGAAAGACGGCCGCCGCGGCGTCATTGCCGAGATCGGCCCCGACCAGCCGATCGGCGAGATCGCGTTCCTGACCGGGGGCGCGCGCACGGCAACGGTCGCCGCAATGCGCGATAGCCTCGTGTTGCGCCTCTCGCGGGACGAGTTCGAGGAGCTTGCCAAAGCGAACCCGTCCATCTGGCGCGCCTTGACAGCCACCTTGGCGCGCCGTCTTGCCGAGACGACCGCGGCTGCGCCCATCCCGCCCGACCCGCGCCCGCGCACCATCGCTGTGATCCGCGCCGGCGGCTCGCCCATGCCGCAACAGTTCGTCGACATCCTGTCGGCGGTGTTCAAGGCCGGCGCGCGGACGCGAGTTGTCCATTCCGGCATGGCGGGAGATGTGCTGGGCGCGGAGCTCGTCAGCACCGAGGCAACGCGCGCCCTCAACGCGCTCGAGAGCGGCCACGACTTCGTGCTCTTCCTCGCCGATCCCGAGCTCACCCCCTGGTCGGAAAAGGTCGTACGCCACGCCGACCTGGTCATCGCCGCGGGCCACCATTTGGCCGACCCGGCGCCGAACGCGCTCGAGCGTCTCGCGGCGGAATTCCTGGCTCCCGATGCCCGCCGGCTCGTGCTCCTCCACGAGCGCCGCGCCCGCGTTTCCGGAACCGCACGCTGGCTCGCCGCGCGCGATGTCGGCATGCACCACCACGTGGCGCTCGATGGCAAAGCCGACGTCGAACGGCTGTTCCGGTTCGTGAACGGGACCGCGCGCGGCCTCGTCGCCTGCGGCGGTGGCGCGCTGTGCGCGGCCCACGTCGGCGTCTATAAGGCTCTCGCCGAGGCGGGCGTCGAGTTCGACATCATGGGCGGAACCTCCGCCGGCAGCGCCTTGGTCGCCGCCTTCGCCATGGGATGGGTCCCGGACCAGATCGATCAGTCGATTCACGACATGTTCGTGCGCCACAAGGCGATGCGCCGCTACACCTTGCCCCGCTACTCGATTCTCGACCACACCAACTTCGACGGCGAGCTCAAGCGCTATTTCGGCGGCATCGACATCGAGGATCTCTGGCTGCCGTTCTTCGCCGTGTCGACGAACCTGTCGCGCTTCACCCTCAACCAGCACCGCCGCGGCCTGCTCTGGACCGCGATCCGCGCCTCGGCCTCGATCCCGGTGCTGTTGCCGCCCGTCTACACGCCGGACGGAGAAATGCTCGTCGACGGCTGCCTCCTCGACAACGTTCCCGTGGGCGTGATGCGCGAGCTCAAGAGCGGACCCAATGTCGTCGTGAGCTTCACGCTGCCGGAGCTCGAACGATATGAAGTCGACTACGAAACGCTGCCCTCGCGCTCCGAGCTGATCCGCCTCGCGATCAATCCCCTGCGCCGCCAAGCGCTGCCCCCCGCGCCGGGGCTGATCACGGTGCTCCTGCGCAGCCTGATGGCGAACCGGCGCGACTTCAAGCGCTCGATGGAGCCCGAGGACCTCCTGCTCGTGCCTCCGATCCCGCCTACCATGGGGCTCCTCGATTGGCACCGCCATGGCGAGCTCTTCGATTTGGCCTACCGCTGGACGCGCGAGGAGCTGGCGCGGCTCGAGGCCGAGGGCGGCTCGGGGCGGCTAGCGTTCTTGGGCCCTGATCGGAAATGAGCCCGCCCGCGCCTGCC
>DATETZ010000151.1:0-3392 GCA_035283385.1 Hyphomicrobiaceae bacterium
ATCGTCATTTGCAGGCTGCCGCGCCCCCAGTCGATCACCGCATAGCCGAACACGAGCAGCGGGAGGGTGGAGAACAGGAGGTCGATCAGAATGCGCCGTTCCGAGCCCACGGGCTGGGCAAATGTCGCCGCACCCTGAATGGCGAGATAGATCATGGTGGCGACACCGACGGAGAAGATCTCCCAGGCCGCTTCCTCGGGTGTGGCCGGCGCGGGGCGGTTCGGGTGCCAGAGCCAAACCATGTAACCGAGCCCCACGGCCACGACCACCGCCAATACGATGTGAAAATTGCGCCCCAGTGAGTTGGCCATTGGTTTTCGCGCCTCAACACGCGTGATGGATGCAGACATTCTAACCTCGGCGGCGCATGCGGGGAACGGTGAAGCGACGCTCGACGATCACTGATCTCGTACCGCCACCTCTGGGTGCGGGTTTGCACGGCCACCGTCAAGCGCGTGATGCGGTTCCCTCGGGTCAATGTATCCAACATAAGCATTACGACCATGTCGGGGCCGTGACCAGCGCTCAGAGGCGTTGCCTCGGGTCGCGGCAGGGGCGAGTGGCCGGCGCGGACTGGCCATCGGCGTACCTCTCGGCTAGTGTGGTGGTTCGCAAGTCCGTATCATTTTCGAGGCCGGGTTCGTTTACGGACTTGCGAACCTGAACCACACTAGACTCAAAGATTTTCTAGTGTCCTTTCTGTTCCGAAGCTCGCTAGGCGCTCGCCGCGCGATGAGGCGAGCTTCGGAGCAGGGACACTAGCGTGCGTGCCCGGACCGGGGGGCAATCATGATTCGCTCGCATGTGCTGGCGCTCGGGATCTTATCGGCGATCACGCTGGCGGGAGGGGCTGTTGCCAAGGAGCCGGCGGTCCCGGACAGCCCGGCTCGAGCGGCGCTGCGCGAGAAGCTTTCCGAGCTGCCCGCCGACGGCAGCGATGTGGAGCGCCAAGAGCGCGCCGCGCTGGCCGCATTCTACGAGGCCCGTGGCACCGCGCCGCTTTGGATTGAAGGCAAAGGATTGACCCCCAAAGCGGCGGCGGCCATCGCGGAGATCGAGAACGCCGGCGCGTGGGGTCTCGATGGGAGCGGCTTTTCTTTGCCCGAGCTTTCCGCAGCCGGCGACAGCGCGGGGGAGCTTGCGCCGGACACTATTGCCGGCACGGAGATCAAGCTCTCGCTCGCCGTGCTCAAGTATGCCCGCTACGCGCGCGGCGGGCGCATCATGGATCCCGCCGGTGAGCTCAGCTCTCACATCGATCGCAAGCCGAAACTGATCGATCCGAGGATCGTGCTGGACGGCATCGCAAACACGGAAGCAGCGGATGCCTACCTGCGCGGGCTTCATCCCCGCCATCCTCAATTCGAGAGGCTGCGCCAGACCTATCTCGCCGTGCGGGGCGGACCGAAAGCGGCGGCGAAGCTCGCGGATGGCGGCCCGGATCTCGCGCCCGGGACAACGCACGCGGACGTGGCGGCGCTGCGCCGGCGTCTCGGCGTTCGCACCGCTACGCCGGCCGCAGGCTCCGGAGACGATACGGTCTACGACGAGGCTCTGCGCGAGGCGGTGATAGCCTTTCAGAAGGACAACGGGCTCGCGCCGGCCGACGGCGTGGTGGGCGCCGCCACCCGGGCCGCGCTCGGCAAGGCCGGCGGCATCGACCCGAAGAAGCTCCTCGCCAACATGGAGCAGTGGCGCTGGATGTGGGAGGACATGGGCGATCTCTACCTGCTCGCCAACGTCCCCGAGTTCATGCTGCGCGTGGTCAAGGGCGGGGCGGTCATTCACGCCGAGCGCATCGTCGCCGGAGAGACCGGGAAGCAGACGTCGATATTCTCGCGCCCGCTCAAATCGATCGTGTTCAGGCCGATGTGGCGGGTGCCGGAGTCGATCAAGGTGCGCGAGCTTTGGCCGAGCCTCGTGCGCGGCGGCGGCCTCATGCGTCAATACGGCCTCGAGGTCGAGACCAAGGACGGGCAGCCTCGCGACTGGCGCGCCATCGACTGGACGAAGGCTGATATCCGCGATTACGAGGTCGTGCAGCCGCCGGGGCGCAAGAGCGTTCTCGGCGTGGTCAAATTCACGTTCCCGAGCCAGCACACGATCTACATGCACGACACGCCGGACAAGTGGATGTTCAACTCCAGCCAGCGGACCTTGAGCCACGGCTGCTTGCGCTTGAGAAACCCGCTGCGCGTCGCGGAGATCGTGCTCGCCGAGGACAAGGGCTGGTCCGCCGAGCGCGTGGGCGAGCTCGCCAAGGGCGGGCCGCTCAACAACGAGGTCGTGATCGGGCGCGAGGTGCCGATGCACATCACCTATTTCACGGCCTGGGTCGAGGCTGGCGGCAAAGTCCTGTCGTTCCCGGACGTCTATGGGCATGAAAAGCGCATCAGGCTCGCGCTCGAGGGGAGATGGAACGAGATCGTCAAGGGGCGGGACCACCTCGCGCCGGTCGAGCCGGTGCCGGTCGCGGCGATCCCCGAGCAGGCCGCTGAGCCCAAGCCCAAGGAGCCGGCCTTCCTCGATCCCCTGAGCGCGGTGATTGCGGGCGGCTTTTGATCGCCGCCGCTGGTAGCTGATCTCGAGACCTGAGAGCGCTCAGCCCGTAGGGTCGGCCCACGCTCGCGCCGGTCGTTAGCCGATACCTGTTCGGCTAAACCCCTGAGAGCTGCCTTGCCCTCGTTCGTTCGCCATGCCGCGGAGGGGCCAAGAGCTGCCGACCAAGATCCTAGCCTGTCTAGCCGACTTTAGATCCGATCAAGCTGCGAACTCGTCGGCCAAAGCCGACAGGGATCCAAATTGGGTCATGGGCAGCGATCGAAGCCCCGATGGTCGCGTTCAATTCAATTGCCATCCGCCTGAGCTCAGTCGTGGTCGGAGCCATTATGCCAATCGTGGTGCGGCCGGCCATGCCAGTCATGGTGGCGCCCACGGTGCAGCCCATAATGACGACCCGAATGCCAACCGTACCACGGACTCCAGTGGAAGCCTCTGTGCCGGCCTAAATGTTGGCCTTGGTGCCAGTCATGATGGCGACCACTATGCCAGTTGTGGTGTCGGCGGCTGCGCCAGTCGTCATACTCGTCGTGCCCGGCCAGGGCAATGCCCGGCGAGATGACTGCAAGCAACAAGGCGCCCGCGAGCAGTGTACTCACCCATGCGCCTCTCTGGATAACTTGCAACATGTCGAAACTCCAAAGGTGTGGTTGAGGGATCTCATCGAACCTCATCTCCACCTGGCGTGCTCCAGCCTCATTTTTGAGTTGCGCTCCTGAACATAATCTGAACGGTCGCCGCGGCCCTGGGTTCCGAATTGCATGCTTGCAGTCGACATCGGTCCGTGGCCGCCCCGAATCACGCGGTCAGCTCAACGCTCACCGATCAGGATC
>DATETZ010000152.1:0-13992 GCA_035283385.1 Hyphomicrobiaceae bacterium
AAAGCCTGATCGATGCCTCGATGGGTTCGGACATTTTCATCTGCGAATGCTCGGCCTTCGAAGCCGAAGCCCGCTACCACCTCAACTGGCGCACCATCGAGCGCAATCTCGGCCGCATCGGCGCCAAGCGCATACTGCTCACTCACATGGGCCCAGAGACGCTCGCCAATCGCCACGCCATTCACGAGCAGCGCGTGAGCCTCGCCGAGGATGGAATGGCTCTCGACCTCGGCTGACCACCTGCGCGACTGCGCGCCATCCCGTCCCTCCGCAAAATTAGTGCGCTCGGCTTCCTTGACGCCACGCCGAAACGAAACAATAGTTGCCCGAAGCGTGACATGACGGAATGAATTTCCAACCCGCGGGGCGCCGATGCTTGATGACATGGACGTCAAAATTCTGGCCATTCTGCAGGAGGACTGCACCCGGCCCGTCGCCGACATCGGCAAGGAGGTCGGCCTGTCGACGACGCCGTGCTGGCGGCGCATCCAGAAGCTCGAGGAGACGGGAGTCATCCGCCGCCGCGTCGCCGTGCTCGATCCGCAGAAGGTCAATGCCGGCGTCACGGTTTTCATCTCGATCAAGACCGACAAGCACAGCCTCGCCTGGCTCGAGACCTTCCACTCCGCCGTGGCCGACTTCCCCGAAGTGGTGGAATTCTACCGCATGTCCGGCGACGTCGATTACCTGCTGCGTGTCGCCGTGCCCGACATCGCCGCCTACGACGTCTTCTATAAGAAGCTCATCTCCCGCGTCGAGATCGCCAAGGTGTCGTCCGCTTTCGCCATGGAAGAGATCAAGCACACGACGGCGCTGCCGCTGCAATTCGCGCGCGCCAAGGGCGAGAAGGGCGCGCCGAAGAGCTAGACAATCAGATTGATGCCGGCGAACAGGAAGCACAGCGCCGCGGCGACGCCGATCACCCCGAAGGTCAGTGTCACGCCGAGCATGCGCAGCCGCAGGATGTGCGGGGTCTGCGAAAGTCCGTAAGCGTGAATGAGCCGGGCTGCCAGCAGCACCAGGCCGAGAAGATGCAAGAACGCGTGCGGCGCCTTGAGGCTTTCGGCAAGCGCGATCAGGAGCAGGGCAAACGGAACGTACTCGGCAAAGTTCGCGTGCACGCGCATGCGGCGCAGGAGCTGCGGGCTCTCGCCGTGGCCGATCTCGACGCGGGCCTCGCGGCGCTGGGCGATGACGCGCGAGCTCAGGAGTAGAAATAACGCCGCAAGTAGCGCCGCATAAAGAGCTGTAACAGGCATTGACCTCGCCTCCGCTCGATAGAGTTGCGTTCGCCGTCGATCACCAGACCGGCCGGCACGTTCCGGCGCGACACCCTACACAATCACTCGCCGATGATTTTGACGAGAACGCGCTTTCTGCGCCGTCCATCGAACTCGCCGTAGAAGATCTGCTCCCAGGGACCGAAATCGAGCTTGCCATCGGTGATGGCGACCACCACCTCGCGCCCCATGATCTGCCGCTTCAAGTGCGCGTCGGCATTGTCCTCGCCGGTCCTGTTGTGGCGATAGCGCGTGACCGGCTCGTGCGGGGCCAAGCCCTCGAGCCAGACGTCATAATCGTGATGCAGCCCGCGTTCGTCGTCGTTGATGAACACAGAGGCGGTGATGTGCATGGCGTTGACGAGCACGAGGCCCTCGCCGATTGCGCTCTCCGCCACGCAAGCCTCGACATCGGGCGTGATGTTGACGAACGCGCGCCGGCTGGGAATCTCGAGCCACAGCTCCTTGCGGTAGGACTTCATCACGAGGCCTTGCCGGCGGCGGGCGCGCCGAGCCGGGCAATGAGGCTCGAGGTATCCCAGCGGCGCCCGCCCATCGCTTGCACGTCGGCGTAGAACCGATCGACGAGGGCCGCCACGGGCAGGCTCGCGCCGTTGCCGCGCGCCTCCTCGAGACAGATGGCGAGATCCTTCCTCATCCAGTCGACGGCGAAGCCGAAGTCGAAGCGCCGCTCGTGCATGCTCTGCCAACGGTTCTCCAATTGCCAGGACTGCGCCGCCCCTTTGGCAATCGTCTCCATGACCAGGGCGACGTCGAGTCCGGCCTGCTCGGCGAAGTGGATTGCCTCGGCTAGGCCCTGCAACAGGCCGGCGATGGCGATCTGATTGACCATCTTGGTGAGTTGGCCGGCGCCGGCGGGCCCCATGCGCCGGACCGTGCGCGCGTAGTGGGCGATGATGGGCTTGGCGCGCTCGAAGTCGTTCGCGTCCCCGCCCGCCATCACCGTCAAGGCGCCATTCTCCGCGCCCGCCTGGCCGCCGGAGACGGGCGCATCGAGAAAGCCCAATCCTCTGTCTTTCGCGGCCGAGTAGAGCTCGCGCGCGACAGCGGCCGAGGCCGTGGTGTGGTCGATGAACACGGCGCCGGTCCTCATGGCGTGGAAGGCGCCGCCGGGCCCGGTCGTGACGGAGCGAAGATCGTCGTCGTTGCCGACGCAGGCGAACACGAAGTCGGCGCCCGCCGCGGCCTCGGCGGGCGTAGGCGCCGTGCGGCCCGCGCCGTGGGCCTTGACCCACAGATCCGCCTTCGCGGGGTTGCGGTTGTAGACCGCGAACTCGTGCCCGCCCGCCTTGAGAATGTGGGCGGCCATCGGATAGCCCATGACACCCAAGCCGATCCAAGCCACTCTGGCCATGGTGCCTTTCTCCCTAGCTGCACGTTCAAGCGCTCTTCTAGCCAATACCGTTGCGCACATAAACTAGTGTGGCGGTTCAGAAGCTCCCCACCACTCGCGGCTCGTGTCGTGAGGGAGCTTCTGAACCAAAGCCACACTAGAAACTCATTGATTTCTAGTGTCCCTTTGAATCCGAAGTTCGCAATCCCGTTTGCAGAGAAGTGTGTGCGAACTTCGGATTCGGGACACTAGGCTTGGTGCACACTTGATTTGGGAGGCGCTCGAGGAGCTGGTGGCTGCGCCGCGCGCCCGCTATCAGGTCAGGCCCCGGCGGGATGAGACGGGAAGATGCGAGAGGGAGTGATGCGATGAAGGCCGGCAAGGCGCTTGCGGAGGCCGTCACGCTCGAGGATGTCGAGCGCGCGGCCGGCGCCATCGAGGGAGCCGTGGTGGCGACCCCCTGCACCCGCAGCCGCACGCTCTCGGCGATGCTCGGCGCGGAAATCTGGCTCAAGTTCGAGAACCTGCAGTTTACCGCTTCCTTCAAGGACCGCGGCGCCCTCAACCGCCTCATGGCCCTTTCGCCCGAGGAAAGAATGGGCGGCGTCATCGCCATGTCCGCCGGCAATCACGCCCAGGGGGTCGCCTATCACGCGGGCCGTCTCGGCATTCCGGCGACGATCGTGATGCCCGAGGCCACCGCAAGCGTCAAAGTGGAGAATACGAGAAAGCTCGGGGCCAGCGTCATCCTTCACGGGCCGACCCTCGAGGAAGCCGCCCTTTTCGCATCGACCTTCGGGCGCCAGCGCGGACTGACCTTCATTCACCCCTTCGACGATCCGCTGGTCATCGCGGGGCAGGGGACGATCGCGCTCGAGATGCTGGCAGCGAGCCCCGGCCTCGACACGCTCATCGTGCCGGTCGGCGGCGGCGGCCTGATCGCCGGAATGGGCGTCGCCGCAAAAGACATCAAGCCCGAATGCCGAGTGATCGGCGTCGAAGCGCGATTCTATCCCTCGCTCTACAATCGCCTCAAGGGCGCGGACCTGCCGGTCGGGGGTGATACGCTTGCCGAGGGGATCGCGGTCAAGGAGCCCGGCCGGATCACGGAGCCGATCGCGCGCCGCGTCGCCGACGACATCGTGCTCGTGAGCGAGGCGGAGATCGAGCGCGCGGTTTGCCTCCTCGTCTCGATCGAGAAGACGGTCGTCGAGGGCGCCGGTGCCGCGGGTCTGGCCGCCGTCATCGCCGATCCCGGTCGTTTCAAGGGCCAGAAGGTCGGCCTCGTGCTCAGCGGGGGCAACATCGACGCGCGCCTCCTGGCCAGCATCCTGACGCGCGAGCTCGCGCGCGAGGGGCGTCTGGCACGCCTCGCCATCGACGTTCCGGATCAGCCGGGCCAGCTTGCGCGCGTTGCGGCCGCGATCGGGGAGGCGGGCGCCAACATCGTCGAGGTCTACCACCAGCGCGTGTTCACCGACCTGCCGGCCAGGGGCACCGAGCTCAACCTCGTCATCGAGACGCGCGACCGCGGCCAGCTCGAGGCTGTGATCGCGAGCCTCAGAGGCGCGGGCTACGAGGTCGCGTACAAGAGCAATACGGGTGGACGCAAATGATCGAGGCGTGCGCCGCCGGACGTTCATTGCGCCGCAGTCAGCGCTCGACCGGCCGCTCGGGGAAGGCGAGCTGCTCGCGCGCGCGCCACTCGTTCGTCACATAGTTGACGATCACGGATTTCCTGACGCCGTCGATCTTGCGCGGCTCGATGCCGTGATAGGTGATGTTCGACGGCACGAACACCATCGCCGAGTTGGATTGGAACGGCGTGCCCCGACGTGCTTCTTCTCCGGATCGTAAATATCCGTGCCGAGCCCGGCGTGGTTCTGGTCCTTGGACATGTAGAGCAGCATGGTGAACAGCTTGACGCCGAGGTCCGTGTGCGGCTCGCGCTTGCCCGACACGCCGTCGAGGGCCGGCGCCTCGAAGGGGAGCGCGAGGACGGCGCCGGCCGCGTCCTCGGGCAGGCACTTCGTGAGAATCCAATGCCGCTACGGCTGGTCCGTCCGTTTCGAGGCCTCGATGCTGGCGATCGTTGCCGGCCTTCCCCATAGCGCCGGCTTGTGGCGGCGGCGCCGGCATGTGCAGCGCGGCCGGCGCTCACTCAGCAGCCCGCGGCCGGTCGAGGCGCGGGGGCGAAGCAGAAGCGTACCACGTCAAGCCGGTTCGCCGGTCCGTTTCCAGCCTCTCGCTGGGCCTCATTGGCGCAGGGCTGCGCACTCTCCGATGTAGAGCTTTTCTGATTTCGCGCCGGAGATCGTCGCGGGCATGATGCACTTGGCATCAGTCCCGGCTCTTCACGCGAACCGCGGCCGGCGTCCGGCCTGGCGCGATGGCCTCGGGATCGAGCCTCAAATCGATCAGCGCGGGCCGGCCGGCGGCAAGCGCGCGCCGAAGAGCGGGCTCGAAGTCGGCCGTGCGCGCGACCGTCTCGCCGAGCGCTCCGAAGCTTTGCGCGAGCGCGGCAAAGTCGGGATTGACGAGGCTGGTTGCGATCACCCGGCCGGGGTAGCGCTCCTCCTGACGCATGCGGATCGAGCCGTGGATGGCGTTGTTGGCGACGATGATGACGATCGGGAGCGCGTACTGCACCGCGGTCGCGAGCTCCTGCGCCGTCATTTGGAAGCAGCCGTCGCCGGCGACGGCGACGACCGGGCGCTCGGGGCTCAAGAGCTTCGCCGCGATGGCCGCGGGAAGGCCGTAGCCCATCGACCCGGACCCTGGAGCGAGCTGGGTCCGGTGGCCCTTGTAGACGAAGTAGCGATGCAGGAACTGGGCATAGTTGCCGGCCCCGCTGGCGACGATCGCCTGCTCCGGGAGAACCTCGGACATCGTCGCCACGACCTGCTCGAGAGCGACGTCTCCCGGCGTCGGAACCGGCTTGAGGGATGCCTCGTATGCGGCGCGCAGATCGCGCCGGAAGGTGCGCCACGGTTGCTCTCGCGGTGGCGCGACCCCGCGCAGCGCGTCCGCAAATGCCGCCACGGTGGCGGCGATCGCCACGTCGGCGCGACAGACGAGGCCGGCCTCTTCCGCCGAGGGGTGCACGTGGACGAGGAATTGGCGCGGGTCGGGAGTCGTGACGAGCGTATGGCCGGCGGTCGTGACCGGTCCCAGGTGAGCGCCGACGGCGAGCAACAGGTCGGCGCCGCGGATCGCGGCCGCGAGCTTGGACTCGAGGCCGATCCCGGCGTGGCCGACATAGCAGGGATGGCGGTTGTCGACATAGTCCTGGGCGCGGAACGCCGCCGCGACCGGCAGATCGCAGCCGAGCGCGAACGCCTCGATCCTGGCCGCGACCGACGGGCTCCAGCCGGGACCGCCGACGATCATCAGCGGCCACTCGGAGGAGCGGAGCTTGGCTTCGATCAGGTCCATTTGCGCGGCCGACGGCGCGGCCTCGGGAATAACCACGCGCTTTGCGTTCTCGGCCCCGGCCTCGCGGTTGAGAACGTCCTCGGGCAGCCCGAGCACGACCGGGCCGGGGCGGCCGGACATCGCGACGTGGAAGGCCCGGGCGACCAATTCGGGAATGCGTGGGGTGTCGCGAACGACCGCCGCCCATTTGGCGATCGGGGAGAAGAGCCCCACAACGTCGCTTGCGCCGGACGCCTCGCGAGCGTCGCCCGTCGTGGCCGGCAGGCCGACGAAAAGGATCATCGGCGTCTGATCCTCCCGGGCGACAAGGAGGCCGCTCGCGGCATTGGCGGCGCCGGGGCCGCGCGTGGCGAACGCGATGCCGGGCTTTCCCGTGAGCTTGCCGGTCGCCTGCGCCATCATTGCCGCCCCGCCTTCGTGGCGGCAGACGATGGTGCGGATGGGCGCCGAGTCGTAGAGGGCGTCGAGGGCGGCAAGAAAGGTTTCTCCCGGCACCAGGAAGACGCTTGTCACGCCCTGGGCCTCGAGCTGGTCGATCAGGATCTTGCCGCCGTGGCGCATGCCTCAGGTCCGCGCGGTCCTTGCCGGTGCCGGGATGGCGAAGCGTGCCCATGAGCTTCGCGATCGGCGCTCTCGGCCAAGTCTTAGGCAGCCGCTCTTGCTGCGGGTAGCGGAAACGCTCGGCTCGGTTAGCCCTGTCTCGCATACGGCGCTTTTCGAGGCCGAGGTTGAGGCCGACCATACCCCTGTGCTAGCAGGCAGACCAAGGAACGCGGGCTTGGCGCCGTCGTCCAGGGTGTGGCTCGGGAGCAGGGATGCCGGGATGGTCTCGTTGGGCGGGAGGCGCGGTCTCGCTCGGTCTCATATTGGCGGGGATCGGCGCGACGCTGCCTGCCGGCCCGCTTCGCGCCGGCGCACCTGCGGGGCCGGATCAAAGTCCGGAGACCGCGGCCGCATCGGGCGATGACGGCGCGCATTCCACGGCCGCCAAGGCGGGCGCCGTGCTCGAGGCCTACTGCGCCGGCTGCCACCAGGCCGGCCGCCTCGAAGGATTCGCGCCCGACCGTTTCGGCAACATCCTCGATCTCGACGAGCTCGCGCGTGAGCCGGCTCTGGTCGTGCCGCGCAGCCCGGATGCCTCGAGGCTCTACCAGCGCATGCTGGGGCGCCACGCGCCGCTCGAGGTATTCGGTCTTGCGGCGGGAGCGCGGGGCCCGCGACCCGACGAGATCGACGCCATACGCCAATGGATCGAGAAGCTCGAGCCGCGCGCGGCCCGCTGCGACGGCAGGAGGCTCGTCTCGTCCGAGGAGACCGAGGCCGCCCAGCGCCGCTGGCTCGAGCAGGCCGGGTCCGCCGCGCAGGAGACGCGCTTCGTTTCGCTCACCCACCTCTACAACGCCTGTGCCGGCGCGGCCGACATCGCCGGCTACCGGCAAGGGGTGCAGAAGCTTCTCAACAGCTTGTCGTGGCGGCCCGAGCCGGTGCGCATCGACACCGTCGGCGACAGCAGCACGCTTCTGGCCTTCAAGCTCGGGGATGCCGGGTGGCGCCCCGAGCAGTGGCAGGCGCTGGCAGAAGCGGCGTCCCGGGCCGGGGCCGAGCCCGTCCCCGGCGACGGGCTCGCCGCAGCGGCGCTCGGCGCGCCGCGCTATTACGAGCTGCTCGGCATCCCGGCCGACATCAAGGGGCTCGGCGAGCGCCTCGGAGTGGATCTCGCGGCAAGCTCTGCTCCCGCGACGGCCAAGAGAGGTCTGGTGCGAAAGAGCGCCGTCACCGGCGGAGCGCGGCTGGTCGAGGTCCACGAGAAGGGAGGCCGGCGCGTGTGGCTGGCGCGGGATTTCCCGCCCGGCAAGGATGCCGACGCCATCGCCGAAAATCCGGCTGGATCGGGTGCGCCCGCGCTGACGCGGGTGCTGTTCGGACTGCCGAACGGGTCCATGGCCTGGGCGCTCTATGACGGCTCCGGCTCTCGCATCGACCGCATCGACACGAGCCTGCGCCCGGAGCCCGCGGCGGGGACGAGCGCGACCGGCGCCGGGCTCGGGTGCTTCGGCTGTCACGCGGACGGGGCAAGGCCGATCACGGACGCGAAGGGGGCCCAAGCGAAAGGCGGCACTGCCGATCCGGAACATGCAGCCCCCGCGGGCTTTCCCGGCAACGAGGAGCTTGCCCGGATCGCGGCCGGCGACAGCGCGGGCTATCGCAAGGCCCAGACAGGCGCCGGCATCGATCCCGATCTTCGGGTCTCGGGCCTCGAGATCATGGCCGCGCTCGCCCGGCAATGGCGTCTCGAGGTGGGGCTCGAGCGGGCCGCGGCCGAGGCGGGCCTCGAGCCGCCGGCGTTCGCCGACCGGCTCCGGGCGTATCGGGGCGAGGAGCAGGCGCTGGCGCGGCGGCTCATGCTGGGGCTTCTCCCGCGCGCGGCCTGGGAGCGGCTGCGCCTGGCTCTGCACCCGGCCCGGGAAGCGGCGCCATCGCCGCCGCCGGCCGCGACCGGAGAGCAGGACTCCACGATCGACCTCGGGCTTTGGAGCGACAGCGCGGCGTTCAAGGCCGGAGACCTCGTCACGCTCTCGGCGCGTGCGAGCATGAGCTGCCACCTGACCCTCATCAGCGTCGGCGGCGACGGCCGGGCCGTGGTGCTGTTTCCCAACGACCTCGAGCCCGACAACCTCATCGCGGCCGGTCAAACCGTGCGCATTCCGAACGACGGCGCGGGCTACCAGCTGCGCTTCGACAAGCCCGGGTCCGAGACCGTGGTCGGCATCTGCCAGCGCGCGGCGGTGCGGCCCGAGGGGATCGGCTTCGACTTCGAGCGGCAGCGATTCACGATCCTGGGCGACTGGCGCGAGTTCCTCGAGACGGCGGCGGAGCGCGAGGCGGAGATCAGGGGCAGGACCAGCCGCCGGTCGCGGCGCAAGGCGAGGCCCGAGTCCGCGGCGATCGATCCGGGCGGCCCCCGGATCGAGGGCCGCGCCGCGATCACGCTCAAGGTCGAGTAGCCGGCGGCCAACCGATTTCGGGAAATCGTTGGAAAGCAGAGCGGATAGTTGGTCAAGTCGCAAAGAATCGTTCTAACGAGCCATATCGAAAGCCCAATGTTGCTTGATTGCGACGTGCCCTCGACCAGATCCGTCAACTACCGGTAATGGCTCGACCATCCTTGATGATACCAAGACCGCTGCTGGACCTGGTACTCGTGGCTCTGCTGCTCGCGGGATCCCCGACACCGACATGTGCCGGCGACCCAGCTCGTGGGGATGCGTACTGGCGTGCCGGCACAAAGAGATCGACAGCACGGCCCGGCCCGCTGCCGCGGTACAAGCCGTTTCGCGCCGCCGAATCGTATTGGCGGGCGGTCCCGCGGAAGGCCGCACGAGCCAAGCAGCAGAATGCCATGCAAACCCCGAAAGCAGAGCTTGTGAGTCCGGGAGTTACGAGCCACCCGTCGCCGGATGCCGAGCCGCCGACGGCTCAATATGTCGCGCCGGCATCTCCCGATCGCTCGGTCGCAGGGCCGCTGCCACCCATCACCGAGACCGGGTCGTTGCGGCAATCTCCGGCACCCGAGGTTGCGCCTGTAACGAGTGGCGGTCCATCCGAACGGCCTGTGGTTGCTGCCGAGCCGGCGCCCGGTCCTTCGCCGGCGCCGGCCGCGCGTGGCAGCTTTGCTGTCAGCGAGCAGGCCACTCTGGAGACGACGCCGGCGCCTCCCCTCTCGCTGCAGGACGACTCGTCGGCAATCCTCGCGCGAAGGTCTGGTCCGATTTTGCGCGTCGGCTCAGCGCCGGCCCGCACTGACCTATCGGCACTCACAGCGCCCCCCCGTGGCCCAGATATTCAATCTGATCCGGTTCCAGTCGCGACGATACCGCCGCCGGCGAAGCCGAGCTTGGCGCACGCCGGGAATTTTTGGCGAGGAACCGAGGCGCGGACCTCCTTGGACCGGCACACCACCGCTTCGGGTCTCCCGCTCGCGCTCGCGATCAGCCTGCCGTCGCCGGCCAGGATCGATGCGACTGGGGACGTTTCCGGCCCCGGCGATCTGATTGCCGTCGCGAGCCGGTCCCTCTCCGATCTTCCGGCCGCATTCGCACCCCAGCAGCTGCGCGGCTCTCCCGCAGCGACACCCGAGCCGACCTGGCCGCCGATCCGCAGGCCCTACGCACCAACGGCCCAGGACTTCGAGTTTCGCGGCAAGACGGTCCTGCTGGCCACGACGTCTCGCAGCGACGTCGAGGAGTATTGCGCTGTTAGCGTCCGGCACCAGCCCGATGGCGAATTCGTGATCGGACGCTCGAGGGATGGGCGGGCCGGTGCAAGTGGCGAGCAGCGGGTCGCGGAAATGACTTGGCTCGAGCGCTCGGCCTCCGTCAGCACGGTCTTCGAACGAACCGGCGCGCATAGCTTCACGCTGATGGTGCAGGATCCGCTGAGTGGCGCCGGCGCCGCGGGGAATCGCCAAGGACCTGCTGTCCATTGCTACTTCGACTTCAGCGTTTCCGAGCTTGGTTGCTCGGTCAAGCACGCGCGAATTGCGACGTCGCACGGCGTCGGGGAGCATCGTCCCGAAAAGTCCGAAGGCAAATGTGAAATTGCCGACGAGACCATTGCATCGCCGCCGCAACCCTAGCAACGCGGCGCGGCGATCTCGCGCGCGTCGATCCAGTAGAGTTGGTGGATACACATAGAGACACAAGGGGGCTGGCATGTCCTACTTCGGCCGTTGGTCATTCACGGGCTGTTTGATTTTTGCAGCCGCTACGGCGGTTCAGGGCGCCGATGACGACTACTCGCAAGCGCTTGCCCTTCTGGGAAAGGCCATCCAGCTCGAGTCGAGAAACCCGAACCATTACTATGAACGCGCACGCATCCATCTGCAGGTCGACGCGTACGCAAGTGCGATCAGCGATCTCAACGAGGCCATAAGAATCGATTCGCGTTTCACGCCGGCCTACGGAGCGCGCGCGTTCGCCAACAATCAAATGGGCCAATTCGAAGCCGCGATCGCCGACGCCGCGGAGGCCATCAAATTGAACGGCGGCGATGCCTTTACCTTCGCTCAACGGGGATGGGCCTATGGCAGGACGAACCGCCCCGACAAGGGGATCGAGGACTTGTCTCGGGCCATCGAAATCGACCAAAAGAACGCCAGCACGTACAGCAACAGAGCCGAGCTCTACGCCAAAGTCGGCCAGTGTGACCGTGCCTTGAGCGATATCGAGAAGGCCGTGGTGCTCGATGTCCAGGATGCAAACGCCTTCGGAATTCGCGGGTACTGCTATTTCCAGATGCGCGATTACGATAAGGCAAAGGCGAGCTACGAGATGGCCATCAAGCTGAACCCGAACGACGCCGTCTTCTTTCGGAATTTGGCTTTGGTGTTTGCGACGACCGCGCGCTCCGGAAGCAATGACGGCAAGGCCGCCGCGACCAAGCCGCCGGCGCAGGATATGCCGCAATAGCTACAGCTACGGTTGCGCGTTCGGCATTCGAAGCAACACCGGGAGCCACACTCGGATTGCCGGCAGCGCGGCGACCGACGCGTGTTGCTCCGCCGAGGATGCAACTCTATAGTCGAGTGGTAGGCGTGGTTTCCAGAAAAGGCGTCTCGTTGGCGTATAGGTGTTGGGGGGGTGGGTCATGAAGTATTTGAAGCTCGTGGTTCTCGCGTCGCTCGTCGCTCCTCTTTGCTCCGGAACCGCAACCGCCGCTGGTTGTAAATTCGGGAATAAGGTGCTCAGCAAAGTTATCGGGTCCAATGCAACCGATGACTCGCGCAGCTTCACGATCAATGGGACCGCTCTCTTGGCTGTCGCGGGCGCGAAGGATCGAGTTGGACCAGTCGATCTTGACGTAACTTTTTCTGGTCCCGGCGGGTGCAGGGAAAAGTCCGGCCCAACGGTTGGCTGCACGATCACAGGATCGCGCGAAGCGAAGGCAACGATCAAAAATCCGAAGGGCGAGCGGGTAACCTACTTTTGGGTTTGCACTAGCCTGGATTGAGGGCAAGCCGAATCCGCGGTGTGGTGGCGAAATCAGTGACCACGCCGGCGAGCCGGGCTGGTCGGGCCGCTGATCGAGCTGCGGAACGACAGCTCGCGCTTGTGGCTGGAGGAGGTGTCACCTGGCCCTCACCCCTCACAGCCCTTTTGCGATAGCGTCCGTCATAAGCCGCTCTCCGGCACGGGCCGTTCTAGGTCTGCTCAGGAGTTCGCTCGGGAGCCATTCCGACGGCCTGAGTGGCGGCTTCGCCGCTGCGGCGGTAACGAAGCCGGGGCTTTCCGGTGGCTGCCCCTTTACACCGCCGCCCATCCGCCCTAAATCGCCCCTCACGCACGGCGGCAGGCTCGCTTCGCACGGCGCTTCTGGTCCAACCCGGTTGGTGGAGGTCCGTCCGAGATGGAGAAGTTCGCGTCCGCATCCGCCCTGATCGCCGCGCGGCGCCCCGAGAAGCCGGTCCTTGCCGCGCGCCCGCACGCCGCCGGGCGCGCCGCGCGCTGGTTCCTCGAAACCTTCCCCGGCGACGTCGCCTATGCCTACAAGGCGAACGCGTCCGTGTTCCTGATCGGCGCCCTCTACGGCGCCGGCATCCGCCACTTCGACGTCGCCTCGCTGCCCGAGCTCGAGGACGCGGCCACCATCCCCGGCGCCACGCTCCACTTCATGCACCCGGTGAAGTCGCGGGCCGCGATCCGCCGCGCCTACCACGGCTTCGGCGTGCGCGTGTTCTCCCTCGACAGCGAGGACGAGCTGAGGAAGATCGTCGAGGAGACGGCGGGCCCCTCGGGGACCGCGCGCGACCTCAAGCTCTTCGTGCGCGTCGCGGTGCCGGCGATCAACAGCCGCATCCCGCTGGAAAAGAAGTTCGGCGTCGCCGGCCAGAAGGCGGCGCGGCTCCTGGTCAAGACGCGCCAGGTAGCGGCGGAGCTCGGCATCACGTTCCACGTCGGCTCGCAGACGACGACGCCGGACGCCTTCGCCGAGGCGCTCGAGGAGGTGGGCGAGCTGATCGTCAAGGCGGGCGTGGTGATCGACCGGCTCGACGTGGGCGGCGGCTTCCCGTCGCGCTATCCCGACAGCGAGCCGGCGCCGCTTTCGAGCTTCATTTCGGCGATCGAGGACGGCGTGGAGAAGCTTCCCGTGCGCGAGAACGTGAGGCTCATGTGCGAGCCGGGGCGGGCCCTCGTTGCCGAGGCCGAGAGCCTGATCGTGCGCGTCGACGCGCGGCGCGGCAACGATCTCTACATCAACGACGGCGGCTATGGCGCCCTGTTCGACGCGGCGCACTTGGGCTTCGTGTTTCCGGCCCGCCTCGTCTCGCGCGAGCCGGCAGAGCCGCTGGCGCGGTTCGAGCTGTGGGGCCCGACGTGCGACTCGATCGACCACATGGCCGGGCCGTTCCTGCTCCCGGCCTCGGTCAAGGAGGGGGACTATCTCGAGATCGGCAACGTCGGCGCCTACGGGCGCGCGCTCGCCAGCCGCTTCAACGGCTACGGGCAATACGACGATGTGATCCTCCTCGACGAGCCGATGTTGTCGATGTACGCAATGGAAACACCATCGGCTCAGCTGTCGGTGAAGAGCTAGGACGGAGTAGGGGCTGTGCTCCCACGCCCCCGTCGCAGGTGCGAGGCTAACGTCTGGGTCCAGGGTCCAAGACCCTGGTCGGGGTGCTCGAGGGGCTGAAGGCCCCTCGATGTCCATGGAACTCCCAATGGCGCAAAAAGTGGAGCTCGACTTTCTGCCGGCCGCGGAAAGCTTCCTCGATCCCGCGCGCGAGGGCGCCGACCGTCCCGGCGAGGCGGGCGCGGTCGTCATCCCGTTCGGGCTCGAGGCGTCGGTCTCCTACGGCCGGGGCACGGCCAAGGGTCCCAAGGCCATCCTCGAGGCGAGCCGCCAGCTCGAGCTCTTCGACGA
>DATETZ010000153.1:0-21980 GCA_035283385.1 Hyphomicrobiaceae bacterium
CGTGCTGGGTTACGGCCCGCTCGAGCCGCTGCTGGCCCGCGACGACATCGCCGACATCATGGTCAACGGCGCCGCGACGACCTACATCGAGGTCGGCGGCAAGGTGCAGAAGACCAACGTCCGCTTCGCCGACAACCAGCAACTGATGAACATCTGTCAGCGCATCGTGAGCCAAGTCGGCCGCCGCGTCGATGAATCGAGCCCGATCTGCGACGCTCGCCTCCCCGACGGCTCGCGCGTCAACGTCATCGCGCCTCCCCTTTGCCTCGACGGGCCAACGCTCACCATCCGCAAGTTCAAGAAGGATCGCTTGCGGCTCGAGCAGCTCGTCAAGTTCGGCTCGGTAACGGCGCAGGTAAGGACCGTCCTCGAGATCATCGGCCGCGTCCGCTGCAACGTGCTGATCTCCGGCGGCACGGGCTCGGGCAAGACCACGCTCTTGAACTGCCTGACCGGCAGCATCGACACCGACGAACGCATCATCACCTGCGAGGATTCGGCCGAGCTTCAGCTCCAGCAGCCGCACGTGGTGCGTCTCGAGACGCGTCCGCCCAACCTCGAAGGCGAGGGCGAGGTCACTATGCGCGATCTGGTCAAGAACTGCCTGCGCATGCGGCCCGAGCGGATCGTCGTCGGCGAGGTGCGCGGACCCGAGGCGTTCGACCTGCTCCAGGCCATGAACACGGGCCACGACGGCTCCATGGGCACGCTGCACGCCAACAGTCCGCGCGAGGCCCTGGGCCGGCTCGAGTCCATGATCATGATGGGCGGATACGCGCTGCCCATAAAGACCATCCGCGAGATGATCGTAGGCTCGATCGACATCATCATCCAGGCCTCCCGGCTGCGCGACGGCTCGCGCAAGGTGACCCACATCACCGAGGTGGTGGGCATGGAGGGCGAGACCGTCACGCTGCAGAACCTGATTGTGTACGATATCACCGGCGAGGACGCGAGCGGCAGGCTCACCGGCCGTCATCGCTCGACAGGCATCGCGCGTCCGCACTTCTGGGAGCGGGCGGAGTACTACAAGGAGGACAAGCGCCTTTCAGAAGCCCTCTCGGCCGCAGAGGTCATGGATGCCAACGGCAATCCGCTCGGAGAGAGCAATGCTTAGCGCCGACATGTTGCCGTTGGTGGTGGCGCTTTCGGCCGCGGCCGCCTTTGCGGCCATCGCGTACGTCGTGACATATCCCTTTGTGTCCGGCGACAGGCAGGTCGAAAAGCGGCTTGCCAGCGTCACCGAGAGCCGGGCCAAGAAAGTTGCGACGCGCTCGGCGGCCGAGATCACGGCCAACCGCAAGAAACAGGTCGCGGACACGCTCAAGGATCTCGATATCCGCCAGAAGACCAAGGAGAAAGTGACCCTGCGTCTCAAGCTCCAGCGCGCCGGGCTCGACGCCGAACCCAGGAGCTTCTGGATTGCGAGCGCCATCACCGGTCTCACGTGCAGCGGGGTCGTCTACGTGTCCCTCCCGCCGTCGGCGATCCTGCCGTTGGCGACGTTTACCGCGCTCTTCATCGGCACCCTCGGTCTGCCGCGCTGGATCCTGTCGAAGATGATTCGGCGGCGGCAGAGCAAGTTTCTCGCCGAGCTCGCCAACGCAATCGACGTTGTCGTGCGCGGCGTCAAGTCCGGCCTGCCCTTGAACGAATGTTTGCAGATCATCGCCCGCGAGAGCCCGGAGCCGGTCGCCGGCGAATTCAAGGAGGTCGTGGAGCAGCAGCGCATCGGCGTGCCGCTCGCCGAAGCCCTCGAGAGGCTCGTGCTCAGAATGCCGCTGCCCGAGGTCAAGTTCCTCACCATCGTGATCGCGATTCAGCAGCAGGCGGGCGGCAATCTTTCCGAGGCTTTATCCAACCTGTCGGGTGTGCTCCGCGACCGGTTCAGGATGGCCATGAAGGTCAAGGCGCTGTCGGCGGAGGCCAAGACCTCGGCCATGGTGCTCGCCTCGCTGCCGCCCGGCGTCATGTTCATGGTCTATGGCACGGCTCCCGAATACATCATGCCGCTGTTCTCCTCGAAGGTCGGCAACATGTTCCTGTTGTTCGGCCTGTGCTGGATGGGCATTGGCGTGTTCGTCATGAAGAAGATGATCAGCTTCAAGTATTGAGGCGTCTTCCGCCGGCGCGGAGCAACCGATCGCATGAGGCGACAGCAATGAACGGTTTCGTCGAAACGGTCATGAGCCCGCAGTTCCTGACCACGCTCTTCGCCGCGATTGCCGTATTCGCGACCATTCTGTCGCTCGCCATGCCGATGATCCAGCGCGACCGCATCAATCAGCGCATGAAGGTGATGGCCATCGAGCGTGACAAGATGCGCTCCGCCCGGCTCGCCGAGCTGGCGGCGAAGGACCGCCAGGGAGCCGGCAAGCTGCGCCAGGCGCCCAGGGGCTTCATGCAGGAGATCGTCGACCGGTTGGACTTGAGATCGCTGTTGGACAACGAGGACCTGCGCAACAAGCTCAAGATGGCCGGCTTGAGAGGGCAGAAGCCGATCGTCGCTTTCATTTTCTTTCGCGTCGCCATGCCGCCCGCCGTATTCGTGATCGCGCTCTTTTACCTGTTCGTCATGTCCGACGTCGGCTATCCGCCGATGATCAAGGTCATGATCGCCATCGCTGCCGGCTTCGGCGGCTTCTATCTCCCGAACCTGTTCGTCGAGAACCTCGCCCAAAAGCGCCAGCAGTCCATCAAGCAGTCGTTCCCGGATGCGCTCGACATGCTCTTGATCTGCGTGCAGTCGGGGATGTCGGTCGAGGCCGCCTTCGGCAAGGTTGCAAAGGAGATCACGGCGCAGTCGATCGAGCTCGGCGAGGAATTGTCGCTCACCACCGCCGAGCTCTCGTACCTGCAGGAGCGGCGCCAGGCATTCGAGAACCTGGGCAAGCGCATTGGAATTCCTGGCGTCAAGGCCGTCGCCACTGCGTTGATCCAGGCCGAGCGATACGGCACGCCGGTGAGCCAGGCCCTGCGCGTGATGGCGAAAGAGAACCGCGACATCCGCATGTCGGAGGCCGAGAAGAAGGCGGCCGCGCTGCCGCCCAAGCTCACGGTGCCGATGATCCTGTTCTTCCTGCCCGTGCTGTTCCTCGTGATCCTGGGCCCGGCCGCAATCCGCTTCTGGCATTGGGGCTGAGCCGGTCCTCGAGCACTCTCGCAGGCCCCGCGGCGGATCAGGCCCTCCTCTTGCGCGCCCTTAGCTCGCGCTTGACGTGAGCGAGATCGTCGTCGATGAGCGGCGCGTACTTGTGACGAATCTGCTCGAACTCCCGGGCTACGACCTCGAGCTCCTGGTCAGTCATGTGATCGAGCCCCACCAGCTCCGTCCGCGCACCCTCGACTCCGCGAAGCAGCTCGTCGAGCTTCAAGCTCACGATCCGCGCATCTCTGTTTTGCGTGTTCTGGATCAGGAACACGATCAGAAAGGTCACGATCGTGGTCCCGGTGTTGATGACCAGCTGCCATGTGTCGGAGTAGCCGAAGTACGGCCCCAGCAGAGCCCAAACGCCGATCGTCGCGACGGCAAGCACAAAGGCCCAATACGAGCCCACGGCATTCGCCGCCCGCTCCGCAAACCGCCGGAACGCCTCGGTCATCGCGAACTCCTCTCAGCCACCCCGGCCGGAAATCGACCCGCCGGCCACCGATCATCGCGGCAGCGTGGGCTCGGCACGGGAGATTAGATTTGCCGCTTCGGGTCTCGAGCGACCCTATCAATCCTACGACCGAAGCGCGACCGCCGGTCTCAGCGGGCCGAGGGGTTGTCAAGGGCGGCGTCGCTCGATTCTGCAACTTGTGCGCCGAAGGCGTCGTGTCCGGCGCTGTGCTTGTCGACGACCGTGGGCCAATGCGGTGGCGGCACGGGCTCCGCCTTGTCGATGACGGCGAGCCAAAGTGCTGGCGGTGAGGACTGGGCCTTGTCGACTACTGTGGGCCAAAGCGGTGCCGGCACGCGCTCTGCCTTGTCGACGACTGCGAGCCAGAGTAATGGCGGTGCGGGCTGGGCCTTGTCGACTGCGGTGGGCCAGGGCGCCGGCGGCGAGGTTGCCGCGGTTGCGACCTCCTGGGCCGGCAGCTCGACCACGCCGGGAGGCATCGGCTTCGGTTCAAGCTTGACGATCTTGCGCAACAGGTCGGCATTGGCTTGTGACGCGGCGGGGCCAATGTTCTCGGACCCGACTTTGGACGCCTCGTCGTACTTGCCCTGCAGCCCGAGCACGAGGGCAAGGTTCTGGCGCACCTTGGGGTTGGAGCCGTCCGCCACCGAGGCGCGGCGTAGCAGCGCCTCCGCCTTCGCCACCTCGCCGCTCATCGTGTAGGCAAGGGCGAGATTGTTCATGACCGATGGATGATCCGGGACGAGCGCCAGCGCCCGCTCGTAAAACGGGATCGCCTCGCGGTACTTCCCCTGTTTGGCGAGCACGGTGCCGCGAGCCGAGATCACGCGCCAGTCGGGCTTTGCGGGGTCGTCGGCGAGCTCGAGCAGCTGCTTTGCGGCGCCCACTTGATCGAGCTCGAGCGCCAGGCGGCCGTATTCGGAGGCGAGCTCCTTGCTGGCCGGATGCAACAACGACGCCTGCTGCAACACGTCGAGGGCCTGCGCCTTTTGACCGATGGCCTTGAGGTTCTTGGCATAGGAGAGCGCGGCGTTGAGGTCGCGCGGGTTGCTGGAATACTCCTTGCCCCAGTACTCGGTGGCCTTCTGCAAGTCGGTTTGCGATTGCGGCTCGCCACCCGGGACGGCGGGCGGCCCGCTCGTGACCAGAAGTCCCGCGAGCTCGGAGCCGCCGAGCTGCGCGCAGCCGCTCGCCAGAAGGGCTGCCGTCAGGGCTGCAATCACGCCGGCGGCCTTGAGCCTCTTATGCGCCGAGAGCTCTCCATCGAGGCCGGCCATTGTTGTCTCCTTGTCGGCGAATCGGTCCCATCTCCACCCGGGCGTCAGTCTCTGGGACAGCCGTCAACAAATCCTTAACCTCCCGAGTGGCGGACCCCGGCGGCCCGCCCACTCTGTGTGATATTAAGACATTGATATAGCTAACTATTCTAAGTAGATCGATGACCTAAATTGGCCATCCGATCCGCGCTGCGCTGCGACGACAGCGGGACACGTCACGTAAACCCTAGGCCGCGATCTGGGCTCTCGCGCCGTCCGCCCATTCGGCCATCTCCGGCATGGCGAACAGCGTCTCGACATAGGCCGCGCACGTGCCGTCGTCGCCGAATCGCGCGAGATCCGGCACGTAGGTCCTGAACCGGGACGCGACGGGGGCGTACATGGCGTCTGCGGCCGAGAACTCGGAGAAGAGGTAGGGGCCCGAGCTTCCGAAGCGGCGGCGGCAATCCTGCCAGCTCTCGACAATGCGCCGGATGTTCAGCTCGACCGCCTCGGGGACGCTCACGAGCGGCGTTCTCGCGAAAAGGTCCATTGCGCAGTGCTCGCGCAGCGCCTGGAAGCCCGAGTGCATCTCGGCCGAGACCGCCCGGGCGATCGCCCGGGCGGCGGGATCGGCGGGCCAGATGCCAAGGCCCGGATGGCAATCGGCGAGGTACTCGATGATGGCGAGGCTGTCCCACACCACGAGATCGCCCGCAAGCAGGGCCGGCACCTTGCCGGCGGGCGAATGCGCCACGATTTGCGCTTTCGAGCCGGGCTGGCGCAGCTTGACGTTGACCTCCGCGAACGGGATGCCGGCGCGCTTCATGACCAGCCATGGCCGCAAGCTCCAGCTGGACAAGGCCTTGTCGCCGATGACGAGACGGTATTGGGGGAGCGTCATTCTCTCGACCTTTCCCGGCGCGATTGTGTTTCCCCGATTCGATCGGGATAATGCCCCATCGCTCGAGAGCCGTCCAAGCGGCCAATCGGTCCGGGTCCCAAGAAGCTTCCCATGACAGCGCGCAAGACCACCGCACACGCATTCGGGCCGGCAGACGTGCTCCTGGCCGATAGCTCGCCCAGGGCCGCGACGCCGGTCTGGCTCGTCTCCGACGCCGAGCCGCTCACGGCCAAGACGACACTAGGCGAGGCGGAGCGGCGCTGGCTCGAGGCGGTCGCCTTCACGAGCGCCGCCAAGAAGCAGGCGCTGGTGCCGCGGCCGGATGGCACTCTCGCTGGTGTGGCCCTGGGACTCGGCAACGGCGCGGCGGGCGAGCCCAGCGGCCCTTCGCAGCTTCTCGTCGGCCAGCTTGCCGCGAGCCTTCCACCGGGCGTCTACCGCCTCGAGGACGACTGTCGCGAGTCCGAGCTTGCGGCGCTCGCGTGGGGACTCGGCGCCTACCGCTTCCGTCGCTACAAAGCAGCCCACGGCGACGAGCCGCCGCAGCTCAAGGTCCCGGCGGGTCTCGACCGCTCCCAGCTCCTGAACGTGGTCGAGGCGGTGTGGCTCGGCCGCGATCTCATCAACACGCCGGCCTCCGAGATGGGGCCGGAAGACCTCGAGGCCGCCGCGCGCAAGCTGGCGCTTCGCCACGGGGCGAAGGTCAGCGCAGTCGCGGGCGACAAGCTGTTGCAGCAAAACTTCCCGATGATCCATGCGGTCGGGCGCGCCAGCTCGCGGGCGCCGCGCCTCATCGATCTCAAGTGGCAGAAGAAGCCTGGCCGCAAGAGCGCGCCGGCCGTCACCCTGATCGGCAAGGGCATCTCGTTCGATTCCGGCGGCCTCGACATCAAGCCTGCCTCCGCCATGGCTCTCATGAAGAAGGACATGGGCGGCGCGGCGACGGCGCTCGCCCTCGGTCACATGATCATGGGCCAAGGGCTCGATGTGCGGCTCAGGATTCTCATTCCCGCGGCCGAGAACAGCATTTCCGGCGACGCGTTCCGCCCCGGCGACGTGCTGAGAAGCCGCGCCGGCGCCACGGTCGAGATCGGCAATACGGATGCCGAGGGCCGTCTCGTGCTCGCCGACGCGCTGGCGCTCGCCGACGCGGACAAGCCCGAGATGATCCTCATATTCGCCACCCTCACGGGGGCCGCGCGGGTTGCGCTCGGCCCCGATGTGCCGGCTCTCTTCACCGATGACGACGCCTTTGCCGCCGATCTCGTCCGTGCGGGCGCGGCCGTCGGCGATCCCGTTTGGCGCCTGCCGCTCTGGCCGGGCTACGAGCGCAATCTCGACAGCGATGTCGCCGATATGAACAACGTGTGGGAGGCGCCGTTCGCCGGGGCGATCACGGCGGCGCTGTTTCTCAAGCGGTTCGTGAAGACCGCCAAGCGGTTCGTCCACATCGACCTTTATGCATGGCGCCCGGCGGCGCGCCCGCTGGGCCCGAAGGGCGGTGAGCCGCAGACGGCGCGCGCGGTGTTCTCGATGCTGAAGCGGGAGTATGGCCAATGACGATGGATCGGCCCGAGGACGAACACCTGCCAGCCGGCCTCGCCCTGCCGGCCTCCCGGCCGGCGCTCGATCCGCGCCGCCATGCCTATCGCACGGACCTCGCCGCGGAGAGCCTTCAGGGCAAGGTCGAAGCGCCGCGCTACGCGCCGGGCGACGCGCGCCAGATCGTGCGCGCGGCCGTGCCTCTGCGCCGGCGGCCGACTACCAGCGCCGGGATCGACACCGAGGCCCTATTTGGCGAGATTGCGACCGTCTACGAGGAGGCGAACGGCTGGGCCTGGGTGCAGCTCGAGCGCGATCGTTACGTCGGCTACGTGCCGGCCGATTCGCTCTCGCCCGACGTTGCGCCGCCAACGCACCGGGTAAAATCGATCGGGACCTTTGTCTATCCCGCTCCCGACGTCAAGGCGCCGCCCTTGATGCACCTCTCCCTCAACGCGCTGCTCACGGTGATTGACGGCAACGAGAGGTTCTCCCGCTTGAGGGGCGGCGGGTTCGTCGTCACGCGCCATATTGCCGGGCTCGGCCGCGTGGCGCGCGATTTCGTCACCATCGCCGAGCGGCTGATCGGCACGCCGTATTTGTGGGGCGGACGCACGCGCATCGGTCTCGATTGCTCCGGCCTGGTCCAGATTTCGCTCGAGGCGGCCGGCATTGCCTGCCCGCGCGACAGCGACATGCAAGAGGCCGAGCTCGGGTCAAGCGTGCTCGTGCCGAAGTCGCTCGAAGGGCTCGAACGCGGCGACCTCGTGTTCTGGACCGGCCATGTCGGCATCATGTCGGACGGGGTCATGCTCGTTCACGCCAATGCGCACCACATGGCGGTCGTGGTCGAGACGCTGCCGGAGGCCGCCGGGCGCATCGCGAAATCTGGCTCGGCGATCACCGCCATCAAGCGGCTCCCGTCGCTCTCGGCATAGCACCCGTTGCCCCTCCTCCGTCCTTGCCGGCAAGGGATTTGCAGGGCTCACCGCCGGTAGGGCAGGAAGTGGCGGTCGTGGCGCTCGGTCGACTCCCTAGGGATCGCGGCGGCCACGGCCTCGAGGGTACGGCCGTCGCGCCAGGTCGAGCCATCGGCAAGGGTGACGATCGTCTCGATCGCACGCACCGCTCCCGTGGCGAGGCTCACCCAGCGCCGCTGGACGACGCGCCCCTCCGATATGGCCTCGAGGAGCGGCAGGAAAAGATCGAGGGAGACGATCGCGCGGTCGCTGTAGCTTTCGCCGGCAATGGTGAGCGTGTAGCGCTGGGTCGAGCCGAGGGCGAGCTCGAGCGGGCAGGCGCTCTCGATGTTCGGGGTGATGGCGACTTTCCATTGAGCCGGCGTCTCGCTCTCGGCGACGCGCGCCACGTCGGCGATCGTCGGCACCCAGTAGCGCAGCGATTCGATCGTGGCCCGGAGCCGGGAGTACATGGCGTCGTTCGGCAGCATGCTGGCAAGAAATGGCGAGACAACCCCCGCGCCGCACGATGAAGCAAAGCCAGGCCTTTTTGAAGCCTTTTCCGGCCCGGCTTCCGGCGGCGTGATCGTCGAGCATCTGTTGCTGGTGTGAACAGCGCGGCCTGGCCGCGCGTCACGTCGCGAGCGCCGCCTTGTGCGCGACCTTGAGGTCGAGAGCGGCGGCAATGAGCGCGCGCGTGTAATCGGCCTTCGGAGCCGAGAAAATGTCCTCCGCCGGACCTTCCTCGACGACCTTGCCGCCTTTGAGCACGATCACATAGTTGCAGAGCGCACGCACGACCTTGAGGTCGTGGCTGATGAAAAGATAGGCGAGACCGTGCCGCGCCTGCAGGTCCCGCAACAGATCGACGATCTGCGCCTGCACGCTCATGTCGAGGGCGCTCGTCGGCTCGTCGAGCATCACGAACTTCGGCTCCAGGACCATGGCGCGCGCGATGGCGATGCGCTGGCGCTGCCCGCCCGAGAACTCGTGCGGGTAGCGGTCGAGCGAGCCGGGATCGAGCCCGACCTCCTTCAACGCGAGGCCGACGCGCTCCCTGCGCTCGCCATAGCCGAGATCCGGCTTCTGGATCAGAAGGCCCTCCTCGATGATTTCGAACACCGAGAGCCGCGGGGAGAGGGATCCATAGGGGTCCTGAAAGACGACCTGCATCTCCTTGCGCAGCGGGCGCATCTCCTTGGAGGAGAGGCCGTCGATGCGCCGCCCGACATAGGCGATCGGACCCACGGACGAGATCAGGCGCAGAATGGCGAGGCCGAGCGTGGTCTTGCCGGAGCCCGACTCGCCGACGATGCCGAGCGTCTGGCCGGCCCGCAGCTTGAGCGACAGTCCGTCCACGGCCTTGACGTGGTCGACGGTCCTTCGCAACAGCCCGCGCCTGATCGGAAACCAGACTTTCAAGTCCTCGGCCTCGACGACGACCGGAGCCGCTGCATCGAAGCCGGGCGGCTTGCCCTTCGGCTCGGCGGCGAGGAGATGGCGCGTATAGGGGTGCTTCGGCGCCTTGAAGATGTCCTCCGTCCGCCCCTCCTCGACGATCTCGCCCGCCTGCATCACATAGACCCGCTCGGCCATGCGCCGCACGATGCCGAGCTCGTGGGTGATGAGCAGCATGGCCATCCCCATCTCGCGCCTGAGGTCGCTTAACAGCTCCAGGATCTGCGCCTGGATGGTCACATCGAGCGCGGTGGTGGGCTCGTCGGCGATCAGGAGGTCGGGCTCGTTGGCGAGCGCCATCGCGATCATCACGCGCTGGCGCTGGCCGCCCGATAGCTGGTGCGGGAAGGCGCCAAGGCGCCTCTCGGGCTCGACGATGCCGACCTTGCCCAACAGCTCGAGCACGCGCGCGCGGGCGGCCTCCCCGTCCATGCCCCGGTGCAGCTCCAGAATCTCGCCCACCTGCTTCTCGATCGTGTGCAACGGATTGAGGGAGGTCATCGGCTCCTGGAAAATGATCGAAATCCGATCGCCCCGGATTTTCCGCATCTCCTCGACCGGGGCCTTGAGCAGATCCTTGCCCTCGAAAAAGATCTGGCCCGAGGGGTGCGAGGCGGCCGGATAGGGCAAAAGGCGCAGAATCGACAGCGCGCACACCGTCTTCCCGCTGCCCGATTCGCCGACCAGGGCCACCGTTTCGCCCTTGCCGATGCGGAACGACACACTCTTGACCGCGCACATCTCCTCCTCGCCGACGCGGAACGAGACCGACAGGTTCTTCACGTTGACCAGCGTTTCTTTGGCGAGACTCTGGCGGGGGCTGGTCACGGTCTCCCTCCCGTGTCCAAATCGGCAACGCGGCAAAGCACCATCGGAGCGGGAACTCTGAGGCGGGCGTCCTCTGAGACCATGATCTTGCAGCCTTCGGCAGTACCTGTAGCGACGTGGATCGCATCGGGCAGCTTCAGACCGAGATGGGCTCGCATTTGCGCGCTGAGCCGCAATATGCCGAGAGATACGGGTATGCGCCGGAAATTCGGCCTCGGTGCCGTCAGTTCTTCGTACTCCTGAACCAAATCGTTCCTCCTTTCGCGCAAAGGCGCTACCAGGAGTTCAGCAACCTTCAGCTCGCTGGTCACGATTTCAATGTCGTTCGTCTCGAGATTTCTGAAAAGGTTCTCGAGGGCCGAACCGAACTGAGGGTAGTCCTCGGCATATGCAATGAACGCATTGGCGTCGAGGTAGATCCGCGCACCGGCCAGCTCCACCATCAATGTTCCCACTCGTCCCGAAGCGAACGAATGAACGCCACAGCCTCTTGCGGGGACTTGTAGAGGCCTTTCGCACATCCGCGCAGCTCATGCAGTGGCCTTGGCGCAGGCTGGCGCTTCTCCCGCTCGACCGTGACGCGCACGATTTCTCCGGCCTCGATGCCGCGGCGCAGCTCCTCCGGCAGTTTGTCTGCCGGATAGTGCTCGGTCACGATTTTTTTCGTCTCGCCCATGCGCCGATCCTACCTGAACGTCTTGCGCGGATCGAGGGCATCGCGCACCGCTTCGCCGATGAAGATCAGCAGCGACAGCAAGATCGCGATGGAGAAGAAGCCCGTGATGCCGAGCCACGGCGCCTCGAGATAGCGTTTGCCCTGGAGCAACAGCTCGCCGAGGGACGGCGAGCCCGGCGGAAGCCCGAGCCCGAGAAAATCGAGCGCGGTCAATGCCGAGATCGAGCCCGAGAGCTGGAACGGCAGAAAGGTCAGCGTCGCCACCATCGCGTTCGGCAACAGGTGTTTCCTCATGATGGAGACGTCCGTGAGGCCGAGCGCGCGCGCCGCGGTGATGTACTCGAAGTTGCGCCCGCGCAGGAACTCGGCCCGCACCACGCCGACCAGCGCCGTCCAGTGGAAGAGCAGCAGCACGCCGAGCAGCGTCCAGAAACCCGGCACCAGCACCGACGATATGATGAGCAGCACATAGAGATAGGGAATGGCCGACCAGATTTCGAGGAAGCGCTGGAACAGGAGGTCGGTGCGCCCGCCGAAATAGCCCTGCACGGCGCCGGCCGCGACGCCGATCACGGACGACAGCACGGTCAGCAGCAGCCCGAAAAGCAGCGAGATGCGAAAACCGTAGATGACGCGGGCGACGACATCGCGGCCCTGGTCGTCGAGGCCCAGCCAGTTGGTGTTGCCGAGCGCGCTATAGCGCGCCATCTGATCGGGCGGGGCATCGCACAGCTTGGCGTTGCTTGCCCACGGCGGCGGCGCCGGATAGCCGAGGCACAGCCCATCGGCGTTCTTGCGGCGCGGGTAGTCCTTGTTGATGGTGTCGTAGGTGTAGCGGATCGGGGGCCACAGCATCCAGCCGTTGGCCTCGATCTCGTCGATAACCACCGGGTCCTTGTAGTCGGTGACGGCCAGGAACCCGCCGAACCTCGATTCGGGATAGTCGACGAGCACGGGAATCAGCGTCTCGCCCTTGTAGCGCACAATAATCGGCCGGTCGTTGGCGATCAGCTCGGCGATCAGCGAGATGACGAACAGCGTGAGCAGGATCCAGAAGCTCCAATACCCGCGCCGGTTGTTCTTGAAGTTCTCCCAGCGCCGCCGGTTGATCGGCGAGAGCACGAAGCGGCCTTTGAGACCGGCGAGCCGCGCCGACAGGAACCGCGCGCCGCGCGTGATCGCCGGCTCGGCAACGATCGCCCCTGGCAAGCGCGCGTCCACGCGTCACACCTCCCGGCTTTCGAAGTCGATGCGCGGATCGACGAGCGTGTAGATGAAGTCGGACAGGATATTCACCAGGAGCCCGAGCAGCGACAGGATGTAGAGCGTCGCGAACACGACCGGATAGTCGCGCTTGATGACCGACTCGAACCCCAGGAGCCCGAGCCCGTCGAGGGAGAAGATGGTCTCGATCAGAAGCGAGCTCGAGAAGAACGCGCTGAGGAATGCGCTGGGAAAGCCGGCGACGATCAACAGCATGGCATTGCGGAACACATGGCCGTAGAGAACCTCGCGCTCGCTCAAGCCTTTCGCCCTCGCCGTCATGACGTACTGCTTTCGGATCTCGTCGAGGAAGCAGTTCTTGGTCAGGAACGCCATGGTGGTGAAGGCGCCGAGCGCCATGGCGATCATCGGCAGCACGAGGTGCCAGAAATAGTCGACGACCTTGCCCGAGAGCGGCAGCTCGTTCCAATTGTCCGACGTGAGCCCGCGCGAGGGGAACCACTGGAAGAACGACGAGCCGGCAAACAGGATCAAGAGCAGCACGGCGACCAGGAAGCCCGGCACGGCGTAGCCGACGACGAGCACGCTGCTGGTCCAGGTGTCGAAGCGCTCGCCGGCCTTGACCGCCTTGCGGATCCCGAGCGGGATCGCGATCAGGTAGGTGATGAGTGTCATCCAAAGGCCGAGCGAGATCGAGACCGGGAGCTTCTCCTTGACGAGCTCCAAGACCGAGACATCGCGGAAGTAGCTCTTGCCGAAGTCGAACGTCAGGTAGTTTTTCATCATCAGGAGGAAGCGCTCGTGCGCCGGCTTGTCGAAGCCGAACTGCTTCTCGAGGCTCTTGATGAATTCCGGATCGAGCCCCTGCGCGCCGCGGTATTTCGACATGACGCTGTCCGCGCCCGCCTGACCGAGCTGCGCCTGGGAGCCCGGCCCCTGCATGCCGTCGCCGCCGCCGCCGATGCGCTGGGTGATGGAGGAATCGGTGCCCGTCAGCTTCGCGATCACCTGCTCGACGGGGCCGCCCGGCGCGAACTGCACGATGATGAAGCTGATCAGCATGATGCCGATCATGGTCGGCAAGATGAGCAGCGCGCGTTTCAGAAGATAGGTCGCCATATGTGCCGGGGGAAAGGGTTCACTTGGTTTTGAGTTTCGCAGCTTTTTCGCCGTCGTGCCACCAGGACTCCAAGGCGCCGCGCTCGTACTTGGGTTTCACCTTGGGCCAGCCGAGCTTGTTCCAGAAGGCGAGGTTGTGGGCGCCCTTGTACCACTGCGGCACCCAGTAGTGGCCGGCGCGCAGCACGCGGTCGCAGGCGCGCGTCGCGACGATGAGCTCGGCGCGCGATTTCGCCGTGATCACGCGCTCCATCAGCTGATCGAGCACGGGATCGGCGATGCCTGCGAGATTGAAGCTGCCGTTGGTCTTGGCCGCCTCCGAGCCCCAGTAGGCCTTGAGCTCGACGCCGGGCGTCAGGCGCAGGCTATAGCGCTGCGTCGTGAGATCGAAGTCGAAGCTCTTGACGCGCTGCTCGTACTGGGAGGGATCGACACGCCGCATCACGGCGTCGATGCCGATCAGGCGCAGGTTCTTGACGTACGGCCCAATGATGCGCTCGAAGCTTTCCTCGAACAGCAGGATCTCGATCGTGAGCGTCTCGCCGGCCGCATTCTTGAGGCCATCGGAGGTCTGCGTCCAGCCTGCCGCGGCCAGAAGCTGCGCGGCCTTGCGGAGCTGCTCGCGGTTGTTGCCGGAGCCGTCGGTCACGGGCGGCGCGTAGGGCTCGCCGAACACCTCCGGCGGCAGCTTGTCGCGGAACGGCTCGAGGAGCTCGAGCTCCTCGGGCGAGGGCGGTCCGGACGCCTTCATGTCCGAGTTCTCGAAGAAGCTCGCAGTGCGCTTGTAGAGACCGAAGAACAGATTGCGGTTGCTCCATTCGAAATCGAAAGCGAGGTCGAGCGCCTGCCTGACGCGGATGTCCTTGAATTTCTCGCGCCGCGTGTTGATGAAAAAGCCCTGCGCGCCGGACGGGCGCTCGTCGGGCAAGGTCAGCAGGAGAATGCGGCCGTCCTTCACGGGCGGCTTGTCGTAGCCGGTGGCCCAGTCCTTCGAGGTGAACTCCTCGCGGAAGTCGAAGTTGCCGGCGAGGAGATTCTCGAGCTCGAGCCCGCGGTCACGGTAGTATTCATAGCGGATCTCATCGAAGTTATAGAGGCCGCGATTGACCGGCAGATCCTTGGCCCAATAGTCGTCGCGGCGAAGGTAGGACACAAAGGTACCGGCCTTGTAGCCGCCAATTCTGTAAGGGCCGGAGCCGAGGGGGGCCTCGAGCGTCGTCTTGTCGAACTCGTGCGCCGTGTAATAGGCCTTGGACAGGATCGGCAGCGCCGCCACCGTCACCGGCAGGTCGCGCACGAGCTTTCCCTGAAATGCATAGCGCACGGTTGCGCCGTCGCCGGCCTCAGCCTTGACGACGTCGCGCAGCGAGAGGGCGATGCTCGGATGCCCCTTCGCCTTCAAGGTGTCGAACGAGAAGACCACGTCCTCGGCGGTCACGGCCGAGCCGTCGGCGAACCTCGCCTGCGGCCGGAGCTTGAACGTGACGGACATGCCGTCCTCGGCCACGTCCGCCGTCTCGGCCACGAGGCCGTAGACGGCATCGGGCTCGTCGAGGGCCCGCGCCATCAGGCTGTCGAAGAGGAGCTCGAGACCTTGCGCGGCGTCGCCTCTCAGAATGAAGTTGTTGAAGCTGTCGAACGTGGTGCTCCCGCTCGAGCCGATCTGGGCGACGCGGCCGCCTTTGGGTGCATCGGGGTTGACGTATTCGAAATGGCTAAAATCCGGCGGATACTTGAGATCTCCGAAGATCGAGAGCCCATGGCGCGGCAAGGCCGCGGCGGATGACGCGCCCGGCACAAAGGCCGTAACCGCCAGAACCGACGCCAGACCGGCACGGAACATCCGCGAGCGAACACCGATTTGGTTGCTTCCCGCCCGCATGCCGGATCATTTCCCGCGCGCGGCAGCGAGCGCCTGTACTTTATCCTTGTCGACCCACCAGACCTGCAGGAAGGCCGATGTCTGCGCAGGCAGCCTCGAAGGGCGGCCGAAGATGTCCCAGGTTGCAATCCATTCCGACGGATTGTGCCACTGCGGCACGAGGTACCAGCTCCAGAGCAGCACCCGGTCGAGCGCTCTCGTTGCGGCGACGAGGTCGGCGCGGTCCTTGGAGAACACGATCTTTTCTATGATCGCATCGATGACCGGGCTCTTGATGCCGACCGTGTTGCGGCTGCCCGGCTGATCGGCGGCGGCCGTGCCCCAGAAATCGCGCTGCTCGTTGCCTGGCGACAGCGACTGGGGAAAGCCGTCGACGACGATGTCGTAATCGAAGTTGGTCTCGCGCTGCTCGTATTGCGCCGGATCGACGATGCGCACGTTGGCCTTGATGCCGATCTTCTCGAGATTGGAAATGTAGCTGGCGACGTGCCTTTGAAAGCTTTCCGACGCCAGCAGGAACTCCGCGGTGAGCGCCTCTCCGGCCTCATTGCGCACGACGGGCTGCATCTTGCCGGAGCCCAGACCGACGGTCCTCATCATCTTGCAGAGCATGCCGCAGCCGGGAGCATCGACCGTCTCCTGCCGCACCTCCCAGCCCGCCTCCTTCAAAAGCCGCATCGCCTCGCCGAGGTTCTTGCGCACGTCCTCGCGCGTGGCATTGACGGGATTCCTCCACTCGGTGGTAAAGACCTCGGGCGGCAGGTCGTTCTCGAACTCGCGCAGGATCTCGAGCTCGCGGCCCTCGGGGAGACCGGAGGCCTTGAGCTCCGAGTTGTCGAAGTAGCTGGCGACGCGCACGTATTGGTTGAAGAGCAGGTTCTTGTTCAGATCCTCGAAATTGAAGGCGAGGCTGAATGCACGCCGCACGCGCGGGTCCTGGAACTGCTTCCTGCGCAGGTTGAAGACGAAGGCCTGCAGCCGCGCGACGCCGGCCGTCGGAATCGCCTCCTTCTTCACCCAGCCCTTCTTCACGGCGTCGAAATCGAATTGCGTCGCCCACGAGCTCGCGGTGTTCTCGCGCCAGAAATCGGCCCGCCCGCTCTTGAACTCCTCGAACGCGGCAATGCGATCGCGAAAATACTGGAAGCGGATCTCGTCGAAGTTCCATTGCCCGGCCGAAACCGGCAGATCCTTGGCCCAATAGTCCTTGACCCGCTCGTATGTGACCCTATTTCCGGTGTCGACCTCTTTGATCTTGTAAGGGCCGGAGCCTAGGGGGGCCTCGAGCGTGGTCTTTGTCAGGTCGCGCGGCTGGCCGTCCGCGCCCTGCCCCTCCCAAAAGTGCTTGGGGAGCACGTAGAGCTGGCCGAGGATATGGGGCAGCTCGCGATTGCCGGATTTGTCGAACTTGAAGGTCACCTCGCGCTCGCCGGTCTTCTCGGCCTTGACGACGTTCTTGTAGTACTTGCCGTAGTGCGGGTGCGCCTTCTTCAAGGCTTCGAGGCTAAAGATCACGTCCTCGGGCGTGATCGGCTTGCCGTCGTGAAATCGCGCCTCAGGTCTCAGCCCGAAGGTCGCCGAGGAAAAATCGGCGGGAAACGATACCCATTCGGCGACGAGGCCATATTCGGCCGATTCCTCGTCCGGGCTCGAGGCCATGAGCGAATCATAGATCATGCCCACACCCGTTGCCGGCACGCCCTTGATCGTAAACGGGTTTAGGGAATCGAAGGTGCCCTCGAAAGTGAACCGAACCGTGCCGCCCTTTGGCGCGTCCGGATTGACCCAATCGAAATGCTTGAAATCCGCGCGGTATTTCGGCTCACCGATGAGCGAGAGCGCGTGATGCTTGACCTGGTCCTCGGGTGAGGCGGCGGCGGGGGCTGCGAGCACGACGAAAACGCCAAGGGCTGCCCACATCGGTCGGAGAGCGGAAGACGTCGCGGCCATTGACTGTTTTGTCCTCGTTCGATCGCCCGAGATCATAGGCAAGTGGCGCCCCAACCAGCCTCCCACTCCCTAGAGCGTGATCGTCTCGGATGAGATAATCCGAGACGTGACTCGCGCTCCAAATCATAAGTTTAGACCATGATCGCGTCAGACCTACTCGGTCTGACGCGCCGATCATGGTCTAGCACAAGCGCGTGATTGTGGCGGATTAAACATCCGCAACATGCGCGGCGCCAGCGCCAGGATGCGGCCGGGACCGCGTGGATGAGAGCTCAGCATCGCAAGCGGATTAGCTCCGCTCTATCAATGGCCTGTCACTGCGGCAGTGGCGCCGGGCTATCGCCAAGGGTGCGCATGTAGGCGAGGAGATCCGCGAGCTCGCCAGGATCGGCGACCCCGGGGAAGATCATCTTGGTGCCGGGCAGCCACCCCTTGGGGTTGTGGACGAATCCCGCGAGATCCTCATACGTCCATTGGCCGCCCTTCGTCCGCATGGCTTCCGAGTAGCCGCTGAAGTCCCCGCGCGCCGCCCTCGGGCGATCGACTATTCCCCATAGGTTGGGTCCGACTTTGCTGCCGGCCTCCTTTTCCGCGCTGTGACAGGCGAGGCACTTCTTGAACGCGGCCTGCCCGTTTTCGGGTTTGGCCGCCGCGATCATGGCGACGACCGTTGCCGGCTCGAACGCCGCGGTCGTGCCGCCGTCCTCCCCCTTGGCTCCGTCCGCCGGCGCAGCAGCCGGCTCGGTTGCGGCCGGCAGCACGTAGCCCGGCTTGGCCTCGCGATCGCCCTGCTGCCAGATCTCGATTGCTGTTTTCGGCGCGAAAATCACAAGCAGCGCGGCCAGCACCGCGCCCGCCAGCTTGCTCAGTTCGAAGGAGTCCATCATCGCCTCGAGCCGCCCCAGAAATGGCACATGCCAAACGCGCACGCGATATCGAATCGCGCTGCCAACTCGAACGTGCCGATCATGTATAGGAATTCGATGATCGCTTGCAACGGGGCTTCACTCCGGTTTAGGAGGCTCATTGTCACTACCGTTCAGGATCGAGCCCACAAGCACGAGCATGACGAGCACCCTCATCGTCATACCTGCCCGCATGAAGGCGACCCGGCTGCCGGGCAAGCCCATGATGGACATCGCCGGCGAGCCGATGATCGTTCACGTGTGGCGACGCGCGCGCGCCGCCGAAATCGGCCGGGTGGTCGTTGCAACCGACACCGAGGAGATCCTCAAGACCGTGCGCGAGGCGGGCGGCGAGGCCGTCATGACGCGCGCCGACCACGTCTCGGGCTCCGATCGCGTGTTCGAGGCGGTGAACCACGTCGATCCCGATGCCGACGCCGAGTTCATCGTCAATCTGCAAGGCGATTTGCCGGCCCTCGAGCCCCGGCTGGTCAGAGAGTGCCTCGCGCCGCTCGCCATCAAGGGACCCGACATCGCGACACTGGCGGCAGAGATCGACAACCCCGAGGAGCGCACGAACCCAAACGTGGTCAAGGTGGTCGCCACGCCGCTGCCTCAGGAGAACCGCTTGCGAGCGCTCTATTTCACGCGCGGCACGGCCCCGTACGGCGAAGGGCCCCTTTACCACCATATCGGCATTTATGCTTACCGCCGGTCGGCGCTCGAGCGGTTCGTCTCGCTGCGGCCGTCGGCGCTCGAGATTCGCGAACGGCTCGAGCAGCTGCGCGCGCTCGAGAACGGGATGAGGATCGATGTGGCCGTCGTTGACACGGTTCCGCTCGGTGTCGATACTCCGGCCGATCTCGAGCGGGCGCGGCGCCTTTTCAAGGGAGCGCAGCCGCCGCGCAGCTAGTGTGGTGGTTCGCAAGTCCGTATCATGCTCGAGGCCAGGTTCGTTTACGGACTTGCGAACCTGAACCACACTAGAACCATGGATTTTCTAGTGTCCTTTCTGCTCCGAAGTTCGCTAAGCGCTCGCCGCGGAATGAGGCGAACTTCGGAGCAGGGACACTAGCGCCGGCTTCCACGGGGCTCATTGCGTCAACGCTTATGCCGATATCCTCCCGCGCGCCAGCGGCGCCACTCGTCAAAGACCAGAAGGCGCCGGCCGCCGGCGCGCCGGGGCATGGGCGCATCGCCTTCCAGGGCGAGCCCGGCGCCAACTCGCACCTCGCCTGCACCGAGGCGTTCCCGGACCTCGAGCCGGCCGCGTATCCGACCTTCGAGGACGCGCTCGCCGCCGTGAAATCAGGCGAGGTCGGATCTGCGATGATCCCGATCGAAAACTCGGTCGCGGGCCGGGTCGCCGACATCCACCACCTGCTACCCAATGCCGACCTCTATATCGTCGGCGAGCACTTCCTGCGCGTGCGCCATCAACTGATGGCGAAGAAAGGCGCGACGCTGAAGTCTGTGAGGAAGGTTTTGAGCCATACGCATGCGCTCGGACAGTGCCGCAAGATGCTGCGCAAGCTCGGCCTCGCGCCGGTGCCGGAAGCCGACACCGCGGGCTCCGCGCGCATTGTCGCTCAATCGGAAGATCCGACGCTCGCGGCCATCGCCTCGCGGCTCGCGGCCGAGATCTACGGCCTCGAGATTCTCAAGAGCGACATCGAGGACGAAGCGCACAACACGACGCGCTTTCTGGTCCTTGCCAAGGACCCCGACGACGCCGACCCCGGCGATGGGCCGGTGATCACGACCTTCATCTTCCGCGTCAAGAACGTGCCGGCCGCGCTCTACAAGGCCTTGGGCGGCTTTGCCACCAACGGCGTCAACATGACCAAGCTCGAGAGCTACCAGCCCGAGGGCAGCTTCAACGCCACCATGTTCTACGCCGACATCGAGGGCCATCCCGCGGACCGGCCGGTGGCGCTCGCGCTCGAGGAGCTGTCGTTCTTCTCGGCCGAGCTCAAGGTGCTCGGCACCTACCCCGCGAGCCCCTACCGCGCCGAAGTCGCGAGGTGAGCGGCGAGTTGGCAAGCGCCCTGTAAGGAGCTTTGCGATGCGCCTCGAGGGCAAGGTCGCGATCGTGACCGGCGGCGCGTCGGGCTTCGGGCGCGGCATTGCCGAGGCCTTCGCACGCGAAGGCGCCAAGGTCCTCATCGCCGACATCGACACCGAAAAGGCGGCCAAGGTTGCCGAGCGGATCGGCGAGGCGGCCGCGCTGGTCACCGCGGACGTCTCGCAGAAGGTCGATGCCGACCGGATGATCGCCGCCGCCGTCAAGCGTTTTGGCGGGCTCGATATCCTCGTCAACAATGCGGGAATAACGCACAAGAACCAGTCGCTGCTCACGGTGACGGAGGCGGAGTTCGACCGCATCTATGCCGTCAACGTGAAGTCGATCTACCTGGCGACGCTCGCCGCAGTGCCGGAAATGGAGAAGCGCGGCGGCGGGGTCATCATCAACATGGGCTCGACGGCGGGCGTTCGCCCGCGCCCCGGCCTCACCTGGTACAACGGATCGAAGGGCGCCGTGATCACCTTGACGAAATCGATGGCGCTCGAGCTTGCGCCGAGAAAGATTCGGGTCAACGCCATCAATCCGGTGATGGGCGAGACGGGCCTGCTCGAAGAGTTCATGGGGGCCCCCGACACGCCCGAGAACCGCGCCAAGTTCCTGGCCACGATACCGCTCGGGCGCCTGTCGAAGCCGTCCGACATCGCCAACGCGGCGCTGTTTCTCGCCGACCCGGCCTCCGAGCTCATCACCGGGGTCGCGCTCGAGGTCGACGGCGGGCGCTGCGTGTGAACGTTCAGCAAGTCCGGCGGATCATGAGGGCACGACCCGGGTTTTCACCCTGGCCAGAAGCTGCGCAGAACGAGCAGCAAGACGCCGAAGCCAACGCCACTCACAATCCACTTCACCATCGCGAGCTCGGCCTTGAGGACGGCCAGCTCACCTCTGATACCGGCCAAGTCCAGATCTAGTCGATCAAATCGATTATCGTAGTCGGCGAGAGCCTGCGCCGCCGCCTTGGATTTTTCCTCCGAAGCGCCGGCCTCCTTCAAAGCCTCGTAGACCTCGGCAATCATGGTGCTCATGGAATGAATATGGGGTTGCGCCGAAGATGCGGTCAAGCACGTCGCAATTCGCACCGGACCACACGCCCGACAGGCTCAACGGACCACAAACAAAAACGCCGCCGGAGCGGGGCTCGGGCGGTGTTCGAGTGAGGGGTGTGAAGAGAGGGGGCCCTGATGAATTTTGTTTCGTCTCGCGCCTCGGCAGACCTGGCGACGACCTACTCTCCCACGCCTTAAGGCGAAGTACCATCGGCGCTGGGGCGTTTCACGGCCGAGTTCGGAATGGGATCGGGTGCAGCCACCCCGCCATAGCCACCAGGTCAGCGGAAGCGCGAGACGAATTCCGGTCTTTCAATTCCTACGCTCATCAGGCGGCCGGCGCTTTCGCGCCGAAGGCGCAAGCCTGCAAGGCAGGCCGGCGCATCATGGCGGAGCCATGCTTCGCATGGACGCGCCGCCCTCCCGGAGCAGCCCGCACACGTTAGTGCGCGATACGGCTGCGTGAGGGATTAGATGAGCATTGCTTAATGAGAGCGATCGAAGTTCGATCGAGCTATTAGTACC
>DATETZ010000154.1:0-4009 GCA_035283385.1 Hyphomicrobiaceae bacterium
ATTCACTTTGCCCGAGCGGACGATGTACATGTAGCCGCCGTCGTCGTCCTGGAAAAAGACCGTCTCGCCGGCCTCGAAGCGCTTCAGCGGAACGCCGCCCGGCACGAACGAGCTGAAATCGAAGGTTGCTTCCGACATGACCGGCGCCGCGCGGATACACCATTTGCAGTTGGGACCTTAGCTCTCGCCATTCGGCGCGACAACCGGCACCTGACGGACGAGGAGGCCCTCTGCCTGCAAGCGCGTTCGGCAGAAGCCGGCCGAGAGCCGCTCTCACTCCCGCGCCAGCACGAAGCTGCCCTGGCCGGAGCGGAACTCGGGCGTCTGCTTGCCCTGGGTGCGCTCGCGCACCTTGAGGTTCACGAAGATGGCGAGCGTATAGACCGTGACGCCCTTCTCCAAGCGTTCGAGCGCGTCAGGATCGCCTTTCAGGCCCTCGATCAGCATGTGGGTGAAAACGCCGTGCCCGTCCTCCTTGAACCCGAGCGCCTCTTCATCGGCACGCGCCGCCGAGAAGGCGACGAAGCGATCGGTCTCCGCCGAGGCGAGCAGCGTGCGGTTGTAGGCGTTGCCGGAATGACAAGCGTCGAGGAACAGGAGCTTGCGCCCCGGCCGGCGATCGCACTCCGGACGCGGCACGCTGGCCCCGCGGCCGCAGCGCCGCCATATTGAAGCCCCGCATTGCATTCTCCCGCTGCGAACCCCATCGTGGCCGCTCGAGAAAGGCAGGATCGCATGAATTCCTTGCTCGATGGCCCCGTGCGGACACTCATCGCCGGGCTCGCCATTGCGAGCCTAGCGCTCGCGGCCTGGCTCTTGGCCGCACCCGTCGATTCTCGGGGGCTCGTATCGGTCCTCTTGCGCTTCGTCCATGTCGCTTCCGCCATGGCGTGGATAGGCCTCGTGTTCTTCGTCAATTTCGTGCAGCTCGCCGCGCTCGAGGCCGCGGACGAGGCCTCGCGCAGCGCCATCGCCAAGTGGATCGTCCCGCGCGTCGCGGCGGGCGTCCGGCACGCGTCGCACCTCGTCGTCCTCACCGGCGCCTTGCTGCTCGTTGCAACCGGCTATCTCCTCGGCGAGTGGGTCTATTCGTCCGCCGTCTACATGCCGGGCCCGCGCGTCCTGATGCTCGCGGCCGGCGCAGCGGGCGGGTTTCTCATGTGGGGCTTCGTCAACCTCGCGATCTGGCCCGCCCTCAAGGTCGCGCTCGGCGAGACGGGAGGCGGCGCGGACGCCCAGGCCCACGCGCGCCAGACGGTCAAGCGCTATGCGCGGCTCAATCTCCTGCTGGCGCTGCCGGTGACGCTTGCCATGGTCGCGGCAGCGCACCTCTCCTGACCCGGCGGCGGTCGAGCTAGCGCGAGATCAGCTCGTGCACACTGAATTGATCGTCCGCGTCCGTCCACACGCGCCCCGGCAGCCACCCCGCGGCCCGCGACAGGTCTCGAAACTGGCTCACCGAGTACTTGTAGGAATTCTCGGTGTGGATGCGTTCGCCGCAGCGGAAACGAAAGCGCCGGCCTGCGATCCTCGCCTCCTGGTCGCTGCGGCTCACTAGGTACATCTCGATGCGTCCCTCGCGCGGATCGTAGATCGCCTCGTGCCGGAAAGCGTCGAGGTCGAATGCCGGGCCGATTTCGCGATTGATGCGTGCCAGCAGGTTGAGGTTGAAGGCGGCCGTCACGCCGGCGGCATCGTTGTAGGCGAGGACGAGCTTCCTCGCATCCTTCTTGAGGTCGACGCCGATGATCAGCCGCCCGCCGGGCGACAATTGGGTCCTGAAGGTGCGGAGCAGCCGCGCGGCGTCGGCCGGTGTGAGGTTGCCGATGGTCGAGCCGGGAAAGAAGCCGGTCTTCGGGCGACCGGCCAGGTCGGAGGGAAACTCGATCCGGTGCGAGAAGTCGCCGGCGATCGCGCGCACGTCGAGGCAAGGGAAGCGAGCCTCGAGACGGCGCTTGGCCTCGTCGAGGGCGCTCTCCGACACGTCGATCGCAACATAGGCGACGAGGGGCGGCAGCTTTTCGAGCACGATCTCGGTCTTGCGGCTCGAGCCCGAGCCGAACTCGACCAGGACGCCGTCGCCTGGAACGCCGTCGGCCATCTCCTCGGCATGAGCCGCGAGGATGTGCGCCTCAACCCGCGTCGGATAATATTCCGGCAGCCGGGTGATTTCCTCGAACAGCTCGCTCCCGCGCGCATCGTAAAAGAAGCGGCACGGCAAGCTTTTCCTCGACTTCGACAGACCGTCGATGACGGCCGCAGCGAACTCGCCGTCCGCCTTTGGGGCGACGTCGGGCAGGCGCGCCTCCGGCACGACGCGCAGGCGCGCCTCCGGCACGACACTCAGGCGCGCCTCCGGCACGACACTCAGGCGCTGAGCAGTGCCGGCGGTCCGCATCAGGCGAGCTCCGAGGCGAGGCGCAGGCCCGCGAACTGCCAGCGCTGGTGGGGGTAGAAGAAGTTGCGGTATGTCGCGCGCGAATGGCCTTCCGGCGTCGCGCAGGAGGCGCCGCGCAGGACCTGCTGGCTGACCATGAACTTGCCGTTGTACTCGCCGAGCGCACCTTCGGGGGGCCGGTAGCCCGGGTAGGGAAGATAGGCGCTCTGCGTCCACTCCCAGACGTCGCCGAACATCTGGCGCGGCAGGCCGTTTGCCGGCGCGTCCGCAGGCAGCGTCCGCAGCGCCCCCGAGGCGAGCGTGTTGCCCGTCACGGGAAGCCCGTGCGCGGCAACCTCCCATTCGAACTCGGTCGGAAGGCGCTTGCCGGCCCAGCGCGCGAACGCATCCGCCTCGTAGTAGCTCACATGGGCGACCGGCGCCGCGCGGTCGACGGGCCCCGCCCCTTCGAGCGACATGGCGAACCATTCCCCGTCGCGATGCTCCCAATAGTGCGGCGCCTGCCAGTCCTCGCGATTGACCGCCGTCCACCCATCGGCGAGCCAGAGCGAGGCCGTGCGGTAGCCGCCGTCCGCCATGAACTCGAGCCATTCCGCATTGGTGACTAGGCGGTCGGCGAGGCGGAACGGATGAATGAGCGCCGCGTGGCGCGGCGCCTCGTTGTCCCATGCAAAGCCCCGGCCGTCGTGGCCGACCTCGCGAATGCCGCCGGGCAAATCGATCCAGCCCGGCGGTCCCACTTTGCGCCGGCGCGTCCGGGAGCGCGGAGCCAAATAGGCCGGCCGAAGCGGATTGGCGGCGAACAGCGCCAGGATGTCGGTCAGCAGAAGCTCCTGATGCTGCTGCTCGTGATTGATGCCGACCTCGATGAGCCGTGCCAGCTCGGACCCCGGCGCAACACCCTGAGCGAGGAGCTTCTCGAGTGCCGCGTCCACATGCGCCCGGTAAGCGAGGACCCGCTCGCTCGAGGGCCTGGTGAGGAGGCCGCGCTGCGGGCGCGGCTGCCGCTTGCCCTGGCTCTCGTAATAGGAGTTGAAGCAATAGTTGAAGGCCTGGTCGAAGATCCGGTAGCCGGCGAGGTGCTTCGCGAGGACGAAGGTTTCGAAGAACCAGGTCACATGGGCGAGATGCCACTTGGTGGGGCTCGCGTCCTCCATCGCCTGGACAACCATGTCCTCGGCGGAGAGCGGGCTCGCGAGCTCGAGCGACAGGCGCCGGGTTTCGAGGAGACGGCGACCGAGCGGGCCGGACTGAGCGACCCCCACATCAGAAGAGCCACGAACCGTTGATTGTTGAGCCATACGCATCCCCTTGTCGCTGGTCCCAATACGGCGGACGGGGCCAGCCAGATGAAGTGCCCGGAACCATACGCAATTTTCAGGCGGTCCCAAGGCATCGCCTGGCTCTAGAATTCATGCCCCAAAGCTATGGCAGTGCGGGTCAGAATTCGCGGAGCCATCCGTGCGGTCTCGATCCTCCGCTGTTGCTTGGAGAGTGTGAGAATGCCTGCTCAGTTTGACGCCGCCATCATCGGAACCGGGCAGGCGGGCGACGCCTCGACCAGCACGACCACCTCGGCGACTCGTATCTTTGGCCCGAGCGCCGCATGGA
>DATETZ010000155.1:0-9507 GCA_035283385.1 Hyphomicrobiaceae bacterium
TGCGACGAGCGGTTCGTGTTCAGCGCCAAGGTCGTGCTTCCTTAGGCGCTTCGGACATCTCCCGCCCTCCGCTTTCGATCCTCGCTATTTGAGGCTTTGACGGTTCGCGTGCCAGGCGCGGACAGCGGCCGGTTGCTGCCAGTCAACGGATACAACGGTGTCTGACCCTGAGGGTCAGACACCGTTTCTGTCGTAGCCCGGCTCATGTCCGGCATGAGGCCGCGGGCGCAACCGCAGCGCCGCCGACGAAAAATCATCACATGGCTGTCATGTGCAGGCCCTAATTTCCGGGCGTTACGATAACGACTGACCGCGGCGGCGCCTCTGGCGCGGCGGCGGCCGGTCAGCGAGTGGATGCGGCATCGCCCTCTCTCAGCCGCATCCAGCTCGGCTAGAGGCCAGCTTCGCGGCTCCCGACGGGACGACCCCGCTGCCGAAGGGATCGCAGGCTGGCCTCGTTTGCGCCGCTCACGCGCTCTTGACCCCGCTCTGTCGATTTTCCCCAGGTCTCGCCGCAGGCCGCTTGATCGCGAGCCGGGCCCGGCGGTAAGTGGAGGGGGGCATCAAGGGCACAGCGGCACGTGTTACTGACGATCGCCATCATGGTTGCGCTCAGCGTCGCGGTCGCGGCCTATGCGCTGGCGCCGCAAATCGCCCAAGGCCGGGTCATTTTCCAGGACGCGCCCGACCGGCCCGCCGCATTCGGCTACAAGATGGCTTGGCTTGCGGTCCGCACGCGCGACGTTGCCGCCGTCGTCGAGGCACTCGGCCTCCTCGATCCCGCCCCGTGCAACTGGGACTCCGGCATCGGCACCGTCTACGACGACAGGCTCGGCACGAACCATGTTTTCGTCACGCCGCCCGTCAACGGCTGGACGTTTGCGGTGGGGCTCGCGCTGCCCCATCCCGTGGGCCGCTCGTTCGTCGACAAGTGCACGCCGCTGCTGGTCGGATTGGGCGGCCGCTTTGTCGAGGTACAGTATTTCTTCACCTACCCGCCGATCGATTTCTTTGCTTGGGCGCGGATGCTCGACGGGCGCTTGGTGCGCGCCTTTGCCGTCGGCGACGAGGGCATCATCTGGAGCAAAGGCAGGACGACGCAGGAGGAGAGGTCGCTCGGGTTGAAGCTGTTCGAGCTGCGCGGCGTCAGGGGGCGCAGGGGAGACGCGGGCGGGGAGATCATCCTGCATCCGACCGAGGAGCACGTGATGCGTCTCGCCGGGCGGTGGAGCATCGACCCGACGACCCTCGAGAGGAGCGCCGCCCCCCAGGGGCTCGGCCGCATCGCACTCGCGCCTGCTTCGTGGCGCACGGAGCGCCTGCGCAAAACCGCCTGATGCATCACCGGCCGCGCTGGCTCGGCAAGGTGCTCGGCGGCTTCGGCACCGGCAAGCGGCATTGCAGCATCGGCACAGGCTGGTTTGCGCACTGCTCCACACAAGACCCCCGGCTTTTGCCCGAACTTACGCAAACCTCTACGCAGTTGTTTCCGATCGTTATACCCGGCGCCATGCATGGCGCCATGGCTCTTGCGAATGGGGACAAATAGAGGCTTGCCGCCAGCACGGCGAACGCGAGGGAGAACTTCCTAGCACGGATCATGTTCAGACTCCTTGTATCGGGCAAAATCGCCGAGAACTGCCGGCTCGATCTCGCGGCATCGGCATTAGAGGATGCCATTCTCTCGAAAGAGAATGGCTCCTCAGAGGTGCAATGCCCTAGCCGTTACAACCGAACCGGCGCCGACCAGCCCCGTCGATTCTCGACGCCTGGCGGGCTTACCCGTTCGGTGACGGTGAAGGCGAGGGTGACGGGGACGGTGTTGGGGTCGGTTTCGGGTCGCCGAGCACGTCTGAAAGTATCTTCCGAATAATTTTGACGGTATTCATCGCATCATCCTTCTTCTTGTCTTTTGCAGAAGCAATCGAGGTTCCCGCCATCGTCAAGGCTAAGGCGGAAATACCGACAAGGAGCACGTTTTTGGAACTGAGACGTGACATGAGGGTGGGCTGCTTTCGAGATAGAGGATGACTCTGAGACATTGCCGTACGCTCCATAGAAGTTTTGAAACCGGCGTAGGAACTGCCTATCGCAGGGCATCTGTCGCGGCGATGAACGATTTCCGCTTCTTGCCCGCTGTTGTCTGCCAATGCCGGTTGTTGTCGGCGAGCTCTTGCATTGACGCGGGATGGTGAGGCGATGAGCGCGAACGTCACCTTCTGGGGCCGTCGCCGCGCTTCTGGTAACGGCACAATTCGCGGCTTCGAGTTTGATGTTCGCTCGTCGCCTCCGGACACGAGAAGCGACGTGCCGAAACCAACACCGGTCGTGCGAAGCATGGCTTCGCCATGACGGGGAGCGGGGCGGGGGATATCGGCAAAAACTTTCGCTGCCCGGTATGAGAGCGGGGGCGGAGCGCCTCAGGCGGCCGACTGGCCGACGATTTCGGCCATCTGCAGAGCAATCATGCGATCGAGATAGCCCTCGAACGGCACCGTGAAGGTGGTGAGACCGCGGGGATCGTCGCTCCATTGCTGAAGCTTCTCGGCAAATGAATCCGGCGGCTCCTCCGTGCCGTCGAGGCTCGTCACGCTGGCTCTCAAGGCTTGCTCGGTCATCGGCAGGAACGGGATTGTGACGCTGTCGGCGGCGCCGCCGGCTTGCCGGCGCGGGGCACCGGTCACGCTGCAGCATACGATGCTGTGGCCGCCGTCGAACTTGAGGATGGCGCCTATCACGAGGCGTGAGGCCTCGAACCCCTCCGGAGCCCGATAGATCCAGCGCTGTCCGGCAGCAAACGTCATCATTCGGGCTCCCATAACGTGAAGCTAGGGCTCGAGAGCCCGACGCATTGCAGTCCGTCGCTGCTAAAGCATCATCAGGGCAGCTTTCGGGCAGCGCGGAGCATTTCGCTAGGCCCGGCGCATTCGAGCCGATGAATCAACCGCTTGGACAGGACGACTGACCGGACAGCATAGCAGCGCGGTAGTGCGCCGCTAATCGGGCGGGACCGGTGACAGGGGAGCCGCGCGGATGGCGAGATCCTCCCGTTGCGGGGCGGAATCGGGCGTCAGAACCGGGGTAAGCTCGCCGCAGGGGGCCACATGTGTGCGGCCAGTCGCTCGGTCGAGAACGAGCATAGCGCAACCCCCGGCTCGGGAGGCGCGCGTGGACGCCACCGGATCGGCGCGCCCATTTTCAAACCTGGGGGCGGGGCTATCGGCTGCATGCATCAACCGGTCCGGGTCGATCGGGCCCATAAGTACCACCTCGGACACAAAGCCCCAGAATCCCACGAAGTGCCAGAACACGATGCCGGCCAGAAACCCGAGAACGCCGAAGGCGAGCGCGTCGAGCCAGGCGGCAACCCGTGCGCGCGGCGATATCCGCAGAGTCTCATCGCCGCTCGGGCCTTGCGACGCGATCCCGGCGTCGAAGGGCCCGGCGAGGTCACCCGAATTTCCGTCTATCGCCACGCTCAGCATCTCACCGTTCGATGGTCGCTCAGGGAAATTACGCAATCGAGTCTGGGAGAGGAGTCTTTGGGGGGCAGCCGGGGGTGCCGCAAGTGCACGGCGGCACCGCGCTCCGGAGCAAGCGCACTTGTCCACAGCCGGAACCTGGTGCGCACGGGGCTCAGCGCGGGCTTTGGATGATGCGCGGCTTCGGCAGCGGCGCGCGCTGCGGGCGCTCCCGGTCCTCGTCCGAATTGGGACCGGCCCGCGATGAGCGCACGGGCGGCACGAACATCGTTCCGGCCGGGCACAGGCGGCTCTGGTCCTCGTTGGCGCCGCACGTGCGGTACTCACCGTCCCTGGTGAAACAGACGCGCACCTCGGTGAGCCGATGGCCCGGCCCTGCGCATGCGACGGCCACCATCCCGGGCTCGAGGCCGGGATTGTTGTCGACGAGCTCGTCGACGAGGCCGGCGGGGCTCACGAACTGCGATTCGAATGGATTGAGGTAGCGCTCCGGAACCACGACCTTGCCGAACAACCGGCGCGACAGCTCGAAAAAGCCGGCCGGGTCGAGACCCGAGCAGGTCCCATGAGCGCGGTACTCGTGGATGACGAGCTTCGGGCTCGGCATAATGTCGAGCATGCCGTCGATGACGGCGCCGGGGACGTAGGCGCGCCGCCTCGCCAGGCAGCGCTCGGGAAATCCGCGCTCGTATTGCGGCCACAGGCCGTGCAGAACGAAGCCATAGCGGCGGCCATCGTTGCGGCGGCACTGCAGCGCATCGTCGCCGCCGTCCGGCGTCGCGCAGTACGTGGGGCTCCACGAGAGCACGAGTGTCAGGTAGTCGAACTCGCCGGGAATATTGCGCCCCTGGCCGCTACCGCTCTCGCTGCGGTCGCCGTCAAGCTGAGCCTGCGCCGAGACCGTCAAGGCGGCGGCGAGGCCGAGGGCCAGTCCGGCAACGGCGCCGAGCGGTCGCGTGCGCATGGATAGAGCCGGCCTCACATCTCGGTCCGTGACAGCGCCGCGAGAATGCGCGCCCAGCTTCGGGCGCCCTTCTTGAAGCTCGATAGGTTGTATTTCTCGTTGGGCGCGTGGATGCGGTCGTCGTCGAGGCCGAAGCCCACGAGCAGGCTATCCATGCCGAGCGCGTCCTTGAACGAGGTGACGATCGGAATCGAAGCCCCGCACCCCATCATCACGGGGGCCTTGCCCCATTCCGCTTCGAGCGCCCTGGCCGCGGCGCGAAGGGCCGGCGCGTTCGTGTCGAAGCTGATCGCGGCGCTCGCGTGCGTGCCGATGAACTCGGCCTTGCAGTCGTCGGGAAGGCGATCGCGCACAAAGGCGTGGAGGGACTTGAGAACCCTTGCCGGGTTCTGGCCCGGGACCAGCCGGCAGGTGATCTTGGCCGACGCCTTGGATGGGATCACCGTCTTCGTGCCCACGCCCTGATAGCCGCCGCCGATGCCGTTGAACTCGAGCGTCGGCCGCGACCAGAGCTGCTCGATCACCGAGCGCGCCGTCTCGCCGGCCGGCCGGGCCAGGCCGACGGACGAAAGCAACCGTTTGCCGGAGACGCCGAGCGCCCGCCATTGGTCGAGCTGCTTGCGCGACGGCGCCGCGATGCCCTCGTAAAAGCCCGGGATGGCGACGCGGCCGTCCGCATCGTGCATCGCGGAAAGGACGCCGACGAGCGCGCGGATCGGGTTCATTGCCGGCCCCCCATAGAGGCCCGAGTGGAGATCGCGCGACGGGCCGGTGACGACGATCTCGGTGGCGGCAAGGCCCCTCAGCATGGTCGTGATCGCGGGCGTGTCCTTGTCCCATTGACCGGTGTCGCACACGAGCGCCAGATCGGCCTTGAGCTCCTTGCCCGATTTGGCGAGGAACGCGGGGAGAGAGGGCGAGCCGCACTCCTCCTCGCCTTCGATCATCGCGGAGACGGCCAAGGGCAGCTCGCCCGCGACCTCGGCCCAGGCGCGCGCCGCCTCGAGGAACGTCATGAGCTGGCCTTTGTCGTCCTCGGCCCCGCGGGCGACGATGATTTTGCCGTTCGTCTTGTCGTTGGCGAGGCTGGGCTCGAACGGCGGCGTCTGCCACAGCTCGAGCGGGTCCGGCGGCTGCACGTCGTAGTGGCCGTAGAACAGCACATGCGCCGTGTCCTTGGCGATCCTCTTGCGGTCGTGGCCGACGACGATCGGATGACCCGTGGTCCGGCGGACGGATGCGGCGATGCCGATTCCGTCCAGCGCCTTGGCGCACCACTCGGCTGCAGCCCGGCACTGGGCTGCATAGCCCGGGTCCGTCGACACGCTTTCGATGCGCAAGAGTTCGAACAGGCGGCCGAGCGCCGCGTCGAAGTTCTCGTCGAGCCGCCTCAATACGGCCGGCAGGTGGTCCGTCATGCGTCGATCCTGTCCGCCCATCGGAAAGGCGGCGAGACTGCGCGAAGTGTCCGCCACAGTCAAAGGCGCTTGCGGCGGCCCCTCGCATCCACATTCGGGACGCCGCTGTCCGGCGCGCCGGCTTTCAAGGGCGGCGGAGGGCTGCTATGGCAATGTGGCGATGGCGGCGCAATGGCGGTCGCTCTCCTCATCTCGGAGCGGAACAGAGAATGGCGCGCTCGAGGACCACGGCCACCGGAAACCCGAAATGGGTCTATCTGTTCGGCGCCGGATCGACCGAAGGCGGCGCCGGCATGACGGAGCTCCTGGGCGGCAAGGGCGCGGGTCTCGCGGAGATGGCGAGCCTCGGGCTTCCCGTGCCGCCGGGCTTCACGATCACCACCGAGGTCTGTGCCGCCTACTACGCCAACGGACGCAAGGTTCCCGGCGCGCTCAGGCCCGAGGTCGAGCGGGGCCTAGCGGCGGTCGGCAAGGCGGTCGGCGCATCGTTCGGGGACGCGCGCAATCCGCTGCTGGTCTCGGTGCGCTCGGGTGCGCGCGCCTCGATGCCGGGAATGATGGACACGATCCTGAACCTCGGTCTCAATGGCGCGACCGTCGCCGGCCTTGCTCAGCGCTCGGGCGACGAGCGCTTCGCCTACGACAGCTACCGCCGCTTCATTCAGATGTACGCGGACGTCGTGCTCGGAATCGATCACTCCGTGTTCGAGGAAATTCTCGACAACTACAAGAACCTCAACGGACTGGGTTTCGACACCGATCTCAAGGCCGAGGACTGGAAGGCGATCGTCGCCGAGTACAAGAAGGCCATCGCGGCCCAGCTCGGGAGGCCGTTTCCCGAGGACACCAACGAGCAGCTCTGGGGCGCGATTGGCGCCGTATTCGGCTCGTGGCAGAACGCGCGCGCCATCACTTTTCGCCGCTTGCACGGCCTCCCCGACGACTGGGGCACCGCGGTCACCGTGCAGGCCATGGTGTTCGGCAACATGGGCGAGACCTCCGCGACCGGCGTCGCCTTCACGCGCAATCCCTCGACCGGCGCCAATGAGCTCTATGGCGAGTTCCTTTTGAACGCGCAGGGCGAGGACGTGGTCGCCGGCACCCGCACGCCGCAACCGCTGACCGAGGCCGCTCGCAACGATTCGAGCGACCCCAATCCGTCGCTCGAAGCGCTGCTGCCGGAAGCGTTTGCCGAGCTCGTCGCGATCTTTTCGAAGCTCGAGCGGCACTATCGCGACATGCAGGACATCGAGTTCACGATCCAGAACGGCAAGGTCTGGATGCTGCAAACCCGGTCCGGCAAACGCACGGCGGAGGCCTCGATCAAGATCGCCGTCGATCTCGCCGCCGAGGGCATCCTCTCCCACGAGGACGCCCTGCTGCGCGTCGACCCGGGCGCCCTGAGCCAGCTCCTGCATCCGACCATCGACCCGGACGCTCGCGGCGAGGTGATCGCGACCGGCCTTCCCGCCTCGCCGGGCGCGGCCTCGGGCGAGATCGTCTTCGAGGCCGACGAGGCCGAGGCCATGAAGGCGCAGGGGCGCAAGGTCATTCTGGTCCGCGTCGAGACGAGCCCCGAGGACATCCACGGCATGCACGCGTCCGCCGGCATCCTGACGGCGCGCGGCGGAATGACCAGTCATGCGGCGGTGGTCGCCCGCGGCATGGGCGTGCCGTGCGTGTCGGGTGCCGGCGCGCTCCGTATCGACCTCAAGGCGCGCGAGATGCGCATCGGCTCGCGCATCTTCAAGGCGAGCGAGATGATCACGATCGACGGCGGGACCGGCCGGGTATTCCTGGGCTCCGTCGCGATGCGCCAACCCGAGCTGTCGCGAGACTTTGCGGCCTTGATCGGATGGGCCGACGGCGCGCGCCGGCTCGCGGTGCGCGCCAACGCGGACACGCCGCGCGATGCACGCCAGGCCCGCGAGTTCGGCGCCCAGGGCATTGGCCTGTGCCGAACCGAGCACATGTTCTTCGACACCGGGCGCATCCTCGCCATGCGCGAGATGATCTGTGCCACCGACGAGGCCGGCCGGCGCGCGGCGCTGGCCAAGATCCTCCCCATGCAGCGGGCCGATTTCATCGAGCTGTTCGAGATCATGGGCGAATTGCCGGTCACGGTCCGCCTTCTCGATCCGCCGCTGCACGAGTTCCTGCCGCACCAGGGGCGCGAGCAAGAGGCGGTCGCGCTAGCGCTCAAGATCCCGCTCGAGAGGCTGAAAGCACGCGTGGCCGAGCTTTCCGAAGTGAACCCCATGCTCGGGTTCCGCGGCTCGAGGCTCGCCATCCGCTACCCCGAGATCACCGAGATGCAAGCGCGCGCCCTCTTCGAGGCAGCCGTTGCCGTGCAACGCAAGCGGGGCCGGCCCGTCAAGCCCGAGATCATGGTTCCACTCGTCGCCTACCGGCGCGAGTTCGACCTGCTCGCGCAGATTATCCGCGCGACGGCGGCGCAGGTCGAGGCGGAGGCGGGCGCAAAGATCGAGTTCGAGCTCGGCACCATGATCGAGCTGCCACGCGCCGCATTGAAGGCCGGCGAAATAGCCGCGGGCAAGGACGGCGCCGCTTTCTTCTCGTTCGGCACCAACGATCTCACTCAGACGTGCTTGGGGCTCAGCCGCGATGACGCGGCGCCGATCCTCACCAACTATTCGGGGCGCGGCATCTTCGACGGAGACCCGTTCGTGTCGATTGATGAGGCGGGCGTCGGCGAGCTGGTTCGGATCGGGGTGGAGCGCGGCCGCGCCGCAAAGCCCCGCCTCAAGATCGGCATCTGCGGCGAGCACGGCGGCGATCCGGCATCCATTGCTTTCTTCCACGCGGCCGGGTTCGATTACGTCTCGTGTTCACCGTTCCGGGTGCCGATCGCGCGCCTTGCTGCAGCGCAGGCGGCAATCAAGGATCGCACGCCAGGCTGAGACTTCGCGCGCTACGTGACGGAGTCGTTCCGCTCCAGCTCGTCGAGAGTCGGGCGGCGCGGGCGCGGACCCGAGAGCCTCGGCATGAGCAGGAGCCACACGACCAGCGGCGGCACGAGGAAGCACCACGCCATCCAAAACGAGTAATCGCGGTTCTTCATGCCGGCCAAGACCCCGCCGATGATCGCCGCCGCGATGGAGGTGAGGCCCCAGATCACGATGCCGGTCATTCGTAAGTCCTTCCCTGTCTCGCCAAGAACGGGCTCTGCGCAGAAACGACATGAGGTGCGAGGGCGGCAAATTCAAGCGCCCCGCGCGCAACGGCTTGAAGGTCCAGAATAATCTTAACGCCTGAACGAACCCTAAAGCGACGTGGTGAACTAAATCGTATCGCGCGGCTCGGGCCCCGGCAACTCGAAGTCGAGCCCCAAATCGAGAATCGGGGCGGAGTGCGTCAGCACACCGACCGAGATCACGTCGACGCCGGTTTCCGCGACCGGCCGAACGGTCTCGAGAGTGACGCCGCCCGAGGCCTCGGTCGTCGCGCGCCCGGCCACTATGCCGACGGCCTCGCGCAGCTCCTCGAGCGTCATGTTGTCGAGGAGCACCGCATCGACGCCGTGCTCCAAGGCCTCCTTGATCTCGTCGAGGCTCGTGACCTCGACCTCCATCTTCACCATGTGCCCGGCCTGCGCCCGCGCCGCCGTGATCGCGCGCGCGAG
>DATETZ010000156.1:0-6468 GCA_035283385.1 Hyphomicrobiaceae bacterium
GGTGCGCATCCGCGCACACGAATTCGGGGCCGATGCATTGCCAGGCAGCGTTCGCCGGTCGGGCATCGCTGAGCCCGAAAGCCAGCGCCGCAAGGGCCGCGTACACGACATACCGCATAATCACATCTCCTTCTCGACGGCGACAGTGCTGAAGGCTCGACCGGATCAACCTCGAGGCCTGTCCAAGGGCTTCCCCTGGACGCTGGCCAGCTGCCTCGATGACGGGCAGCACAACGCTTTTTGGATTGAGGGTCCGATGCGAAGAGCGAGCCTCAACGCAACACCAGAACATGTTCAGTCGCCGAACATTATCGGGGATCCATTTGACCAATCCCCGTCCTGGTGGTGGCACCGAACCAGCCAGGGTGAGGGAGGGTCAACCGCAAACTCTGAACGATATTCAGGGTAGAATGCGGGGCGCTTTGAATTTGCTGCGGTTTTGATGTTGCGCCGCAATGAGCCGCGACCGCAGGTCGCACATACGCGGTCGCAGAACGCCATCGCAAGCCACTGATAATGAGGCCGAAACGTGGCAGCTATGCGCTGCAGCAATGCGGGCGCTCAGATCCCGGCGGCGAGGCCGGCGCTTAGCAGCCCGGGGACGGCGTTAGAGCCTTGCTGCGCTGGGGTGGCCGGATGTAGGTTAAATGCTTCGGGGCCGGACCGGCCGCCCCGTCAGGCTTTCGCCCAAGCGCCGCGGCGCTTTCCGCTGGCTGGCGCGCATGGGCGATCCGCAAATCCCGACCACCGGCGCACGACCTCCCTGGCTCATGGATGGGCTTGCCTGCCGAGACGTGACCGGAGGCGGCGTGTGGAGTCGGCTCCGTCGCCCTCGTCAGCCAATTGGGATTGAACAGCTGGCGAGGCATCGATGACGACCACCTCTCAATCGGGGATGAGCGAGCGCCCGACGTTCCGGGAGGCTCTCGAGGTCTGGGGCAAGATCGGCCTCCTCTCGTTCGGCGGCCCGGCGGGCCAGATCGCGCTCATGCACCGCGTTCTCGTCGACGAGCGGAAGTGGATCGGCGAGCAGAGCTATCTCGCCGCGCTCAACTTCTGCATGCTTTTGCCGGGCCCGGAGGCGATGCAGCTTGCGACCTACGTCGGCTGGCGCCTGCACGGGACTAAAGGGGGCCTCGCCGCAGGCTTGCTGTTCGTCCTGCCGGGTGCGTTCATCATGCTGGCGCTGTCTCTGGCATACGCCCAATTCGGCAAGTTGCCGCTGGCCGAGGCACTGTTCGTCGGCATCAAGGCTGCGGTGTTGGCGATCGTCGTCGAAGCGCTGGTCCGCGTGGCCAGGCGGGCGCTCAAGGGGAGCGCCGACTGGGCCATCGCCGCAGCGGCGTTCGCGGCGATCTTCGCCTTCGCCGTGCCGTTCCCCGCGATCGTGCTGGCCGCCGCCCTGGTCGGCTTCCTCCGATCCGGCTCCGCGGCTCGAGCCGCTCGGCCATCGGCGGCGCTGCCCCCGGTGCGGCTTGGCGAAACGGCGAGGACGACACTTCTGTGGCTCGCAATCTGGATCGTTCCGCTGCTTCTCGTCGCCTTGATCTTCGGCTCGGACCACGTGCTCTCCGATATCGCCTGGTTCTTCTCGAAGCTCGCGGTCGTGACCTTCGGCGGGGCCTATGCGGTGCTCGCCTATATGGCTCAGGAGGCCGTCGAGGGCTACGGCTGGCTCGCGCCCGGCGAGATGCTCGACGCGCTCGGTCTTGCCGAGACGACCCCGGGACCTCTCATTCTCGTGGCGGAGCTCGTCGGCACGCTCGCCGCTTGGCGCCACGGCGGCGGCACACCCGTCGTCATGGGCATCCTAGGAGCGCTGGTAACGCTGTGGGCCACGTTCGCGCCCTGCTTTCTGTGGATCTTTGCCGGCGCGCCCTACATCGAGCGCCTCAACGCCGAGCCGCGCCTCAAGTCCGCGCTGGCGGCCGTGACCGCCGCAATCGTCGGCGTGATCCTCAATCTCACCGTGTGGTTTGCGCTCCACGTGCTGTTCGGGCGCGTCGCCGATCAGGACCTCGGCCCGTTGCGGCTCCACGTGCCGGACCTCGCCTCGCTCAATGCCGAGGCGCTCGTGCTGTCGGCGGTTGCGTTCGCGCTCTTGTTCGCGGCCAAGCGCGGCATCCTGGCGACGCTCGGCCTCTCGGGCCTCCTCGCGCTCGCCTGGCATCAAGTGGCCGTGTTCATGTCGTGACGGCTAGAGCCAGCCTTTGCGGCGGAAATAGATGTAGGGGATGAGGGCCGAGACGAACATCATTGCTATGGCGATTGGATAGCCTTCGAGCCAACTGAGCTCGGGCATGTAATGGAAATTCATGCCGTAGATCGAGGCGACCAGCGTCGGCGGCATCAGCATGACCGCCATCACCGAGAACAGCTTGATGATCTTGTTCTGCTCGGTCGAGATCACGCCGAGCGTGGCATCGAGCAGGAAATTGATGCGGCCCGACACGAACTTCATATGCTCCGACAGCGAGGCGATATCCCGCTCGGTGATGGCGATACGCTGTGTGACCTTCGATTCGCAACCGATCTCGTGCGCCGCGTTGGCAAAGAAGTGCAGGACGCGGTCGAGCGAGGTCGCGCTTTCCTGGGCTCGCGCGACGATGTCGCCGACCGTCCCGGTTCCCTTCAAGAGCACCTCGAGGCGGCGGTTGGGATCGCGGCGCGCGGCTCTCAAGTCGAAGATGTCGTTGGCGAGCTTGTCGACCTGGTCCTGGATGCGCTCGATCAGGTCCGCCATGCGCTGGACGATGGACTCGAGGAGGCCGATCATGATGGCGGCCCCCGTGCCAAACGTCGCGTCACCCCGTTCGACGCGGGTCAAGAACAGCGGGAACGCCTTCGGCTCGCAGTAGCGGACCGTCACCAGGTACTTGCCCGCCAGGACGAAGGTCATGGCCGAGGAGGCGGGCACCGATTGCTCGCTGTTGTAGAGGATGAAGGCGGTCATGTAAGACGCGCCGCCCTCCTGATAGAAGCGGCGCGAGGCCTCGATCTCGCGCATCTCGGCGCGCGTCGGAATCGAGATGCCGAGCGCCTGCTCGACGAAGTGATCCTCCTCGACCGTGGGGTTGACGAGATCGAACCAGACCGTCTGCTCCGTTATGGCTAGGGCGGGATCGTGCTTCACGAGCGCGAGCCCCATGGTATCGTAGATCGTCAGCACGATGCTTTCCTCGACGCCTTGAACTCTGCAAATGCCAGAAGTTACACGAAAATCTCAGCCTTCGCACCACCCTCGCTTCGAGGGGCGCGACCCCCCGTGTCCGTTGGGTGACAGCAGATCCGCTTCCCCGCGGGCGACGTAAGCTCGTCAATGACCCGCGGCCCCTCGGGGCCGCCGGTCGCTCAAATCATCGGAGACAGCGAATGTCACATCTGAGAAAGGCCTCGGGCCTGGTTGCCCTCTCACTGATCACCGTCGCCGGCGCCGCCCCCGCGGAGGCGCGCATTGCGTGTGTCAATGGGAACCAAATCGTCAATGGGTACCCGCTTGCCACGCCTTACTGTCAGGATGAGCTGGTGGCGCAGGTGGCCCGCGAGCATGGCATGAAGGTCACCGCCTCCGCCGTTCGCAACAACCCCAATCTCAAGCGGAATGTGTGCCAGTTCGTCGGCCGCGATATTCGCGTCTACCAGGCCTGCATCGACGCCAACAGCGTCGGCCGGCGCGGCTTCTGACGGCTTAAGACCCGCTGAGGCGGTGGCCCGCCTCAGCGTCACCCCACAGCCTCAGGTCAAGGAGCGACCTGCGCCGGGATGCACCAGCTCGTGCGCGGGGACGCCATCGCGTCTCGGTGGCTGTGGTGGCGCAGGTTGGCCTTCGCGGGCGCTCGAGCCCCGCCTCGAGCGGTGGCCGATCTCAGCCGCCTGAGCCTTGGGCGGTCTGGATCATCGCGGGATCGAGCGTGGGCTTGAGCTCGTTTGCATCCTTGGCGCGGCGCACGCGGCCGTCGAATTGAGCGCCCTCGGAGATCGACAGCGTCTGGTGGAAGATATCTCCCTCGACCTCGGCGGTCGGGTGAAGCGTGACGTTCTGCGCCCGAATAGCGCCCCGAACGCCCCCGCGCACCTCGATCGACTCGGCGGATACGGTGCCGATCACCGAGCCGTCCTCCCCGATCACGACCTGCCGTCCGTTGACATCGCCGCGGATGTCGCCGTCGATCTGCAGGCGGTTCTGGGAGATGATCGTGATCTTGTCGCCGAGGATGGTGAGGTCGGTGCCGATCACGGACGTGCCCATCACGGAGGCGGCACCGAAGGCAGACGAGGAGCGCGTCGGGGAAGCGCCCTGCGAGGGGCCTGAGGGGGCCGGACCGGTGGGAAGCTTCGGTAGATTGGGATCGTTGGGACTGCGGCTAAACACGTGGACCTCCCATCATGCCCGGGGCGTTGCTGTGATCGTCGCTTGGCATGTGATCATGGGGAACATGGAGAAAGTTTGTCGAGAGGCTTGAATGTTTTGCGGGCCGGCGGCCGGAACGGCCAGCCCGACGGTTCCGGGGGCCCGGCGAGGAGCCCCGGCAGCCGTATAGCCAAACGCCCAGGGAGCCGGTTCCGCCCCGGCACCTCGGTGGCCAAACTTGCGTCTCCGCGCCGGGGATCATCACTTCGGCACGTAGAGATCGACGAACGGGGCGCGCACCCACACGCCGCGGCGGCCGACGCGGACCGAGGCATAGGGCGCATCGACGGCGACGCGGCCGCCATAACCAGTCTCGACGTGGGTGTAAGGGGCGTCGACGACGTGGTCGTCGCCATCGTCGTGGTCACGATAGTGGCGGCGGTGGCGGCGATGGTCGTCCCAATCATCCGAGACGAGCGTGACGGCGCGGCCGTCGTGGCCCGCCCAAGCCCGGTGTCCGCCGGGGGCGGCAGATGCGGGCGCGCCGCTCATGGCGATCGCGCCGGCAAGGGCCAGGGACGCACCGGCCGCACGCGAAAGTCGTGCTGTCATGGCTCGGCCTCCTGTCTGGGCCCCTTGGTAGCAAGCTTTCCGGGCAAAAGCCAGCATTCGACGCGGCCGCAGGGAATTCAGGGCCGGTGGCGGCGAGCACGGCGCGGTGGATGGCCTCGAGCAGGGCGTTGGGTTCGGCGGCGGTGCGCCGTTCGATGAGGTCGATGCGGATGAGGGGCATGGGGGCCGTGCACCGCAGAGCGAGAGGCCCCGGAGGCACACGATGACGAAGGGATCGTCCGCTGCAACGATGCGGGCAGGGGGCTGCCGCGCGGACATGACGAGATGCCGGCACGGGAAGGGGAGCAATGAAAAGCAAAGGGGCCGCCCTTTTGAGCGGCCCCCGTGAGATTCGGGCGGCGACGAGCAGCGGTTGTCGCGCTGCGCCGCTTGGCTTGGGTCAGGCCGCCACCAGAGGCAGATCCGCCTTGAGCCCTTGCGACCGCGACATCGCCGTCCTCAAGATCCCACTCGACATCGGATCACCTCCTTTCAGTTGTTGATCGACAACAAAAGAGTGCCATGCTTCGCGCGATCTGAAAAGCGACAGTTTGGATAGGGCGTTGCTTGCATATCGGAGGCGGCCGGACGCGGGGCCGAGGCAACTAATCCCGCCGGTGCGCTCGGCAACTTTGGGGAGTACACCTTTACGTTTGACGGCACTGTCGCTTTTGATGCTGGTGGGATGATCTATTTTGACTTCGAAGGCTTCTTGCTAGTGCTGGCCCAGGCCTTGTCGGGCTGTTGCGATAGGAAGCGACCAGCCGCAGCGTCTCGTTCGCCGCTGCGAACCGCTTGTGCGGCGCGCTTCAGCGCGTCCTCGATCTTTCGCTTGTCCAGACCCTTGCTCATGAGTCGTTCCACCACTCCGCGAGTTCAAATCCGCCTTCGAGGCTATCGACAATATACCACTCATCGACGATCGGTTTGTAGCGCGTTTCCAGATACTCGACGCTCTTGGCAAACCGTTGCCTGATGACTTCCTCGGGCACGCCATGACCGCCGGCCGCAACACGCCGGCGCACACGTTCGACCGAACGTTCTGGGTTGGGCAGGCGCAGATAGATGAGCGCGACCCGATAGCCGAGCCGGCGCCATGCCGGAATCTTTTGCGCGTAGCTCAGCGATGCAAGGGTCGTCTCGATCGTGAGATCAGCGCCGATCCCAATGAGCTGCTCGATGCGCTCCAGCATTGCGCGTCCCGACCGAATATCCGCATGAGCCTGCGAGAAGCCCTGTGCTCTCATCTCACGAGCAATTTCATCGGCGTTTACGAACGCCATGTCACGCTCCAGCACCGGCAAGTACTGTCTGGCAAAATTGGTCTTCCCGGCTCCGTTCGGACCGGCGATCAGTACGAGGCGCGGCATCATGCAATCTCATAAGGCCGATAACTCCCGGCTCGTGTAGCACGCGCGAAGAGCGGTGCGGCATTCGGCTTGCTTGACGGGCTCGACTCACATACTCGGGCTCCATGACGCCATTAAGTCTCTTCGTGGCAGCGC
>DATETZ010000157.1:0-7137 GCA_035283385.1 Hyphomicrobiaceae bacterium
TTGATCCCCGTCCCCCCGTCCTTACGGGGAGAGGGAATAGGTCTCGGCCCTGGAGCGGCCGTCGATCGCGTGGTACCTCGTGCCACTAATCTCAAAACACGAGGGCGCGACAGGGGCGAGGACGAGAGCAATGGCCGATCCGTATGCGGTGCTGGGAGTGGGCAAGACGGCCTCGCAGGACGAGATCCGCGCCGCGTACCGCAAGCTCGCCAAGGAGAGCCATCCCGATCTTCACCCGGGCAATGCGGCGGCCGAGAAGCGCTTCAAGGACATTTCCGCCGCCTACGACATCCTGGGCGACGAGGCCAAGCGCAAGCGCTTCGATGCCGGCGAGATCGACGAGCACGGCGCCGAGCGCCCCGAGCGGAAATACTATCGCCAATACGCGGAGGCCGGTCCCGGCTTCCGCTATGGCCGCGGCACGGGCGAGGACTTCGTCGACATGGACGACATCTTCGCCGATCTCTTCCGCGGGCGCGGCGAGGGCTTCCGGATGCCGGGCGCGAGCGTGCGCTACCGGCTGCCGGTCGACTTCCTCGAGGCCGTGAACGGGGCGCGCAAGACGGTCTCGATGCCCGACGGCAAGACGCTCGACATCAAGATCCCCGCCGGCGTTCGCGACGGCCAGGTGCTGCGCCTCAAGGGCCAGGGCCTCCCCGGGGCCGGCGGTGCGCCGCCCGGCGACGCCCTCGTCGAGGTCGAGGTGCTCCCCCACCCGCGCTTCACCCGCGACGGGCGCGACATCCGCTCCGTCCTCCCGATCACGATCGCCGAGGCGCTCGCCGGCGCCGCGGTCCGGGCCGAGACCATCGCCGGCCCGGTCGACGTCAAAATTCCCAAGGGCGCCAACAGCGGCACGACGCTGCGGCTCAAGGGCAAGGGTGTAAAGCACGAGGGCCGCGGCGCGCCGGGCGATCATCTCCTCGAGCTGCGCATCGTTCTTCCCGACAAGCGGGACCCCGAACTCGAGCGCCTGGTTGCCGAGTGGGAGGCCAAGCACCCTTACAATCCTCGCCTGAAGGGAGAGCGCGCATGATCAGCGAAAGCGAGCTCGTCGGCCGGATCGGGCGCCTCGAGATCCGCATCCTCTATGAATGGATCGAGATGGGCCTTGTCGCTCCCCATCGCAGCGAGGCCGGCTATCTCTTCGACGAAGCCGACGTGGCGCGGATCAACCTCGTTTGCGATCTCTCTTTCGACATGGGCGTCGGCCACGAGAGCCTGCCCATCATCCTGTCGCTCATCGATCAGCTGCACCGCACGCGCCACTCGCTGCGGGCGCTTGCGGACGCGATCGCCGAGCAGCCGGAGGACGTCAAGTCCCTGATCACCGCGCGGGCGCAGCGCACGCTCACGGGACGCGAGGACGAGTGATGGCTCAAGCAAGCCTTCCCGGTCGCTTGACGTCACGCGGGCGGCTACCTACACCCTATGCCCATGCTGGTCCTGATCGATAACTACGACAGCTTCACCTACAATCTCGTCCACTTCCTGGGCGAGCTCGGCGCCTCGTGCGACGTCATTCGCAACGACAAGATCACGAGCGAGGAAGTGATCCGCAAGAAGCCCAAGGCGATCGTGCTCTCGCCCGGCCCCTGCACGCCGAACGAGGCCGGGATCTGCCTCGATCTGATCGCCAAGGCGGGGCCGAAAATCCCGCTCCTCGGCGTCTGCCTGGGCCACCAGGCGATCGGGCAAGTGTACGGCGGCAAGGTGGTCCGCGCGCCCGAGCCCATGCACGGCAAGCTGTCGACGATCCGCCACACCGGCAAAGGCGTCTTCAAGGGGCTGCCGGATCGCTTCCAGGTGACGCGCTATCATTCGCTCATCGTCGAGAGGAAAAGCCTGCCCGGCTGCCTCGAGGTCACGGCCGAGACCGCGGACGGCCTGATCATGGGGCTCATGCACGAGACCCACCCCGTGCACGGCGTGCAGTTCCACCCCGAGAGCATTGCCTCCGAGCAGGGCCACGCGCTGCTCGCCAACTTCCTCGAGCTTGCCGGCATGTCGCCGCGGCGCAGGAACGCCGCCCGCCCGCGCGACGCGGCGTGAGCGGGCCATGTCCGCGACCGCGCTCAGGCCCCTGATCCAGAAGCTCGCGGACGGCAAGAGCCTCGACGAGGACGAGATGCGCCGGGCGCTCGAGGTCATGACGGCGGGCGAGGCGAGCCCGGCGCTGATGGGCGCCTTTCTGATGGCGCTGCGGGTGCGCGGCGAGACGGCGGCCGAGATCACCGGCGCGGCGCGGATGATGCGGGCCACGATGACGCGGGTCGCAGCGCCCGAGGATGCGGTCGATATCGTCGGCACGGGCGGCGACGGGCACGCCACCTACAATGTCTCGACCTGCGCCGCGTTCGTGGCGGCGGGCGCGGGGCTCAGGATCGCCAAGCACGGCAACCGCTCGGTCTCGTCCCTTGCCGGCGCCTCCGACGTGCTCGCCGCGTTGGGCGTCAAGCTCGACGTGGCGCCGGCGGCGATTGCGCGCGCGATCCGCGAGGCCGGCGTCGGCTTCATGTGGGCGCCGATGCACCACCCCGCGATGAAGGCCTGGGCCGCGGTCCGCGCCGAGCTCGGTGTCAGGACCATGTTCAATCTTCTCGGGCCGATCTCGAACCCTGCCGGGGTCAAGCGCCAGGTCGTGGGCGTTTTCCATCGCCGCTGGGTCGAGCCCATCGCGGAAGCGCTGAACAATCTCGGCTCCGTGCACGCCTGGGTCGTCCACGGCCGCGACGGCATGGACGAGCTCACGACAACGGGGCCGACCGCGGTCGCCGAACTCAAGGACGGCGACATTACGGTTTTCGAGGTGACGCCTGAGGATGCCGGCTTGCCGCGCGCATCTCTCTCCGACCTCAAGGGCGGCGATGCCATCGTCAATGCCGAGGCGCTGCGCGCGGTCCTCGCCGGCCGCGCCGGGGCTTATCGCGACATCGTCCTCTTCAATGCGGCCGCGGCGCTGATCGTCGGCGGCAAGTCGCAAAGCCTCGCCGACGGCGTTTTGCGCGCCGCCCGCGCGATCGACACCGGCGCCGCCGCCCGCGCGCTCGAGAAGCTCGTAGCCGTCACGAATGAAGCCCGCTGAGCCGACCCGCGCCATCGCCCCCCACGCGCCGCGTCACTGGCGAAGGCGGGCTCCGCGAGCAAGCCGGTAGCAACCCCGGCCCGGCCGTCGTAGGCTCGAATTCATGCCGGATATCCTGGACAAGACCACCCGCTACAAGCGCGAGGAGGTCCTAAGAGCAAGCTTGCAACCTATGCTATAGATGTGGACGGCTGACCGCGCATCGAGAGTCTGCACCATGACACACCCGCGCATTGCCACAGATCCGGCCGTGATGATGGGCAAGCCCTGCATCAAAGGCACGCGGATTACGGTCGAGCTCATCTTGCGCTGGCTCTCGGAGGGCCGCACCTTCGCCGAGCTCCTCGAGGCCTACCCTCACCTCGAGGAGGACGATCTCAGGGCAGCGCTGGCCTTTGCCGCCGACGCCGTCAATCAGACCAAGCCCGAGGCCGTAGAATAGGCGATGGAGCTTCTGGCGGACGAGAACATCCCCCGCCCCATTATCGAGCGGCTTCGCAAGGACGGCTGGAACGTTGTTGCACTCGTCGAACATGGACCTGGCCTCAGTGACGAGAAGGTCGTCTTCGAGGCGCGAGAACGGGGCTCGGTTCTTGTCACTCAAGACCAGGATTTCAGCGAGCTTGTCTTCTTCGACAGGGTGGCTGTCGCCGGCGTCGTCGTGCTCGAGCTTGCGCGGCTTTCGATCAGACAACAGATCGAGCGCCTGGCCGAGTCTCTAGCAGCCGAGAAGCACGGCCTCATGGGCCATCTTACGGTGATCGAGCCCACCCGAACCCGCCGGCGCCCCTTGCCTCCAAGCTGAGCAGGAACCCGCACCGAACGAACCGGCGAGAAGGGCCTGAATCCCTGACCGGGTCTTAGCTAGCCGGTAGCAAGCCCGGCCCGGCCATCGTAAACTAGAATTCATGCCGGACATCCTGGACAAGATCACACGCTACAAGCGCGAGGAGGTGGCCGCCGCCAAGGCAAAGCTGCCGCTCCAGGTCATGGCCGAGTACGCGCGCAGCGCCCCGCGCGTGCGCCCGTTCGCGGCTGCGATCGAAAGGAAGCTCGCAGAGGGCCGGCCGGCCCTGATCGCCGAGATCAAGAAGGCCTCGCCTTCGCAAGGCCTGATCCGCTCCGACTTCGATCCCCCCGCCCTCGCCAAGGCCTACGAGGCGGGGGGCGCGGCCTGTCTCTCGGTCCTCACCGACACGCCCTCCTTCCAGGGTGCTCCCGAGTACCTGACGAAGGCGCGCGCCGCGACCCTCCTTCCGGCGCTGCGCAAGGACTTCATGATCGATACCTACCAGGTCGTCGAGGCCCGCGCTTGGGGCGCCGACTGCATCCTGATCATACTGGCGGAGGTCGACGACGCGATCGCCGCCGACCTCGCATCCGCGGCGCGCGACTGGGGCATGGACGCACTGCTCGAGGTCCACGACGAAGCCGAACTCGCGCGCGCTCTCACCCTCGAGGCCCGCTTGATCGGCATCAACAACCGCAACTTGAAGACCTTCGAGACAACCCTCGAGACGACCGAGCGCCTCGCCCAGCGCGTGCCCAAGGACCGCGTCGTCATCTCCGAGAGCGGCATCTTCACGCCGGCCGATATCGCGCGGCTCCGGCGCTCCGGCGTCGGCGCGTTCCTGGTCGGAGAGAGCCTGATGCGCCAGGCCGACGTCGCCGCCGCCACCCGCGCGCTGCTCGCCCTGGAGGCCGCGTGATGGCCTCGGCTTCGCAACTTTCAATGCGCGAATGCCTCTCCCCACCGCGGCTGCGGCACGATGGGGGGCTCGCGCCCGCGGTCACAGGAGCTCCTTATGACTAAGCTCTCCCACCTCGACGCGAAGGGCGAGGCGCGCATGGTCGACGTGTCCGAGAAGGGCGTGTCGCATCGCACGGCGATCGCCGAAGGGTTCGTCGCCATGCGGCCCGAGACCCTGGCCCTCATCGAAAGCGGCGAAGCAAAGAAAGGCGATGTGCTCGCCGCCGCGCGCATTGCGGGGATAATGGGCGCCAAGAAGACCAGCGAGCTCATTCCCCTCTGCCACCCGGTCGGCCTCGCCAATGCGACCATCGGCTTCGAGGCCGCGCGCGACCCCGCCGGGATCCGCATCCGGGCCACGGTCAAGGTCGCGGGCCAGTCGGGCGTCGAGATGGAGGCCTTGACGGCGGTTGCCGTCGCCGCCCTCACGATCTACGACATGCTGAAATCCGCCGACCGCGCGATGCGGCTCGAGGGCATCCGCCTTGTCGAAAAATCGGGCGGCCGCTCCGGCCACTATCAGGCCGAGCAGGAGGGGTCGGACGCCGCCCGGCCCAAGGCCAGAAAAGGCTGAATCGTTCGTCGTGAGGGGTCTCGCCCCGTGGCACAAGCACTCCTGACGGTTGCCGAGGCGCTGGCGCGCATCCTCGATGGCGCCGAGCCCACGGAACCCGAAACCGTGCCGCTTCTCGAAGCGCACGGGCGCGTGCTCGCGGGGGATCTCGAGGCCAAGCTCACGCAGCCGCCGTTCGCGGCCTCCGCCATGGACGGCTACGCGGTGCGCGCGGCCGACGTCGAAGCGCCGCCTGCGCGTCTCAAGGTTGTCGGCACATCGGCCGCCGGCCGCGGCTATCGCGGCAGCGTCCGGCCGGGCGAGGCGGTGCGCATCTTCACCGGCGCGGCCCTCCCGGACGGCGCCGACGCGATCGTGATCCAGGAAAACACGGAGCCCGCGGGCGACGGCGTCATCGTCCGTGAGGGTGCGCCGCCCAAGGCGTACGTGCGCGGGCGCGGCATCGACTTCGCCGCGGGTGTGACGCTGCTCGAGGCCGGCCGCCGCCTCGACGCCCGCGCGCTCACGCTCGCCGCCGCCATGGGCCATGATGTGGTCCCCGTTCGCAGCAAGCCGCTCGTGGCGATCCTTGCCACCGGGGACGAGCTGGTGCTGCCGGGCACGCCGCCGGGGCCGGACCAGATCGTGTGCTCCAATCCGTTCGGCCTCGCGGCCCTCGTGAGCAACGCCGGAGGGACGCCGCGCGTCCTCGGCATCGCGCGCGACAGCAAGGAAGACATCGCCGGCAAGATCGGCGAGGCGCAAGGGTCGGACATCATTGTCACCACCGGCGGGGCTTCCGTCGGCGACCACGATCTCGTCGTCCCCGCGCTCGCCTCGCTCGGCATGAAGCTCGACTTCTGGAAGGTCGCGATGCGGCCGGGGAAGCCGCTCCTGTTCGGCCGGCTCGGGAAAGCCCGTGTGCTCGGGGTGCCGGGAAACCCGGTCTCGAGCCTCGTGTGCGGGCGCCTGTTCCTCGTGCCGCTGATCCGGCGCCTGCTCGGAGCGGCAGTGACGGACGAGGCCCTCGAGACCGCGACGCTCACGCACGCGCTCGCGGCCAACGGCCCGAGGCAATATTACATGAGAGCCGTGCTCGAGCGCTCGAGCCGGGGCCCGCCGCGCGTCACCGCGCTGGCCTTGCAGGATAGCTCGCTCCTCGCCCCGCTCGCGGCGGCCGACTGCCTGATCGTGCGCGCGCCCGACGCCCCCGCGCTCCAAGCCGGCGCCGAGGTCGAGATCCTGCGGCTCGATTTTTGAGAGCACCTTGCGGCTGGCCGCCTAGAATCAGGTCGAGTGTCCTAGTCTCGCTTACGGAACACGAAGGCCTTCACGTTATCGTCCTTCGTCACGGTACAGCCGACGTCCTCCGCAAACGCGCGCAGGTCTGCCACCGCCTTCGGGTGGATGTCCTTGCCAACCATGCCCGGGGGAAAAACGTCCCCGATCTGATCGAATCTGAGCTTGTACTCCGCGCCGGGCAAAAGGGCTCGGATCGCCTGACGAATGACCATTCGATAGGGTTGTTGGTTGGTCATGTAGAATTATACCATGGCGCCAATATATCGACTCGGTGCGGTTTTTACTTTCGTCATCCGGTCATGTCGAAGACAGCTTTCAGCATGCAGGCCGGGATTCACGACACCTTGCCGAGTGCATGCGTAAACTTGCGTGGGTCCCGGCCGGAGTTTACCCCGGACCATGTTCCGGGGCCGGGATGACGGCAGTGGGTGGTCCAGTGGATCAGCA
>DATETZ010000158.1:0-4326 GCA_035283385.1 Hyphomicrobiaceae bacterium
TTCCATGACTATGCGCCTTATAAAGGTCCGATCCAGGGGCGGCGTAACGGCGTGCTCATCTCCACCGACGCCGGCGACGCCGTGGCCTATGCCTTGTGGAACCTCGAGGATCGCGGGGCCATGATGATCGATCCCGGCACGCGGGTATATCGCGGCATGATCGTGGGCGAGCACACCAGGGACAACGATCTCGAGGTCAACGTGCTCAAGGGCAAGAAGCTCACCAATATCCGCACCACGTCCAAGGACGAAGCGGTGCGGCTCACGCCGCCTTTGCGCATGACGCTCGAACGCGCGCTCGCTTATATCGAGGACGACGAGCTGGTCGAGATCACGCCGAAATCCATCAGGCTGCGCAAGCGCCATCTCGATCCGAACGAGCGCAAGAAGGCTGAGCGGCTGCGCGTTGCCGAGGACGTTGCCTGATCTTCCCGAAGTTTATTGGCACGCTCTCCCATAATAAATTGCCAGTCTACGCCTGCTAATCTGTGACCCATCTCAACATTCTCCTCGTGTTGGGCAAGTAAATGACTCATGTGCCGGCAGATGGCCGGCGATGCTTGCACCTAACCAGGAGGATTTCGCATGCTGAGAGCCCTCGGATTAGCCCTCGCCTTGGCTTTGGCCAGCGGCACGGCCTACGCCAAGGATGACGACGACGACAAGGTTCCCGCCGCCGAGATCGAGAAGGTCCAGGCCACTCTTACCGCGCTCGGTTGCACCGGCTACGAGGAGATCAAGAAGGAAGAGCAGGGCATCTACGAAATCGACGATGCCAAGTGCACATGGGCACGGTCGATATCAAGCTCGACAAGGACTACACCGTCATCCTCATCTCACGTTACTGATCGACCCCCCGCGGCGCCAATAGTGCCGCCACATTACGACAGACGGCGAGTCGGCCTAGGCCGGCTCGCCTTTTGCGGCCAATCCTTCCCTGGATAATGGCGACGATCCCTTTGCCGAGCGCCGTCACTCTGCGCTAGGCTGATGCCATGCCCGTCGATGTCGCTCATATCAGGCCAGCGCGACTGAAGGATGCTACCGCGCTCGCTGCCGCCTATGAGGAAGCTTGGCGGAGCGCCTATCAGGGCATCATCCCGCATCTCTCGCTCGAACGCATGCTGGCGCGGCGAGGACTTCGCTGGTGGGAGAGCGCGCTCAGGAAGCGCACCCCGCTTCTCGTGCTCGACTTCGGCGGCGAGGCTGCGGGCTATGTGACCTACGGCCGCTGCCGTCTCGGCCGCACGCCGTTTCAAGGCGAGATCTTCGAGCTCTATCTCCGCCCCATCTATCAAGGCTTCGGTCTTGGCGAGAAGCTGTTCGACGGCGCGCGCATGCGCCTTGCCGAGCTACGGCTCAAGGGCCTCCTGGTCTGGGCGCTTGCCGACAACGACTCCGCTTGCGGCTTCTATCTGCGCCTTGGCGGCAAGCCGGTCGCCGAGGGCGCCGAGAGCTTCGGCGATCTCTCGTTGCGCAAGGTGGCGTTCGCCTGGGCGTGACGCGTTAACGTTCCGTTTACCGGAAACGTTGGGCAGCCCTTAACGCCACTTCCGTGACGGACTGAGCGATCGCCGCCTTGACGTCACCCTGCGCGAGCATGCCCTCAAGCGCCGCGGGGGAGAGATTACCGCCGGCGGCGAGCGGCGCCTGGTCGGCTCCGAGCACGGCGAAACCGTCGAGCTTGCTCACGAATTCGCTCTGGGACTGGGAGAATTGGCCCAGGAGCCAGCCGGTGGTCAGTCGGCCGAGATCCTCGACCAGGGTGAAATCGTCTTTGGAGGTCGAACTGGCCGGCAGGCTCGCTGCCGCGCTCACCAATCTCGCCCTCACCGTGGTCACCTTAACCACGAGCCTGCTGATTGTCATGGGCTTCTCGGTGCCGGCGGCCATCGCCTCGCGGCGCATCCGCGAGCGTTGGCTCGCCGAGGATCAAATTCGCTATCTCGCCATGCATGATAGTCTCACCGGCCTGCCCAACCGCCTTCAGTTTCACCAGCATCTCGACCGCGCGGTGGCGCGCGCCAAGCGGCACGGCCACCTGATGGCGGTGTTCGGCCTCGACCTCGACCGCTTCAAGGACGTCAATGACACGCTCGGGCACGCCACCGGCGATGCGCTGCTGGCCGAGGTCTCGGCCCGGCTGAAGGAGAGTGTGCGCGAGGTCGATCTCGTCGGGCGCCTCGGCGGCGACGAGTTCGCCATCGTTGCGGAGGATCTCGAGGCGCCTGAGGATGCCATGCGGCTCGCGCGCCGCGTCTGCACCGCGCTCGCCGAGCCCTATCATGTGAACGGCCATGAGGTGACGACTTCGGCGAGTATCGGCATCGCCATCGGCCCGCTCGACCGCGAGGCCCCCGACGTGCTCCTCAAGAACGCCGACCTCGCGCTCTACCGCGCCAAGGAAGACGGGCGCAACACGTTCCGCTTCTTCGAGCCGGCCATGGACGCGGCCCTGCAGAAGCGGCGCCGGCTGGAGAACGATCTCCGCAATGCGCTCCGCAAGAATCAGCTCTATCTCGATTATCAACCTCAGTTCGACTTGGACACCGGCAGGCTCACCGGCTACGAGGCGCTGGTGCGCTGGTGGCACCCGGGCGAGGGCAAGATTCCGCCGACCACGTTTCTCCCCATCGCCGAGGAGACCGGCCTTATCGTGCCGCTCGGCGAATGGATCCTGAAGACCGCCTGCTCCTACGCCACCACCTGGCCGTCCGACACCAAGCTCGCCGTCAACCTCTCGCCCGCCCAGTTCAAGACCCAGGACGTTTATGGGCTGGTGCGCAGGGTGCTGAGTGAGACCGCACTCGAGATCACCGAAGGCATCATCCTGCAAAACACCGAATCGGTCCTGGAGACCCTCACCCGCCTCGACCAGCTCGGCGTGTCGATCGCCATGGACGATTTCGGCACCGGCTATTCGAGCCTGAGCTATCTCACCCGCTTCCCGGTCAAGAAGATCAAGATCGCCGCTCCTTTATCGACACCCTCGGTACCAGCGAGCAGACCTCAGCCATCGTGTCGAGCATCGTCGGCCTCGGCCAGTCGCTCAACGTGACCATCACCGCCGAAGGCGTGGAGACGGAAGGCCAGGCGGCGATGTTGAGGAAGTGGGGCTGCGATCAGGTGCAGGGCTTCTATTACGGCAAGCCTGAAGCCGACGTGCCGGAATCGGAAGAGGTGACCGCCAAACGCCCCCTCGTCGCCTAGTTCCGCACCCTCCCAGCTTTTTTGGCCTTTCGCGATCGTCGCCTTGATATCGCGGGGCTTGTGAGCGAGGCGTTTTGCGTCATAGAAGTTCGCCACGAGATTCGAGGCGCTTCTACCATGGCCGCGCCTCCCTGGCTTGATGGTCATTGGCAATGAGTGACATGAAGATCGCCGTGCTGGGAGCCGCCGGCCGCATGGGCCAGGCGCTGACGGGCGTGCTCGCCGCCACCCCGGGATGTAAGGTTGCCGGTGGCATCGAGGCCAAGGGTTCGCCCTATGTCGGCCGCGACATCGGCGAGGTGGCAGGCTTAGAGCCGCTCGGCGTCGCCATCACCGACGATCCGCTTCCTCTCTTCGCCCATGTCGACGGCGTGCTCGACTTCACCGCGCCGGCCTCGACGGTCGCTTTCGCAGCGCTTGCGGCGCAGGCCCGCATCGTTCACGTCATCGGCACCACCGGTCTCACCGACGCCGACGAAGCCAAGATCGAGGCCGCCGCCCGGCATGCCACCATCGTCAAGGCCGGCAATATGAGCCAGGGCGTCAACCTGCTCGCCGTCCTCACAGCGCAGGTCGCCAAGGCGCTCGGACCCGAGTTCGACATCGAGATCCTTGAAATGCACCACCGGCACAAGCGCGACGCGCCCTCGGGCACGTCGCTGATGCTCGGCCGGGCCGCCGCCGAGGGACGCGAGATTTCGCTCGAGGAGCGGGGCGTGCACACCCGCGACGGCGAGACCGGGCCGCGGCGCCAGGGGGATATCGGCTTTGCCGCGCTGCGCGGCGGCGACGTGGTGGGAGAGCACCGGGTGATCTTCGCCGGACCGGGCGAACGGATCGAGCTTACCCATATCGCCACCGACCGCGGCATTTTCGCGCGCGGCGCGGTCAAAGCGGCGCTGTGGGCGCGCGGCAAGGGTCCCGGCCTTTTCTCGATGAAGGATGTGCTCGGCTTGTGAGCCCCTCGGGGCGGCGCGATGCTTGAATCTGGCAAAATGACGTGGACTTGCCTAAAAGGCGGGATCCCGGCGCCGGAAATGAGCCCGAAACGGAGGTCATGGTGAGACCGAACTTAACGTTCTCTCGGTATCCTGCCATGCGAGATGAACGGCTCCG
>DATETZ010000159.1:0-4089 GCA_035283385.1 Hyphomicrobiaceae bacterium
AAGCAGGATCGCCTTGCGCTTCGTATCGAACGCGAAGGCGATCCGCCAGACTCCATCATCGGCCCTGAAGCGCAGTTCCTTCATGTTGGCGTGCCGCGATCCTTTCAAGGTATCGGCGTGCGGACGCCCGAGCGTCGGACCGAACTCTTTCAGCAGCCCGGCATGAGCAAGAAGCTCATCCTGTACGGGCTGCGGTAGTTCATCGAATTCCGGCTCAAAGTCCTCATGGAACAGAACGTCCCAGGTCATTTATGATTATGCCTTATGAAACATATGTCGTCAAGCACATATTTCAACGCTTAGGAGCGAATAATATTGGTGCGGACGGAGGGACTCGAACCCTCACGGCGGTTAAGCCTCAGGATTTTAAGTCCTGTGTGTCTACCGGTTCCACCACGTCCGCGCTAACGCGCGCCTTTATGCGATGGGGGCGGGGGCAGCGCAATGGCGGGCTCGGAGCCCCGCCCATGGCGGATCGCCGCCAGGAGAAGGACGTAGAGCAGCGTCGCGTTGAGCAGGTGCCACAGGAAATGGGTGCCGATCGCGCGCCCCGCGACCCGCGCGAGCGGGCACACCTCGAGGTCGATGGTCCGGAACGTCATCGAGACGAGCAGCAGCGCTGCGGCCCAGGCGAGGGTGCGGCCCGCGGGATGGCGCTTTACCAACAGCGCCGCCGCCATGCCGGACAACGCGAGCCATGCCGGCACATAGCCCGCCGTTCCGTTGAGGCACGCGCCTCCCGCGGCCTCCGTGACCGGCAAGAGCCCAGTTCTGCAGTGGACTCCGACCGCGCCGTGCAGTGTCCACATGAAGATCGCGAGGCCGGCGCCGACCCAGATCCAGGGCAGCGCGAAATACCGGCGCAGCGCATAGGCGAGGTAGGCCACCATGAAGAGGCCGATCGGTCCCGTGTCGGCCAATGAGGCCCAGCGCGTCGCGGTGGTGTGGAAGAGGAAGCTCCCCACGCCTATGACCAAGACCAGCGCGATGAGCACCGGCTCGGCGAGGGCCGTGGCGCGGCGCGGCGCGCGGGCGAGCTGCCATGCCGCCACGAGGGCTGCAATGATGAAGGCCGCGTTCGTTGCCGCATTCAAGGGCTCGGCCCAGAACGCCGGGTCCTGGCCGCGCTCGCAATAGCGGAAAATCCGGTCGTCCCACGCCATGCCTTCCCCCTCGCCCTTTGACCCGTCACCGAGGCCGAGGTCAGAGGCTCATGCGCCAGGAGCTGCCTCCTGGGGAACAGACAGGCAGAATAAGGAACGGAGCAGCCCCACAACGTATCGTCGCCGACTACTGCTCCGCGCGCTCGCCGGGCGGCGGCACTGCGCCTTTGGCCGCCCGCTTCATGAGCGACAAGAGCTCCGCGGGCCCGTCCACGTCGGCCGAATAGCGGTACTTCGGATTGGCGCTCTGAAGGGCCTCGTTGATGTTGCCCTCGGAGTCGAGGAACACGGTGCGCGGCACGTAGCCGCCGTCGGGAGCAAAGCCGCCGTTCACGTCCGGCTCCCTGTCGACGTCGACCAGGATCATGACCAGATCGCGCGAGGCCGCGACGATGCCGGGGTCCTTGAACACGGCGCGGAAGTGGCGGCAGATCTGGCACCAGGTGGCGTGAAAAAGCATGAGCACGGGCTTGCCGGTGCGGACCGCCTCCTTGACGCCCGATCCCATGTCGCGCCAGGCGATCTCGGCGCCGTTCCAGACCTCCGCCAGCTCGGGCGGCTTGGCCGAGGCGGGCGCCGCGACAAGGAGGAGGGCGAGCAGAATGGGGGCAACGTGCTTCATGGGATGTGCCGGTCTCCGGTGCAGTGGCGCTGTTCTCCCCTTTCTCTGCGACGAAGACAAGATGGATCGGAGACGGCTGCCGATCCCCTGCGCCCCGCGGGCGCGGGCCCCGAGGTCGTGTCCCGGAACGTGGTGTAAGGGGCCGCCGCCCTAGTAAGGGTCACGCCGAGAGAGAGAGCAGGGCGGCCTCACCTCTCGAGCGCGAAGGCAGACACGGACGGAGCCGCGCCCGGGCGGGCGCGGCTCCACTTTCACGCTGGCTTCTTGCTCCCAGCGCTAAACGTTGCCGTCTCGCGCGGGAGCTACGGCCGTGCTCGGCTTACTTCTTCTTGCACTCGGGCGCCGCGGCCATGGCCTTCTCGGCCTCCTCCTTGGTCTTAAAGGAGGCGGTGCCGACCATCATCGCCGTCTTGCCATCGGGCTTCGCCTCGACGACGGCGCACGTCTTGTCCGCCGCGTTTTGCGCGACAAAAAACTCCGCGGCCAACGCCGGAGCTGTGAGCGCAACAATTCCAGCACCTGCAAGCAGATACTTCCGGTACATCGCATGTCTCCTAATTTGGATCGCCGACCTTCGGCCGAAAAGAGCGGGCCGAAGTCCCTCATTGGGGGGCCAAGAGATCGCCCCCGGCGACGGCCGTGGGTGTGCCACCGGCCGGTAGCAAAACTGTGGCGACAATCGATCGCCAGCGATGACCAATTGTCGCACAAATATAGATAATAGGAAAAAGAGTCCCCTCCTTCCGGCGCGGACAGGAATGCGTCCCACCGCCTGCGCCGGGGCCTCGTGCGGCGCGGCTCAGGTCTTGCGCTCCGGCGCGACGACGCGGATCGAGAGCTCGCGCAACTGCTTGGGGCTCACTTCGGACGGCGCGCCGATGAGCAGGTCCTGCGCCTGCTGGTTCATGGGGACGAGCGCCACCTCGCGCAAACGCTTGGTGCCAGCGTGGACAACATTACTCGTCAGACCCGATCTCATCGAGAAGCCGGCGCGCCTCGGCTGCGACGACCGGTAGCTTCTCCGTTACCACCTGCCACACGACATCGTCGTCCAGGCCATCGTAGCCGTGAGCAATAATGTTGCGGAAGGCGATGATGCGGCGGTGCTCGCTGAGTTGCCGCACAAGTGCGGGATCGAGCGCCTCCAGGCGCCGCACGGCTTCGCCCAGGATTTCGAGCTGCGCTCGATCGCCGAGCGAAGCATCAAGTCTTTGCTGTAGGCATCGCGCGTTCGCCCGTGCATGAATTGCTCGATGGCCGTCGCCGCCGCAAGAGTATCGGCCAGCAGTTTTTCCGGCCTATGGGGCATAGACCAGTTGCCGCTGCTTCTCGATTTCGCGGACGAGGTAGGGGTTCTTCAGCGACCTTGCGGTGACGAGATCGACGGGCCTGCCGAAGATTTCCTCGAGACACTCGAGCAGTCCGAAATAATTGTCGAACGCCTTCGTGCGTGCCTCGGCATTGAACGTCACGAGAAAATCGAGGTCGCTCGTGTCCTCATCAAAGGAGCCAGTGGCGGCGGAGCCAAACAGCTCCAGCCTGTCGACGCCGAAGCGCCGGCAGGCGAGGTCCAACTCTGATTTCCGCGCGCGAACAATGGGAGGCATGGCGGTCTCCTTACCCGAAGGTACACCAACTCGCGCGCAGGGTGAAACTCTCGAGTTCTCTGACGCTTAACCCTTCCTCTCCGGCGCGACGATGCGGATCGAGAGCTCCCGCAGCTGCTTGGGGCTCACTTCGGACGGCGCGCCCATGAGCAGGTCCTGCGCCTGCTGGTTCATGGGGAACATGATCACGTCGCGCAGGTTGGTGGCGCCGGCCAGGAGCATCACGATGCGGTCGATGCCGGGCGCGACGCCCCCGTGCGGGGGCGCGCCGTACTGGAGCGCCTTCAGCATGCCGCCGAACTTGGCTTCCAGCACCTCGGGGCCATAGCCCGCGATCGCGAACGCCTTGACCATGACCTCGGGCAGGTGATTGCGGATCGCGCCAGAGCTCAGCTCCACGCCGTTGCAGACGATGTCGTACTGATAGGCCTTGAGCGCGAGCAGCTCCTCGTCCGTCTTGGCGGCCTCGAGGGCGGCGAGCCCGCCTTGGGGCATCGAGAACGGATTGTGGGAGAAGTCGATCTTCTTCTCGTCCTCGTTCCACTCGAACATCGGGAAGTCGACGACCCAGCAGAACTCGAAGCGATCCTCGTCGACGAGCTTCAGCTCGCGGCCGATCCTGGTGCGCGCCTCGCCGGCGAACTTGTAGAATTTGGCTGGGTTGCCGGCCACGAAGAAGGCCGCATCGCCGTGCTCC
>DATETZ010000160.1:0-9526 GCA_035283385.1 Hyphomicrobiaceae bacterium
TCGTATAGCCTGACCAGCTTCACCAAGGAACCGACGGGCCTGGCGTTCGACCCCACGACGGGTTACATGTTCATTTCCGATGACAGCAAATACAGGGTCTTCTGGGTCGATCCGGCCAACCCTACGGTCAAGCTTGGGGAGTTTGCGACCAAGCCCCTCGGCAGTATGGACCCGGACGACATATCGGTCGACCCGAACAACGGCCATTTGTTCATCATAAACGGCACCCCGAGCCGCAATATCATCGAGACCAACAGCACCGGCACGCAGGTGTTCTCGAACATTACCCTTCCGTCAACGATTCAGGATCCCGACGCGCTGGTCTACGACGCCCGCGAAGACGTTTTCTATGTCGGCATGAAATCCAGCTATAATATTTGGCAAGTTGACCGCAGCGGTGCGATCCTGGATACGATCGACATCCTCAGCGGCTACCGCAACCCGATTAACAACGCAAACGTCAAAATAGATGACCTGGAATTTGCGCCGAGCAGCGACCCGAACGACGATCCGGGCAAGCTCAGTCTCTTCGTCGCCGATTACGGGGCCGATCAGGTCAACGACGGTCGCCTGTTCGAGATCCATCTCGGCGACTTGCTTGTGGCCTGAGCCAAGGTCTCGAGTCGCTGCTGCTCACGGCTGACACCGCGCCAAATGTTCATTGCCGGAGAAAGGTGGAAACAGCGCAATTGATTCCGCATCACTCCGGGAGTGATGCGCGAGCATCCCAGTGCACCCCGGCAGTTCAGTGTTGCTTTAGTGCGCCTCAGAGAGTGTGTGCCGAACAGGCTCGGGTCCAACCCGGAGTTAGCAATCCACTCCGACACCAGACGGGCGTATTGCCGAGTCGTCAGGCATCGCCGTGCAGCACACCTGCCGGTGAACAGAAACTCACCCGGCTGTTTGCGTCACCCCTCTATTGCAGAGGCCAACCAAACCCGTACTCCTGGTGCCGCAAGAACTGACGGGAAGAAATTTCCACTTCCGCACCTGGCCCACCGCCGCCCACAATGCCCCTCCGCGGCAGCGTCAGGGATGGGCCCAGGAGCGGAAAAGTAAAACCCGGCCGTCCTTGCAGAGAGCAACGGCCTCTACTCCCTCGGCGCGCGCCCGCCGGACACCGGACGCGAACAAAGAAATCCCCGCGCCCCGCACGCGCCTTACACTCGACCCGCCCATTCCAACGGCCGGGGGTGCAGACGTGCGCTGGCGGACTTGTACGGAATGGACCGGCGCAGGCCGGCCGGGGCCCATAAGCTGGCACCCGGGTCAATGCTGCCGCCAACGCGAAAATGTTGGTGTCGCCCCGGGCAGGGATGCAATCCGGGGAATGGCGGCGGACAGCCGCTGCGCTCGTGTGGGGCGGCGAAGGCCGCATCCGAACCGAACACAAGAGAAGGGCCCGACCCGCCCCGCTCCCCGGTCTCTCATCGTCTCGGGCGTCCGCGCCGCGAGGGATATCCGCGCGCCTCAACACTCCACTGTCATCCTCGGGCTTGCTTGCCCTTGGCGAAGGCCGAGGGTCCCGAGGATCCAGCGGTCAGAGTGCGCGGAAGGGAATTGTTGTGCACACACTTGATGCTGTCGCTGCTGCACCATGGATCCTCGGCATGAAGCCGAGGATGACAAAGGGGGTGGAGGCCGCATGGCGTCCGGGATGACACGTCGGCGATCAGTTTTCAGGGATGACCTCGGGCGCTTGGCGCCGCGAGGCGACGCTTTTGCGCTCGCACGCCATCCCGCGCGGCAGTCCCCCAATCCGGTCCGGCCGGCGTCACTGCGCCGGGCGCAAACCACGGGCCCGCCAACGATTTACGCGCCGCCGTACGGACGCCGCATTCCTGCAGATACTCGCTTGACAGTCGGCGCTCCCCGTCCTCTAAGAAGGATAGGGATTCCGTGACGTTAACGAAAAGTTTACGGTCTCTGCTCGATGGTGGTCAGCCTGCGCCGGGGGGATTGCGTGTGCGTTTGATCATCCTCTGTTGGAACAGCATGGTCCGCGTGCGGACGGCGCTTGCCGCGTTCGCGCTCGTCGGCGTGCTCGGCTCGTGCTCGAGCGGTCCTCAGATTCCCCCCGCCGAGCAGCCCCTCGAGAAGGAAGCCCTGATGCTTCTCGGCAGGAAGGGCATGGATCCCACGGCCCCCATCTTCATCCGCATCTTCAAGGAGGAGTCGGAGCTCGAGGTGTGGAAGGCCCGCGATGACGGGCGCTTCTATCACTTCAAGACTTACCCGATCTGCAACTGGTCGGGCGAGCTCGGCCCCAAGCTGGTGCAGGGCGACAAGCAGGCCCCCGAGGGGTTCTATACGATCACGCCTGAGCAGATGAAACCCGACTCGCAGTTCCACGTCGCTTTCAACCTCGGCTTTCCCAACGCCTACGACCGCTCACAGCACCGCACCGGAAAGGCCATCATGGTGCACGGCAAGTGCAAGTCGGCAGGGTGCTACGCAATGACCGACGCCTTGTCCGAGGAGATCTATGCGCTGGCGCGCGAGGCGTTCAAGGCCGGGCAGCCGAGCTTCGAGATCCACGCCTTCCCGTTCCGCATGACGGACGAGAAGCTCGCTCGCTTCAAGCGCCACCGGTGGTATCGGTTCTGGGCGATGCTGAAGCAAGGCTACGACTACTTCGAGATCAACCGCGTGCCGCCTACCGTCGCCGTGTGCGAGCACCGCTATGTCGTGAACGTCGTGTTGCCTGCGAGTGGCTCCATCGATCCAAAAGGGAGGTGCCCGGCCTTCCAGAGGCCTGTTCTCGAACCCTTCGCGCCGCGGCCGACAGAGTGGCAGATCGCCCAGGAGCGGATCACCGTGCGTGGCCCCAAGGTGCGCAACGCAGCCGAGGTTGCGGCAGTGAGCATGAGTGAGGCGGAGGCGGGCGCGGATGTCATCCGGACGGGCGCGCTGCCGTCTGGCGCCTCCGCCCTCGGCTTCAGCCAGTGAAGCTTGGGCGGGGGCAGCCATTCCGACGCCGGTGAGGGGCGGGCCGCGCCGCCTCCCGGCCGCAACCGCCCGGCGAAGGCCAGGCCCGGCAGGAGACGGCGCCTCCTCGTTCCTGTCTTCCTCATATTCTTGGCCACCGCCCTGCTCGCGCTCCGATACCTGCCGCTCTCGGCCGGCGACATCGAGCAGCAATGGATCGAATTCGAGCGCGCGCGCCGCGCCGCGCTGGTCGGCTTCGGTCTAATACTCCCCGGCACCCCCGACCTCGCGAGCCTCGATGGCCGGCTCAATGCGCATGGGGTCGCGCTCGGCGCTCCCGTCTTCATCCGCATCTTCAAGCGCGAGTTCGAGCTCGAGCTGTGGCTTCTCCGCGACGGGCGCTTCCACCGCTTCGCCACCTACCCCATCTGCCGCTGGTCCGGTCGTCTCGGCCCAAAGATCGCCCAAGGCGACCGCCAGGCGCCAGAGGGGTTCTATACAGTGGACGAGAAGGCCCTGAACCCGGCCAGCCGCTGGCACCGCTCGTTCAACCTCGGCTTCCCGAACGCGCTCGACCGCGCGCTTGGGCGTACGGGTTCGCTGCTCATGGTTCACGGGGGCTGCGCCTCGATCGGCTGCTTTGCCATGACCAATGCCGTGATCGACGAGATCTGGCGCATCGTCACGGCCGCGCTCGGCAACGGCCAGAAGCGCTTCCAGGTCCAGGTCTTCCCGTTTCGCATGACGGAAACGAACCTCGAACGGCACAGCGCGAGCCCGCACGCCGAATTCTGGCGGGGACTGAAGGCCGGCCATGATCTTTTCGCGTCCAGCCTCCTTCCGCCCAAGGTGAGCGTGTGCGGCGCGCGCTATGCGGTCGAGGCTGCGGGATCGGCGGCCGATGGCAGCACGCCGATCGAGGCGCGGTGCCCGGCAGCGAAGCCGGCGGCTTAGCCATCCTTCTTTCTTGAGCGGACAGGCGCCGTTGCGGGCGGGGCACGATTGTCCACATCATCCGCGCGTCGAACTGTCCGCTAACCAAGATTCATCTTGCCCATGCGGGCCAAATGGACATTCTGCTCTCAAAAGAGCGGCGGCTCTGTGCATTGAGTGAGGGCCCGGGCCGGCGGAGCCGGATGGGAAGGGCCCCGGCGCAGGTTGAGTGGAGGGAGTGAGCGTATGAATGGGGATGCGTTGCGCCGCGTCTCGAGCCTCGCCTGGCTGGCGTTGCCGCTCGCCGCCGGCGCGACGGCGACATCTCGCCCCGCACTCGCTCTTTCCATCGAGCTCAAGGATGTGGCCCCGGACCGGATCGAGCGCCAGCGGGCCGCAGAGGCCGGCCGCCTGCCGCTGCCGGGCACGCCGGACATGGCTTATCTTCAGGAGCGCCTTGCGGGACAAGGCTTGAAGTCCGGATCGCCGGTGCTGATGCGCCTGTTCAAGGCCGAGCAGCAACTCGAGATCTGGATCGAGAAGGAGAACTCCTACGTCCTTTTCGCGAGCTACCCGATCTGCAACTGGTCGGGCACGCTCGGTCCCAAGCTCCGAGAAGGCGACCGGCAGACGCCCGAGGGCTTCTACACGATCACGTCGCGGCAGCTCCAGCGCTTCGGCCGCTGGCCCCGGGCCCTGAATCTCGGCTACCCGAATTCCTTCGACCGCGCCCACGACCGCACCGGCTCCTACATCCTGATGCACGGCGGCTGCTCCTCGGTCGGCTGCGTTGCCATGACCAACCCCGTTATCGCCGAGATCTACGGGCTCGTTGCGGCTGCTATGAGGGGCGGCAATCGCTATGTGCCCGTGCACGTGTTCCCGTTCAGGATGACCGAAGAGAACCTGAGCGCCCGCAAGTCCAGCGAATGGCAAAGCTTCTGGCTCGACCTCAAGGAGGGCTACGAGTCCTTCGAGCGCACGCACCGCCCACCGCGCATCAGCATGTGCGAGGGCCGCTACCGCATCGAGGACGCCAGTGTCGAGGAGGCGAGCAAGCCAAAGGACGCCGAAAGCTCGCACAAGAAGGGCCGGCGCTATTCGGCAGCAGGCTCAATCCGAGAGGCTTGCCCGGAGCCGCTCGTGACCGCGAGCGAGAGCAGGCCCGAGCTCGCGGCCGAGCACATGAGCCGGCTCGGCGGGCCTCTTCCCTCCGCGAGCGCGCCGCCAAGCGGGCGCTAACTGGCACGAGCATTCGGGCGCGTCACGGGTGATCGTGACACCGACGCTTGAGCCCAAGTTCATGCTCGCGATTGCGCACTGCTCAACCCATGCTATCGCACACGCTCGGATGAGAACGATGCGATGCGCGTCCTGATCATCGGCGGTTATGGCGCCTTCGGAGCACGCGCGGCGGAGCGGCTTGCGCGTGAAAGCGATCTCGAAATTGTCGTCGCCGGCAGAAGCCGGACTCGGGCCGAGGCCGCGGCCGCCGCGCTCCGTAGAGGAGCCAAGACCAGTATCGGTTCGGCCGTCCTCGACGCGACCCGGACAACCGCCGCCGACCTCGGCGCGCTCGCGCCCTCGGTCGTGATCAATGCCTCGGGGCCTTACCAGGCTCGGGACTACGCGCTCGCGAAAGCCTGCATCGCGGCCCGCTGCCACTATGTCGATCTCGCCGACGCTCGCTCCTTCGTCACGGGCGTCATGGCGCTCGATCGGGAGGCGAAGGCCGCGGGCGTGCTCGTCGCGAGCGGGGCCAGCTCCGTGCCGGGGCTATCCTCGGCCGTCGTCGCAAGCTTCGCCGGCGGCTTCGGACGCCTCGAGCGGCTCGACATCGCCATCTCGCCGGGCTCGAGCTTCGATCCCGGCGCGGCAACGGCGGCCTCCGTGCTCGGCGGCGCCGGCAAGGCTATCCCCATGTTGCTCGATGGCGAGACGAGGATGGTTTACGGCTGGCAAGGGCTCGGCCGTGCCGTCTTCCCGGAGCTCGGCCGGCGCTGGACGGGCTACGTCGAGGTGCCCGATCTCGACCTCTTTCCTGCCCGCTATCCCTCGCTCAGAACGGTGCGCTTCCAAGCCGGCCTCGAGGTCGGCCTTGTCCATCTCGGGCTGTGGGGTCTGTCGTGGCTCGTGCGGGCGGGAGCAATCGGACGGCCCGATCGGTTCGCGGCCCCGCTCCTCGCCGTGAAGCGCCACCTCTCCTTCCTCGGCAGCGACCGCGGGGGCATGTTCGTCGTGCTCGAAGGCGAGGATCGGCAGGGGCAGCCCAAGCGCGTTGACTGGCACCTTGTCGCCGGAAGCGGACACGGAGCCTATGTGCCCGCCATACCGTCCGTGATCCTGGCCAAGCGCCTCGCACGCGGGACGGAGAGGCGCACGGGCGCGATGGCGTGCATGGGCCTCTTCACAGTCGTGGAATTCCTAGCCGAGGTCGCCGATCTCGACATTTCGTGTTCAGCGACGATATCTGACCCTCAGAGTCAGACACCGAATTGCTAACCCTCAGTCGAACTTGCCGTGGCAGTGCTTGTACTTCTTGCCCGAGCCGCACGGGCAGGGCGCGTTGCGCGCGATCTTGCCCCACGTCGCAGGATCGGCGGGATCGATGCTGTCGGCCCCCCGGCGTGTTTGCAGCGGCGCGCGCTTCTCGGGCAGTCGGCTGCCCTGGCCCCTGGCGGCGATGGCCGCGTCGGCCATCGCAAGCTCCCCGGAGAACTCGTCGAGGCCGGTCGTCGGATTGATGTGATGGGCGTGCATCTCCGGCAGCTCGACGGGCTTGAGCGCGGGCTGCTCCTCGGGCGGGGCGAGCTCGACATGCATGAGCTGGCCGGTCGTCGCCTCGCGCAGCCTTGCAAGCATGCTCTCGAACAGCACGAATGCCTCGCTCTTGTACTCGTTCAACGGATCGCGCTGGCCGTAGGCGCGAAAACCGATCACCTGCCGCAAGTGCTCGAGCGTGACGAGATGCTCGCGCCAGAGGTGATCGAGCGTCTGCAGGAGCACCATCTTCTCGATCTGGCGATAGGTGCCGGGCTCGATCTCGGCGGCCTTCTTGGCGGCCCGCTCGTCGACCGCGGCGATGAGCCGCTCCGAGATCTCCCGGTCGGCGATTCCTTCCTCCTCGGCCCACGTCCCGATCGGCAAATCGAGCCCGAATATGCCGGCTATCGCCTCCTTCAGGCCGTTGGTATCCCACTGCTCGGCGTAGGCATTCTCGGGGATGAAGCGCGTGACGAGGTCCTGCACCACCTGGTGGCGCAAATCCTTCACCGTCTCGGAGACGTCCTCCTCGGCCATGATATCGATGCGCTGGTCGAAGATCACCTTGCGCTGGTCGTTCATCACGTCGTCGTACTTGAGGATCTGCTTGCGAATGTCGAAATTGCGCGCCTCGACCTTCTTCTGCGCCATCTCGAGGCTCTTGTTCATCCACGGGTGCGTGATCGCCTCGCCCTCCTGAAGGCCGAGCGTTTTCAAGACGCCGTCCATGCGCTCCGAGCCGAAGATGCGCATCAAGTCGTCGTCGAGCGCGAGATAGAACTTCGAGCGTCCGGGATCACCCTGGCGGCCCGAGCGGCCGCGCAGCTGATTGTCGATGCGCCGGCTCTCGTGACGCTCGGTGCCGATGACAAAGAGGCCGCCCGCATCGATGGCTATTTTTCTCTTCTCCGCGACGTCCGTCTCAATTTGAAAGCGCTTCTTATCGATCTCCAGACACTTTGCTTCAATGACCGCACGTCGAGCATCGGCCTCAGATTGACTTGGCTTACGGCCTGCTGCTGCATCCGCCTCAACCCAACTACGGAGAATTGTGTCCACCCACGTATCGAGCGTGTTGAAATGTGTGTCCCCCGCCTTGCCCGGTGGGCGTATTCTATCCGTTGAGACCGCATCGTCTCCAAACAAATCGAGTTCTTCCGTGCGAACACTGCAACGTGTGCCGACCAATGTTTTTATGGTGTTGATACTATCGTGGCCGAGTACTTCCGAAAGTCGCCCAGCCTGGTACTCCTCCGCGAGCCAATCGTTTATCCGGTACGACGCATTTCCACCCAACTGGATGTCCGTCCCCCGGCCCGCCATGTTGGTCGCGATGGTTACGGCACCCGGTACGCCGGCCTGAGCGATGATATGCGCCTCCTGCTCGTGATAACGGGCGTTCAGCACCTGGTGGGGAACGGGATCGGAGTTGCTCTTCGACTTGGCGACCGTGGTTAGATAGTCGCCTATATCCAACAGAAATTCCTTGAGCTCTGCCTCGGCATTCGGCTTACCGTCCTTCTTTGCATCCTTAAGCTTCTCGGCCTGAGCCGTGAGCGAGCGGCCAAGCTCGGCAATGTAGGCCCGGTCCTTTAGAAGCGCCGAGAGCTGCTCCGACTTCTCGATCGACGTCGTGCCGACGAGGGCCGGCTGGCCGCGCCTGTGGGCGTCGGCGATGGTCGTGACGATGGCCGCCAGCTTCTCTTTTTGCGTGCGGTAGATCTCGTCGTCCTCGTCGTCGCGGGCGACCGGCAGGTTGGTCGGAATGTCGAGCACCTCGAGCCCGTAGATGTCCATGAACTCGTTGGCCTCGGTGAGCGCGGTGCCCGTCATGCCGGCGAGCTTCTTGTACAGACGGAAGTAGTTCTGGAAGGTGATCGAGGCGAGCGTCTGGTTCTCCGGCTGGATGGTGGCGTGCTCCTTGGCCTCGAGCGCCTGGTGCAAGCCTTCCGAGTAGCGCCGGCCCGGCATCATGCGGCCGGTGAACTCGTCGATGATGATCACCTCTCCCGCCTTGACGATGTAATCCTTGTCGCGCTGGAACAACTTGTGCGCCTTCAATGCCTGGTTGACGTGGTGGACGATCGACACGTTGTCGATGTCGTAGAGCGAGCCCGTCATGAGGCCGCTCTTAGTCAGGATATCCTCCATGCGCTCGTTGCCGGCATCGGTCAGCGCCACCTGGCGCTGCTTTTCGTCGAGCTCGAGTAGCCCTTTGCTCTTCAAGAGCTCCTTCAGCTCTTCCTTGTCGTGGGACTTCTCGAGCTCCCTTGCAATCTTGTCGTGATCCCTGACCAGATCCTTCATCAGCGCGTCGACGGCATTGTAGAGCTCGGCGCGATCCTCCGTCGGGCCCGAGATGATCAGAGGCGTGCGCGCCTCGTCGATCAGGATGCTGTCGACCTCGTCGACGATGGCAAACGCGTGTCCGCGCTGCACCATGTCGTCGGTGCGCATTTTCATGTTGTCGCGCAGATAATCGAAGCCGAGCTCGTTGTTGGTGCCGTAGGTCACATCGCACGCATAGGCCGCTTTGCGCTGGCTGTCGTCGAGGCCATGCACGATGCAGCCGACCGCGAGACCCAGAAACCTGTAGATGGCCCCCATCCACTCGGCGTCGCGCCGGGCGAGGTAGTCGTTGACGGTGACCACGTGAACGCCGCGCTCGGCGAGTGCGTTGAGATAGACGGCGAGCGTGGCGACGAGCGTCTTGCCCTCGCCCGTCTTCATCTCGGCGATGCTGCCCTTGTGCAGGACCATGCCGCCGATGAGCTGCACGTCGAAGTGCCGTTGCCCGAGCGTGCGCTTGGCCGCCTCGCGGACCGTGGCGAAGGCCGGGACCAGGAGGTCGTCGAGCTTGGCGCCCTCCTTGAGCTGGCGGCGGAGCATGGCCGTCCGCGCC
>DATETZ010000161.1:0-10386 GCA_035283385.1 Hyphomicrobiaceae bacterium
CGCCATCGATGTCACGGCCATCGACGAGACCAACACGCGCATCAGGCCCGAGCAATTGATCGAGCGCTTCCGGCGCCACGGTAATTTCGGCTTCGTCGGTCTGGTCGGCGTGCAGTCGAACGAGTTTCCGCGCGCGCTCGATATCGCGCGCCCGCTACACGAGGCCGGGATCCAGGTCGTGATCGGCGGCTTTCATGTTTCAGGCTGCCTCGCGATGCTGCCCGAGCTGCCGGTCGAAATCAGGGCCGCGCGCGACATGGGTCTGCACATTTTTGCCGGCGAATGCGAGGAGCATCTCGACGAGGTGATCCTCGATGCCGCCGCCGGCAAGTTGCGCCCGGTCTACGATTATATGAAGGACCTGCCGGGCCTCGAGCAGGTCGACGCGCCGCCGTTCCTCGCCAAGGACTTCGTCAAGCGCACGGTCGGCAACGTGACCAGCTTCGACGCCGGGCGCGGCTGCCCGTTTCAATGCTCGTTCTGCACCATCATCAACGTTCAGGGCCGCAAGTCGCGCTACCGGTCTCCCGACAGCGTCGAGGAGATCATCCGCTTGAACTGGGAGCAGGGCGTCGACCGCTTTTTCATCACCGACGACAACTTCGCGCGCAACAAGGACTGGGAGCCGATCTACGACCGGATCATCGAGCTGCGCGAACGCGACGGCCTCGATGTGCGCTTCATGATCCAGGTCGATACCCTGTGCCACAAGATCCCGAACTTCATCGAGAAGTCGCGCCGCGCCGGCGTGACCCGCGTCTTCATCGGGCTCGAGAACATCAACCCGGCAAATCTGATCGCGGCCAAGAAGCGCCAGAACAAGCTCACCGAGTACCGGAAGATGCTGCTCGCCTGGAAGGCGGAAGGCATCATGACCTTTGCCGGCTACATCCTGGGCTTCCCGAACGACACGCCGGCCTCGATCCGCCACGACATCGAGATCATCAAGCGCGAGCTCCCGATCGACGCGCTCGAGTTCTTCATCCTGACGCCGCTCCCGGGATCGGAGGATCACAAGGTGCTCGCCGCGAAGGGCGCCGCCATGGATGGCGACATGAACCGCTACGAGCTCGAGCATGTGGTCACGGATCACGCGCTGATGAGCAGAGAGGCGTGGCAGGCCGCTTACCGCGATGCGTGGTCGCAATTCTACACGCCGGAGCATCTGGAGACCATTCTGCGCCGGGCGGCGGCCAGCGGCATCTGCACCCACCGGCTGATGATGATCCTGTTGTGGTTCTCGGCCGCTGTCCCCCTGGAGAACGTCCACCCGCTGCAGGCCGGCATCTTCCGCCTCAAGAGGCGGACCGAGCGCCGCCCCGGGCTGCCGATCGAGCCCGTGTGGGTGTTCTATCCGCGCTACATTGCGGAAACGGTGCGCAAGTACGTGGGGCTTGCGCGGCGATTGAGCGAGCTGAAGTCGATCCGCAAACGCATCGTCGGCGATCCCGATGCCAGCCGCTACATGGACACCGCGCTGGTCCCGGTCTCGGACCACAGCGAGGACGAGCTCGAGCTTTACACGCAGACCGCGTCGGCCAAGGTCGCGGTCGCGCGCGAGCGCCGGGTCGCGGCCCGCTAGCCCGATTTTCTCATAGGGTCACGGCCGGCGGAGCACGCTCACGGCGCGCGGCGGTTGCTCGCGCTTCGCCATTAGCCCTTCCGGATTTATAGCGGCTGTTCAGAGCCTGCCGGCCTGCGAGCGCTCGAGGACCAGGGCGAGGCGTGCGAAGTCGCGGGGGGAAAGCTCCTCGGCGCGACGCTCGGGCGCAATCCCCGCAACCTCGAGCAGCGCCTCGGGCGCGGGCACCAGCTGCCTCAGGCTCGCGCGCAGCATCTTGCGGCGCTGCCCGAACGCCGCCGCCGTGAGCCGGCCGAGCGCCTTGGCCGAGCAGGCAGGATTGGGCTCGGGGCGGGGGATGAGCTCGACCACGGCGGAGGCGACCTTGGGCGGCGGCGTGAAGACTTCGGGCTTGAGGGTCATGATCATGCGCGCCTTGGTGCGCCACTGGGTGATGACGGCGAGGCGGCCGTAGGCCTTCGTCTCCGGGCGGGCGACGATGCGCTCCGCCACCTCCTTTTGAAACATGAGCACCATGCGCTCGTACCAGGGCGGCCACGGCTCCGTCTCGAGCCAGCCGACGAGGAGAAGGGTCGCCACGTTGAAAGGCAGGTTCGCCGCGATGATGACCTTGCTCTTCTCGCCCCGAACCAGCGTCAGCCAGTCGGCCTCGAGGGCGTCGCCCCGGTGCACGCGGAGGCGGCCCGGATAGCGTGCGCCGATCTCGGCGAGGGCCGGCAGGCAGCGCTCGTCGCGCTCGACGGCAAGCACGCGAGCCGCCCCTTCGAGCAGCAGGGCGCGCGTCAGTCCACCGGGCCCGGGGCCGACCTCGAGCACCGTGCGCCCCTCGAGGGGGCCCGCGGCCCGCGCGATCCGGCGCGTGACATTGAGGTCGAGAATGAAGTTCTGGCCGAGGCTTTTCTTGGCGGAGAGGCCCAAGGCGCGGATCACCTCGCGCAACGGAGCGAGCCCATCGGGGCTCGCACCGGGCCGCGCCTCTCCGGCGTCGCCCTCGTTCATCGGCCGTCCCTTCGCCGGCCCTTTGCGCGGCTCACGGCCAAAGCCTCGGCGAGCTTCAGGGCGGCGATCAGGCTCTCCGGGCTGGCGCGGCCCTCGCCCGCGATGTCGAAGGCCGTGCCGTGGTCCGGCGAGGTGCGCACGAACGGCAGGCCGAGCGTCACATTCACTCCCGTCTCGAAGGCGAGGGTCTTGAACGGGATGAGCGCCTGATCGTGGTACATGGCGACGGCGGCGTCGTAGCCCGCGCGCGCGGCAGCGTGGAACAGCGTGTCGGCGGAATGCGGACCGGTAATCGAAAGGCCCTCGGACCTGAGCTCCTCGATGGCCGGCGCGATCACCTCCTCCTCCTCGCGCCCCAGCGTCCCGGCTTCGCCGGCGTGCGGATTGAGGCCGGTCACGGCGATGCGCGGGAGAGGGAGGCCCAAGTCGCGGCGCAGCGCCTCCCAGGTCACGCGCACGGTATCGAGTATGAGGCCGCGCGTGATGGCCTTGGGCACGTCGGCGAGCGGCATATGCACCGTGAGCGGCACCACTCTCAGCTGGTCCGCGACCAGCATCATGACGGCATGGAAGCGCCGCCCCGCCTGATGGCGCTCCGCGAGGTGCTCGAGGAACTCCGTATGCCCGCGATGCTCGAAGCCGCCGGCTTGGAGCACGCTCTTGGCGATGGGGTTGGTGACGAGGGCGGCGGCCTCGCCCTTGGCGACCGCGGCCACGGCGCCCTCGATCGCGGCGATGACGGCACCGGCGTTGGCGGGATCGGGCTCCCCTGGACGCGTCTCGGCCTCGAGACGGACCGGCCGCACGGGCAGGCGATCGACGAACACCTCGGCGGCGCGCTCGGCGCGGTCGACCACCTCGATCGGCACCTTGAGACCGATCAGCCGCGCCCGCGCCCTCACGGCTTCGGGATCGGCGTAGAAAACGAACGGCGGCACGCTGCGCTGCAACCGGTCGCGCCACGCGGCAAGCGTGATCTCGAGCCCGATGCCCGCGGGCTCGCCCATCGTGAGAGCGAGCGGCGCGATCCGCCTCTGCGCCGCCAGCGCCATCAGCGGAACTCGATGGCGGCGTCCTGGCGCAGATCCTTCAAGTGCTTTTTGGCGAGGATCTCGAACTCCTTCTGGCGCAGCTCGTTCTGGGCCGTCTCCCGCTTCTGCTCATCGGCCTTGACAACTTTGCGCCCGCACACGGCCCACAGCTCGATCCCGCGCTCGCCGACGCTGGGCGGAAGCATCTCGCCGTCGCCGGCATTCAAGAGCAGGCTGCGCATCGGCTCCGGGATGCTCGACGGCGACTTCGTGCCCAGGTCCTCGAACTTGGCGCCGGCGGCGGCGGCGATGGCGGGCGCGCTCTTGCAGCCGTCGAACTTGGCGGAGATCGCCTCCGCGTCCGCGACGCGCTGGGCGATGAGCTTCTGGTCGATCTTGGCCGGCATCGGCACGACGATGCGCTGGAGCTGCAACTCTACGGTGTCCTCGCCAGCCGGAGCAGTGGCGATCAGGCGGTCCACATCGCGATCGGTGATGGCGATCTGCTGGCCGAAGCGCCGCCGCACGACCTCCCGCCACGAGATCTCGGCCTTGAAGCGCGCTTTCATGGTGCTGATGTCGACGCCCATGCCCTTCATGTGCTGCGCGAACTGCTCGGGCTTCATCTTGTTGCGCTCGGCAATGCCGCCGATGACGCGATCGACATCCTCGTCGCTGGCAACGACGCTCAGCCGCTTGGCCTCCTGCAACTTGAGGCGCTCCTCGATCAGCTCCTCCTTGGCCTTGCCGCGCGAGCCCGCGACCGCGCCTGCCCGTGCATCCCGCCGCATTTGCTCGATCATGTCCTGCTGCAGGTTTTTTATATAGCTCGCCTGCAACGCCTGCGCCTCCTCGCGCGACGTGACGTTCTTCTCCTTGAGCAGCTCCTTGAACCGCTCGTTCGTGCGCGGGTCCTTGATAATCTCTTTCCAGCGCGCCTCGGCCTTGTCCTTCATGTCCTGGCCCTTGCCGCCGGAGCTCAAGGCGATGAAGGTCGCGCGCTGCTCGATCTCGTAGGCCGTGATCGGCTCGTCGTTGACCAGCACCGCGATCGACTGGGTGGAGCCCTTAGGCCGGGCCGCGGCCTTGGCCGGCGGCTTCGCGGCCGCGTCCTCGGGCGTCGGCGCCGCGGCGGACTTGACCGCGCTCTTCGGCCCCGCGGGCGGGGCCGTCCCAGCCTCTTGCGTCACCGAAGGGGAGGGCTTCTTGGTGCCGTCCTCGGCGATCGACGGCGCCAGCGCGCCAAGGCCGGCCAAGAGCACGACGGCGGCGGTCTCAGTGACGACCAAGCGCTTGAGAGGAACGCGCATTTTGAACGTCTCGCGGATGGCGCGATTCGGGATCGTCGATCATAGCCCTGCCGCTCGTGGCCCGACTGCCTTATCCACACCAACCGTGGCGCAGACATGGCACGCCACGGCGCGGGACATCCCGTCTGCGGGCCCTTCGCCGGCCGGAGCTTGCCGGTCGCGGGCGGCAGCCGGCCACGGCGGGCGCCTCGAGCCCAGCCGCGGGCTCGCTCACGGCGTCTGCGGCTGGTCGTCGCCGAACACGAAGTCGTTGACGTCGGTCTTGTACTTGTACCCGCCGAGATGCTTGAGCTCGAAGCGCAGCATGACGGTGCGGTCCGGCTCGATGTGGCGGTCCTCGTCGGTGATGAACGTCTCCGAATACGTTGCGCTCAGCATGAAGCACTCGTCGAGGTATCTGAGCGAGAAGGAGTCGGTCAGCATCTTTTCTTCATCGATATCGTAGCGCGCCGCGGCCGCGAAGGTCCAGCGGTCCGTCAGCTTGAGCCCCAGCGCGCCGACGATATCTTGCTGATCCACGTCGGTGCCGAGCTCGGGCGTGGCCGCCGCATAGGCGTAGGTGGTCTGCGCCTGCACCGGCCCGTACTGGAAGAACGCCGAGATGTCCTCGCGCCTCAGATCCAAAGTGCTGTCGTCGAAGCGGCTCTGCGCGACGACCCGGAACACATCGGTCGGGGCAAGGTAGAGGCCGAGCACATAATCGGAGCGGTCGGTGTCGAGCCCACTGACCGGCGAGAATATGAAGTCGCCTTCCGAGTCCGCGCCCGGATCGTTGTAGGGGTTGTCGCCCTTCAAGTGGAAGCTCTCGCCGGCGAGCACGCGCGCGTAGCCGCCGCTGTTGGCCTGGAACGTGTACTGGATGCCGACGTTGGCCCGCGTGCCGGTCTCGAGGCGGTCGTAGCCGGAGAACTTGTCGGTCTCGAACAGGGTCGTGTCGTCGAAGACGAGGCTCTTGGCATCCTCGTCGGGAAGACCGCGCTGCTCGACGCTCGCCTGGCGCACGACGATCTGTCCGATCGGTTCGATGACGTGCGAGCCGCCGGCGCCGTTGGCAACCCAGGGATAGGCAACCGTCGCCCCGCCCGTGGCGAGACCCCTCGTGATAGTCTCGTCCGATATGGGGTCGCCAGAAACCGGGTCGACGTAATCGTTGAGCTGGTAGACGTCGCCCCTGAGCTCGGCAAACGGCGTGTAGGTGATGCCGAGAGTGTCGGTCAGGCGCCGGCGCCATGTGATCTCGGTCACCGCCCGGTTCATGTCCTGATCCTGACGCGTGCCAGTGGCGACATCGACGTCGGAGCGCGAGAAGCTCAGGACGTTGGTGTTCCACCTGAGCTCGCCGCCCAGCACCGGGTCGTTGAACACGTAGTTGTGGTCGATGACCGGGTGCACCAGCGATTCCGACTCTGGCGTATCCTGCGCGAGAAGTCCGCCGAAGTGATAGAGGTTGGCGCCCAAGTAGCTGCGGTCGGACAGGCCCTTCAAATAGACCGTGTTCACGCGGTCGGTGAGCAGGATGTTGTCGAGCTTGTAGAAACGCCGGAACTCGTCGTCGCTTTCGATCGTGGCGTCCCAGCCGTATTTCCACCACGAGGACAGCGAGAAGCTGCCCTTGGTCTCGAAGCTGCCGCGCCAGCCGTCGAGACCCTCGTTGCCCAGACATCCATCGGGGAGATCGCTGCAATCCTGGTCGATCGCCGCAAACTTCACCGAGTACTCGCCTTCGGCGAGCTTGTGGCGCCAGTCGCCCTGCCAGAGCACCCCCTGGTTGGACCAATAGGCGGGATGGAAGAGGAAGTCGAAATTGGGGGCGAGCGCGAAATAATAGGGGACCTCGCTCATGAAGCCGAGATCCTCCGAGCTCCCGTACGACGGCATCAGGAACCCGCTCTTGCGCTTCACCGACGGATCGGGGTGCTGGAAGTAGGGCAGGTAGAACACGGGAGTGCCGAGGATTTCGAACCAGGCATCCTGGTAGGTGATGGTCGCGTCCGCCTGATCGTGAATGACTTTCTTGGCGCCGATGCACCACAGCGGAGGCATGTTGCCCTCGCTCTTGCAAGCCGTGAAGCGGCCATTGGTGAACTCGGTGACGTTGCCTCCGCGCCGCTGGGCCTGTTCGGCGGTGATGCGGCTGTCGTCGCGAGTAACGATGGAGAGCGACTGCACGAAGCCGTCGCGGAAGTCGTCGGTCAGCGTGTAGCGCTCGGCGCGGACGACATTGCCGTTGGCTTCCTTGAGCTCGACGTTGCCAACGGCGGTGAGCGTGCTGGCGCCCTGGTCGTAGATCACCTCGTCCGCGGTCAGAATATTGTCGTTGTAGTAGATCTCGACATTGCCCTTGGCCACGACCTGGTTGCGCTTGGTGTCGTAGATCAGCTGATCGCCCTGCAGGTAGAGAGGCAGCGCCTTGTCGACGGCACGTGTGTTGCCGAACATGCCGCCCTGTTGCTTGGGAAATGCGGTGCTCTTGGAGGAGCCGCTACTGGCGTTCAAGCTCGGGTCCTGGGCGTCGGCGGGCCGGGCCGGCACGAGGACAGAGGCGGCGAGGAGCACGGCAAACATGCACAAACGACCGACTGCGGCCGCCGGGCGGCGCCGCATCGGTTGACAAAACTTACCGCATGTCGCCCGCGAGGTCCGCGCAACACGCATCACTCAGCCGTCCTCCTGGTGCAGGAGCACCGTCAGCGAGATCAGAATGGCAACAAGGATCGGCATCCACACGGCCGCCTGCGGAGACACCAGACCGGCGACGCCGATCTGTCGTGAAACCTCCGCTAAGAGGAAGAAGCCGAGCCCCCCCACCATTCCTGCCACGACCATAGTCTGTATCCCCCCCGTGCGGAATGACCGCAACGACACAGTTGCAGCCAAAAGAACCATGCCCACACAAAGCAGCGGTCGCGACACCAAGATCTCGTATTGAATTCGCAAGCGAGATGACGAAAGCCTGGCTTTTTCAGCAACTTCTATCAAGTCTGGCAGCTCCCAGAACGAGACCGAGATGAGGTTGCCCAAAGCGCTGGCGGCCCGCTCCGGCGTGAGGTAGGTCGAGACTAGGTACGTGCCGAACGTTTCCGGCTCGCGGCCGAGCCTCGTGACGAGGGCATTCCTCATGACCCAGTAGCCCTGCTCGAGGTGGGCCTCTTTGGCGTCGACATGCTCGGCGAAGTGACCCTGGGCGTCGTATATGAACGCTGTAATGTTCGCCAGATCGAGCCCGCGGTTGGTCGCATAGGCGGCCGTGAGCACCGATTGGCCGTCGGCACCGTCCTGTCTCAGCCAGGTGCCTGCCGATCCCGACCGCAGCAGATTGGATTCGCGACCGAAGGTCTGGGCGTGGAGCCGCTCCGACAGGTCGCGCGCCGATGCCGCCAGCGGATTGTAGCCGACGACGCTCACCACGCCGAGCGCGAACGCGGTCACGAGCCCGGGCCGCAGGAACTGCCACACCGACATGCCCCCCGCACGCATGACGGCAAGCTCGCTCTTTCGCCCCAGCATGAGCAGCGCCCCGATCGAGCCGACGAGCACCGCAAAGCCGAGCAGGAACTCGGTGTAGGCCGGCAGGCGCAGGAACGCCATCCAGGCGAGGCGCAAGGACGAGGCCTGCGCGGCGCCGCTTTTACCCGACTGCCGCAGCAGCTCGACGAAGTCGATCATGAAAATGAGCAGGGAGCACCCGCACAAGGTGACGAAGATCGCCGTGAGAAAGCGCCGGCCAATGTAGAGCTCGAGCGTCGACACGCGCGGCATCGGGCTAGCTCCTCCCCGTCGCGAGCGCACGGGCCGGCCGCGCTCGTCTCATCCTCTCGCTCTCGGCGAGCGGCGCCAGAAGGTCGATGATCCGCTCAAGGAGCAGTCTGCCGCCACGCGGGCGCGCGCCGCGCACCATGAGCACGACGGCTGTCCCTGCCGCGAGAAACGGGATCAGATAAAGCACGGGCGCGGCGGCAGCCTTGACGACCACAATGTTGCTGACGGCGAGCCCCGAGAGGCGGATTGCCCCGGCGCCGACGAGCGCCCCGAAAATGCGCTCGAGGCGGTTCTGGCGCGTGCTTTGCGCCTGCCCGACCGCGGCCAGCGCGAATAGGGCGAATGCGAGCGGATAGAACGGGTTGGAAAAGCGCTCGTGCAACTCCTGCTGAAACCGGCCCGGCGACTGGCGGTAGCTGTGGCTGCCGGGCTCCGGATGGGTGAGCTCGCTGAAGTAGCGCTCGCGCGGCTTGAGGTCTGCCGCATCCGTGGTCTTCTCCTCGAATTGGTCGAGATCGACCACGTACTTCTGAAACGCGACAACCTGGGCGGGGGCCGTGGCATCCGTGCGCCGCACGATGTGGCCGTCGGTCATGACCATGTAGGCGGTGGCGCCCTGCTTGACGATGACGCTGTGCTCGGCGAGGTACGACTGGACCTGCTTGGCGTCGCGGGCGTCCTGCATGAGGAGGCCGCGCAGCTCGCCATTGAGCTCCCGCTCGCGGATGTGGAACGTCACGCCGCGCTCCGGGCTCGAGAACCGTCCCGGCTGCATGACCTGCGTGAGGAGATCCGTGCGCACCTGGAGCACGATCTCGCCCAGGAGACGCAGACTCCACGGCATCGCCAGATGATTGACGAACGACACGAAAGCCGCGACCAGAACAGCGAGCGCGAGGATCGGCCGCGCCACGGTCCAGATGGTGGCGCCGGAGGCGGTGAGCACGATGAGTTCGCTGTCGCCGTTGAGGCGGTTCAAGGTGTGGATAACGGCAATGAGGAAGGCGAAGGGTGCGATGATGGCCATGAAGTTCGGCAGCCCGAGCGTGGTCATCTTGAGCAGCGTCCAGCCGCTCTGGCCCTGGGCCGTGACCACATCCAGCTCGCGCAGCGCGAGCGAGATCCACACGATTCCCGAAAGCGACACGAGAATGAGCAGCAGCGCTCCCCCGGCCTGTCGGAATACGTATCGCGCAAATATCGTCATCGTCGGCTGTCGGGCGGCTCTGCTCGGCGCCTGGCTGACCTGACGGACGGCTGGTGCTGCCGCCAAGGTCCGAGATCCACCCTCTCCCCCGGCATTTCGTCTTTCACGCCACGGTGGCGGAATTTCGGCCTCTGACAAAGGACTAGGGGCGCCGCGGGAGGCTCGGTCATCCGGGGTCCCGCGCGACCCGCGAGCGGTCAAACGCCCCTGCGGTCTCTCGTCCGGCTTGCACTTCCCTCCCGACCGTTTAATTTGCCTCCTGAGGACTGACTCTCATCCCCCTGCCTCAGCGCATGGCCAGTGGCGAGCGATCGGCGTCGCGCCATGGGACTCGCGCGCCGCGGACACCGGTCCGCGGCCCGCGCTCCCCGCGGCCCTGGGCCAGGCACGCGCCTAAGGAGCCGCGCCACTCATGACCGATGGCCTCGACATCGTCTTCGTCCCCGTTTCGGCGGCCCCCGAACCGACATGCGTTGCCTTCGCCGGCCACGAGCTGGC
>DATETZ010000162.1:0-21851 GCA_035283385.1 Hyphomicrobiaceae bacterium
TGCTGGTTGTCGGCGAAGCGGACGTTGGTCTTCTGCACCTTGCCGCCGACCTCGATGTAGGTCGTCGCGGCGCCGTTGACCATGATGTCGGCGATGTCGTCGCGGGCCAGCAGCGGCTCGAGCGGGCCGTAACCCAGCACGTCGTTGCAGATGTCCTCGAGCAGCTCCTCCTGCTCGGCGATCGACATGACGACGTTCTTGACCTGGATGATCTCGCTGACGATGTCGCGGATCTCCTCGCGCGCGGCGGCGGCGTCGAGCTTGGCGAGCTGCGTCAGGTCGATGGTGTCGATCAGCGCGTTGAACACCGTCGTCTTGACGTCGTAGTACTCCTCGGAGTGCTTGCGCTGGGGCTCTTGCGGCTCGGCGCGCGCCAACTGAGCGACCGCAGCGGGCGCGGCCCGCGACTCGGCGGTGTGGGGCGGCTGCGCGCCGGCGGGCGGCTGCTGAGGCAGCCGTCGCTGCGCGGGGGAATCGATTGTGCGCCTGCCGAACATCGAGCCTGATCCTCAGCGCATGAGCTTGAGCTTCTCTAGCAGGGGGGCCAAGGCTGATTTCTTCTCGACCTTGGTCTCCTTGCGGTGGGAGAGCGCCATCGCGAGGTCCCGGAAGCTCTGGGTCGCCTTGGCCTTGGCGTTGAGTTCCTCGATCATCTGGCCGTTGTTGGCGGCTTGACCGAATGTCTCGCAGTCGAAATCGATCACGGCGGCCGCCTTGAGGCCGAGCGCCTGCTCGAACTCCCGGACCGAGATCTCGGGCCGTTTCGGCATGTTCGCCGTGTTTATGACGAGATGCGGCGCTCCGTCGTTCTTGCGCGACAGCTTCAACAGATCGAGGACATTCTTGGCATTGCGGAGGTTGGCGAGGTCCGGCGCCGCCGTTAACACGACCTCGTCGGCCTGCAGCAATACGCGCTTGGTCCATGCCGACCAGTTGTGCGGAAGATCGACGGTGAGATACGGCACGTTCTGGCGCACGACGTCGATCACCAATTCGCAGGCGTCGGCGGAGATGTCATAGTCGCGATCGAGCACGACCGGGGCGGCGAAGATCGACAGGTGCTCCGAGCACTTGGTCAACAGCCGGTCGAGCAAAACCTCGTCGAGGCGCTCCGGGCTCTGCAGCGCCTCCGCGATGCCCTGCACTGGGTCTTGATTGAAATCGAGCCCCGTGGTTCCGAACGCGAGATCGAGATCGGCGATGATGACGTTCGTCTTCAGCGCCTCAGAAAGCGTCCAGGCGGTGTTGTGGCAGATGGTCGAGGAGCCGACGCCGCCCTTGGCGCCTACGAATGCGAACACATGGCCTACGGGGTCGGAGACCGGGCTGTTATAGAGATTGGACAGGCTTTCCATGAGCTCGACGGACGAGGTCGGGGCCACGAGGTATTCGGCGACGCCGCGCTTCAACAGCTCGCGGTAGAGCACCACGTCGTTCACGCGCCCTATGATCACCACCTTCGTGCCCGGGTCGCAGCTCTCGGCGAGCCGGTCGAGCTCGCCGAGCAATTGGGCGCCCGGCAGGCTCGATTCGATAATGATCAGATTGGGCGTCGGGCTCTCCTGGTAATGCGCCACCGCCGCCTGGACCCCGCCCATGTGCACGCTGACGTGCGCCTTCGTGAGGCGGCGGTCCTCCGCGGCCTCCTGTACGGCGTCCGCCGTGGCCTCGCTCTCGCAGAAGGCTTGGATCGAGATGCGGGGAATGGGCCGCGCGCGCTCGAGCGCCGCAGCGGCTGCGGCGGCGGCGTCGTCGTGCGCATAGTCCGGCCGCTCGCGGGCGGCGGCCGCATCGCCGTAGGCAACGGTGTAGGCGTTCTTGGTCATGACCTCAGCGGCCTCACTTGGTCGTTTGGACTTGGACCCTTTCGTCCTCGTTCTTTTGCGAGATTGTGGACTCGCCTTTGATGTATTTTTCCCAGACCACGTCCCGGCGCTCCGACGCGCGATCGCTTTCGGTGCGCGGACCCAAAAGATCGGCCGGGTTGGCGACCATGGCCGCGAAATTACGCTGCGTCGCGCAGCCGAGGTTCGGATAGGGCAGATTGCCGGGCTCGTGGGCGAGGTTGGTCGGCCAGGCCCCGCACCGCGGGCCCTCCGCCACGTAGCGAAGATATGAGACCCGGATCGGCGGCTCGGGATCGCGGTCCGCGTCGTAGGCCTCGACGGCGATCGAGGCCTCCGAGAAGCCGTTGTCGCTGAGCAGCCGGCGGATCTGGTGCACCGCGTGCATGGAAGCGACCTCGTTGTCGGCTCCGCCCGGAGCCGAGATGACGAGCCGGCTGTTGCCGGCGTCGCTGGCCCGCGAGTGGTCGGCGAAGGCGAGCAGCTCGGCGCGTTGCTGGGGCGCGAGGCCCTTCGAGCCTTTGGCGACCCGGATGGTCATCGTCTGCGGCTGCTGGGAGACGAGGATCGGGTGGCGTTGCGCGGGATCGACGAGAGTCCAGCCGGCGACCTGTCCCTGCCCCTCGGTGTGCTTGCATGCGGCGAGCGGCAAGGCCGCGAGCGAGGCCGCGAGGATCTTGTGCAGCATCGCTTTCGTCGCGGGCAAAGCCGGCTTACTGGTTGCGAAGTTCATGGTCGCTCTCCACCCTCGGCCGCTATTCAACGATGAAACCGTAATCGCCCTTGAGATCGCCGACCGGCGGGGCGCTCTCCCCGCCGTAGATATGATTGAGGTGACCGAGGAAGTTGGCTTTCCGGTCGGAGGCTTCGCCGAGGCCGTCGAGGGGGCGGGCAAGGTCCTGGCGCGCTGCCGGCCGCACGAGGTAGGGGGTGACGATGACCACGAGCTCGCTTTCCTGCTTGATGAAGTCGCGGCTGCGGAACAGGGTGCCGAGAACGGGCAGGTCCTTGAGACCGGGGAAGCCGTCGATGTTCTGGCGCACGCCGTCGGTGATCAGGCCCGCGAGCGCCAGCGAGCCGCCCGACGGCAGCTCGACGGTCGACTTGGCCTGGCGTTTCTTGAGCGCCGGGATGGAGATGAAATTGAGCGTCACCGCGCCGAGGTCGGTGAGCTCGCTCACCTCGCTCTCGATCTTGAGATTGATGCGGCCTTCGGAGAGCACGGTCGGCGTGAAGGTGACGCCGACTCCGAACTCCTTGTAGGTGACGGTGATGCCGCCCTGGCTGTCGACGATCGGAATCGGGAACTCGCCGCCGGCGAGGAACTTCGCCGACTCGCCCGAGATGGCGGTGAGATTGGGCTCGGCGAGCGTTTTGATGAGGCCGTCGCGCTCCAGTGCACGCACGGCCTTCTGGATCGTCTGATCGCCCGATGTCCATCCCCCGGTCAGCCCGGAGTTGCCGAATACGCCGGCTGCGGGTCCATCATTGTAAAAACACGTGGTGCCCGCACAAAGATTGTCGGGGTCGATGGTTGGATTGAAGCCGGGCACGGGCAGCTTGCCGAGACCGGCCGCGGCGGTGAGCGGCAGCGCATTGCCGGTCAACAGGCTCCAGGCAAAATTGCCGGCGTTGATGTTGGCGGCGAGGTTGATTCCGAACTGCTTCAAGAGCGAGCGCTGCACCTCGGCGACGATGACGCGCAGCATGACCTGCTCCTCGCCCTCGACGGCGAGCAGGTTGATGACCTTCATTTTGTCGCGCTTGTCGTTCTCGGGCGTCGGCGAAACGATGAAGCGCGAGGCGATATCGCTGGCGCGGTTCGAGTCGATGGGGCTGCGCACGGTACCGGTCAGGATCACCGTCTCGTTCAAAATTTCAGACTTGATATTCGAGCTCGGGATCAGGCGCTGGAACAGCGCGTCGAGCACGCCGGTGTCCTGCTCGACCGATATTTCGAGCGTCAGCACCTGCTCCCCGCTGGCGTCGAAAAAGAAGGCATTGGACTGCCCGACTTTCTTGCCGATCAAGTGGACCCGGTTCGAGGTCTGCACGACCGCGTCGACGATGTCGGGCGCCGAGACCATGACGTCGCGAAGCTCGCGCGGCATTTCCACCAGCATCGCCTTGTTCTTGCCGATGCGAACGGCGCGGGTTTGCGGCAGAAGCTCGTTGCTCGTGATTCGAAGTACGGAATGATGCTCGCTTGGGTCCGCGTCGATCGCGGGCGCGCGCGCGGCCGGGCGCTGAGCGCTGCCGTTGGCGAAGGCGTGCTCATGGTCGCCGGCAACGACCACCAAGGCAAGAAGGCTGGCACAGCCAGCCAGGGTCTTGCCCCAGGACTTCCTCACGGTAGATGGCATGGATCATAGCCTTCCGACGAACTACGTTCCTTGGAGCACTCAGTTCACGCCGTATGCACGCGATCTGACGCCGTAACGCAGGACCCGAATGGCGTTACCGTTCTTGGGTTTGTTCAGGGCATCGCCTGCCGTGGGCTCATCGCCCGCAGCCTGGAGATCCGTAATCGAGCGCAGGGAGAGGCTGATTTCGCCCATCGAGTTGGCGAGCGCCAGCAGCTCCGATTGCTGCGGCGTGAGCTCGAGGGTCGCGGTATTGGCATTGGACTCCGCCGCCTTCTTGCCCTCCTTGCTTTCGATCTGCTGGCCGAGGGCGAGCACGCGGACATTGTGGAACAGCGTGTCGCTCACGTGCTCCTCGCTGCCGCCGCGGCCACGGATGCGCCGGATCAGAATCACGTCGACGCGGTCATTGGGCAGAATGAGCCGGCCGACCGCCGTCTCCTCCTTGATCTTGGTCGAGATGGCGCGCATGCCCGGCGGCAGAATTGCCGCAAGCACCCCGCCCTGTCCCGCCTTGATGAGCTTCTGGCTGGTGATGGGCTCGCCGGCCATGATGGGAGCGCGGGCGATCGCGCCCGACATCTGGGTCATTGCGTTGGCATTGGAGGCACGCGTGATGAAACCGGAAGTTGCGGCCTCCTGCGGCCATGACTGCCAGCGGAACAGGCTTTCGTTGGCTACCTGGCCGAGGCCGATGTCGGCGCGGGCAACGAGCACCTCGGTCGACTTGACCTGAACCTCGATTGTCGTTTCGACCGGCGGTTTGTCGATGATGCCTTGCATCGTCACGAAGGCGAGGACGCCAGCCGACCCGGCGACGCCAATACCGAGGAGTTGTGCCCGTTTCATCGCGCAACGTGTCCTTTTGGGCCCCTAGTATGGCGGTTCAGAAGTTCCCGATTGCCGCAAGGTGTGTGCGAACTTCGGGTTCGGGAACACTAGGCGCCACTTCAATCTCGGGCGGAGTCTGCGCAACAAACGTCAACGGGAGGTTAACCGGCGTCGCAAATCGGTCCGACCCGGACGTCGCCGGAGAGAGACGAGGGGCTCGCCTTTGGAAGGTCCGGTCAAACCGCGAAGGCGGCAAACCAGGCCGTTTTCGGATAGATCCACAGCCCGGCGCCGGCAATCGCGAGGCCATAGGGCATGCCGGTGCCGCTCTCATGGAGGCGCAGGGCCCAGTGGGGACCGGGAAGTGCCGCCACCGGGAGCCGCCGGTAGGCGATAATCGCAAGTGCGAGGATGCCGCCGAGAATCGCGACCTGTGTCAGGTAAAGCACGAGATCGTCGAGTCCGACCCAGAGCGCCGCAGCAGCCAGCAGCTTGGCGTCGCCGCCGCCGAGCCACCCGAGCGCGAACATGAGGATACCGCCAGTAAGCACCAGGGCGCCGGCTCCGAGGTGCGTCAAGGCGGCATCGAGTGGAAGGCCCGCCAGCGGCGCGGCAACGAGGAATGTGGCCGCAAGCGCCAGCGGAATCCGGTTCGGGATGGTCATCGTCAAGAGATCCATTGCTCCCGCGAATGCCATCGCCGCCGGAAATATGAGCAGCAGCAGGTACTCGAGCACGGAACTTACTCCCGCAGGCTCTGAATAGGAGCCCCGTCTCCGAGCCTCAGTCTCGCCGACGGTGCTTAAGCAACCCTTAACGATCGCCCGGTGCGCTCGGCGGCGAAACGGCGGTCTGGCGCCCGGGCCATGGGTCTAATTGAGGCTGGACGTGACCCCGCCCCAGATCGCGTTGAGGCTCCCCGGCAAGGGGTTCAAGACCGAGATGATGCCGATCCCGATGATCAGGATGATCATGGCGTACTCGATGGACGTGGCGCCGCGGGCGTCGTCCGTGAATTGCCTGATCAACCGGCTCATTGCGCCCCTCGCCCCCAGCCAATGACAGGCCGCGGTGTCGCAGCCGCCCCCAAACCTACTCGGGAGCCATTAGGCAGAAAGCGTAATCCGTCCAGCGTTAAGGCGGGCTAGCGGGAGCGGACGCCAAAAGATCAATTTTTGCACGAATGGAAAACGATGCCTTGCCGAGGGGCCGGCCGGGGTTTGGAGGCCGGCCGAAGGCGGGCATAGAACAGTTGCTCATAAAAGGCATCGGCTCCGCCCTTAGCGGCGGTTTTACCGGCGGCCATTGTCATGCTCGTCAATGCGCTGGCGCTGCCCGCACTTGCGGGCCATCTTGCCGCGGCGGGCTTTGGCGCCAGCTATCTGCCGTTCTCGCGACGCTGGCCCGGATCGTTGCTGCAGCCACGGTCATTGTCGCACGCGAGCTATGTATTCGCGGTCGGGGGCGTGGCCCTGTGCGACGGCGTGCTCTCCCGCCTCGATGCGGTGATCATGGGGATCGAAAAAAAGCCGCCTGGGACTGGGCCCAGGCGGCTTTGAGCGCGAGCTCATCAAGTGTACTCGCAACCGTCTGCGGCCGGCAAACGCCGGCGCCGACGTTAGTTCGCGAGGTTGGTATTGACGTTGTCGAACAGCGTGTTGAGGCCGCCCTTAAGGACCTGCAGGCCCGAGATGATGCCGACGCCGACGATGGCGGCGATGAGGCCGTACTCGATGGCAGTGGCGCCCGACTCGTCCTTCATGAAGCGCGTAAGTGTGGTCGTCATGACTGATCTCCCTTTGGCCAATTTCAATCTGATCTAGTGGTTCCAGGCACCCATGCCCTCGCTCTAGAGCTATGTGGAGACTACACGTTAGGCAGTTAAACTCAGGTAAAAACTGGAGCAACCTTCGCTATATGCGTCCAGACGCATGGTTAATACAAGAACGTCATGGAATTAATTCAAATACTATCGACATGAAATGCTAGAGATAAGGTTGGTTATCATCTTATTATACTGTCTTCTCATGAAGAATAGCGATCTTGTAGTTTAATTAATATTTTGTTTATAACTGGAATTGCACACTTTTGTCTTGGTCAAGTCGATGAACTTGGAGTGAATCTGGTGCGAGGCCGGGGTTGGGGGACGGAGCTGATCCAAGTTGCATTGGGCTGCGGTTTTCCGCACCCGCCTTTGCGTGGTCGTGCCGGTCAAGCCGGCGATTGGGAATCGAGGTTTCCGGCCGTCACGGGCCGTGTCCGGATGGGCGGCGCGCGGTGCCCGGCGCCAAAACGGCGCGCCGGTGAACGAATCCTTTACCACTTCCTGAGGTAATGCCCGGAGACACAGACCCAGGATCCGCCCCCGATGTCGCCCAACTCTAAGAACGCCGTCCACGTCTCGAGCGCGCTGAGAGCCGCTGCCATTGCCGCCACTCTCGTCGCCCTGGTCAGTCTCGGGCTCGAAAGCGCGCGCGCGAACGACCTCATCGTCCGCTACGACCAATCGCAGTTGCTGCGGCTCTCGCGGCCGGTCGCCGATGTCATCATCGGCAACCCGTCGATCGCCGATGTCACGGTCCAGGGCGGAACTCTTCTGGTCGTCACCGGCAAGACCTTCGGCGTGACGAACATCATCGCCCTCGACAGCGACAGCAACATCATTCAAGACCAGCGCGTCGTGGTCCAGCGCGACGACGAGAGCTCCGTGAACCTGATGAAGGCCGCCACGCGGCAGTCGTACAACTGCACGCCGAGCTGCTCTCCGAGCCTCACCATTGGCGACGAGGCGACGTACTTCGATACAGTCTCGAAGCATGCCTCGACGAAAACGCGATTCTCCGATTCGACCACCGACCCGGCGGCCGGCCCGCAGGCCGCCCAGTGACGGGCTGATGCGGGGCCGCTGCCGCGCCCGGCCACAACGACGCACCGGCGCCCCCGATGATTGCTGCGGCCCGGATCCGGGCTGCCCGCAGGCTAATCCGATGCCGACTCGCAGATGGCGGGAAGTCTCCTAGCACTCTGTCTTGGTCACGACAGGCAGAATCGATAAAATTTGAATGAATTTCGCAAGACCTTGATCATGTATTCCAACAGATCATGAATAGATCCGGCAGGATGATGCTTTCTTTCTAACAGTGTTGTGGCGATCAACTCGGTACTCCATTCACCATCCGCAGTTAATTATCCAACTTTCAATACATAATTCATTCGAATTTTCTTAGATGAACCAGCGACGCGGCAGCCGGTAACGGCAAGCGAGTTGGGAGGCTTCATGCTTTCGCGCCCGGTCACTGGTCCCCGACCGAAGGGGCTCATCACGCGCTGGCGCAGCGACCGGCGAGGGGCGACGGCGGTCGAGTTCGCCTTCGTTGCAGCCCCCTTCTTCCTGCTCGTGCTCGGCGTCGTGACCACCGGGATGCATTATTTCACCATGAGCTCGCTCGAGCACGGCGTCGAAATGGCGGCGCGGAAGATCCGGACCGGCGAGGCCCAAAAGGGCAACATGACCAATGCCGGCTTCCGCCAGCTCGTTTGTGACGAATCGGGCAGCTACATAAACTGCAACGCCAACCTAGTCGTCCATGTGAAGAGCGGCGCCACATTCGCGGCACTGGATCCTCCGACGCCGTGCGTCACCAACGGCACGCTGACGGGTTCTGGCGGCGCCAGTGCCGACCTGCTCGCCAATCAGTCGGGAGGCGCCACCGCGACCGTCCTCGTGACGGTCTGCTATCAGTGGGATCTCGGGAGCAGCCTGTGGCAGGGAATCTGGAACATGTTTACGGTCGGGCCGTGGGCCCAGGCGGGCGCGTCGGCGACCGCCGCCGGTAAGACGATCCTCCAAGCCACGACGACGTTTAGGACCGAGCCCTATCAATGAGGTCACACCGCATCCGTTCGGGCGCACACTTCGTGGGGTAGGAGAAACAGATGGCGTTTTCACTCTCTTGCGGCACGGCTCGCAAGTCCCGTTGGAGGTCGTTCGGGAGCGATGCTAACGGAGTCGCCGCCGTCGAGTTCGCCTACGTGGCGCCGATCATTCTGCTCATGTTGATCGGCATCGTCGAGGTGAGCCGCGCGGTCTCGATCGACCGCCGCTTCGGCCTCGTCACATCCATGGTCGCCGACCTCGTTGCGCGCGAGAAGTCGATGACGAGCGCCGATCTCAATGCTGTCTACAAGATCGTCGACCAAATCATGAGTCCCTACGACACCTCGACGCTCAAGCTCGCGGTCATTCCCGTCAAGGCGAGCCCGTCGGACGCATCCACTACGCGTGTCTATCCGGCGACCACAAATCGCCCCTCCCTCAACGGCGCCTCCCAGCCCGCGAAGTGCGCGGGGTATACGCTGTCGTCGGGGCTCGTCGCCAAAGGCGCCAGCGTGATCGTCGTCGAGTCGAGCTATACGTACAAACCCCTGATCGCGAACTACATCTACGGCGAAGCGAATTGGACCGACAAGGCGATCGCGTCGCCGCGCAACAGCTGCGTCGATTTCGACGGCGATAACTGCGTTTCGACCTGCTTCTGATCGACGGGGCCCAAGGCGGGCGGCTTGCCCGGCTCGCAAGCGCCGCCCGGCCGCAAAGGCTCGGCCCCATTGTGGCCGCGGCGATCCCGCTCGGGGGCGGGCCTCTTGCTTCGAGCGGTATGCGGGCTTGCGTATTACCGCCCGGTTTGGAAAACAGTGTTCGTGCCGGCGTCGTTGCCGAGGTAGCCTCGATGCGGGCACAATGCCTCTGGCTGAGGCCGGGCCTCACGTCCAAGAGGGCGAGGACGCAAAACTATGGGGAGGCGCTCTGCTCACACGGCAGAGGAGCTGCGCGAGCTCATTCTCGAAGCCTCGACGGGGCTGATCGAGACTGTGGGCTACGCCGGCCTTTCCGCGCGCGAGATCGCGCGCCGCGTCAATTATTCGCCGGGGACCCTCTACAATGTCTTCGAGAACCTCGACGACTTGGTTCTGACCATCGAAGGACGGCTGCTCGATCGGATGTCGGCGGCGCTCGCGGAAGTTCCACCCACCGTCGACCCCCGCCAGCGCGTGCACCGCCTTGCCGAGAGCTACCTCAAGTTCACCCACCAGCATCCGAGATTGTGGAACCTTCTGTTCGAGCATCACATGCCGCGCGGTCAAGACGTGCCGGCCTGGTATCGCCAGAAGCTCGAAGGTCTCATGACCCAGGTCGAGGAGGCGCTCGCACCGCTGATGAAGGGAGCCGATCCGCAAACCTTGAAGCGCTCGGCGCGGGTGCTGTGGGCGGGCGTGCACGGCATCACCTCGCTCTCGACCGCCGACAAGCTCTCCATCATCTCGACCGAGAGCGCGGGCGCCCTCGTCGACGACCTGGTCCGCACCTATCTCACAGGCCTCGACCGCATGCTGGAACGGCACTCGCAGGCGAGCGAGAAAAGCCCTTAGAGCGTGATCGTCTCGGATGGACTCATTCGAGACGTGAATTACGCTCTAAGTCACAAGTTTAAGACCATGATCGACGCGTCGGACCGATAAGGTCAGACGCGATCATGGTCTAGGGCGCCGAGGTCCGAGGCCGCGGCGCAAGGCCTTCCGAGGAACTCTCGGGCAGCGTCCCCGTGGTGATCGCGCTCGCTCCCTCCGGCTGGGCCGCGAGCCGGCCCCGCAGATCGATGATGCCAAACCAGGCCTCTTGAGGCAGCAGGCGCTGACTGAGGCCGGCCCAGAGATCGCGCGACGCTAATCCCGCCTCGAAAGTTCCGGGAGAGGGCGCTGCCCATAGCGTCAGCAGGACGGCGGCCGCCATGGCGGCGCTGGCTCTGGGATATCTCTTGTCGAAGAGCTTCAGCGCGGTGCCGAACGACGCCTTGAGGCGCGTGTCCATGACGTCCACGGAGTAAACTTCATCCAGGATCAGGTGGACCAGGTAGCCGATGAACAGAAAGCCGCCGGCGAGCCACGCCACGCCGTCCGGTCGTTCGAGAACGTGCTTGAAGATGATGGCGGTGGCGGCGGCCGAGAACACCGCCGCAAGAATCGAATGCCAGATACCGCGGTGCACAGCGAGACGATGGAAGACGGTGTGCAGACCATAACGCACGAAGACCAGCGTGCCGAGCCACAGGATCCACAGCTCTGCGATCGAGTATCGCATGGCATACGTGAACAGAACCGCGAACGAGAAGAACACGGCGAGCCCAGCAAACATCGCCCGGCTCGGCCGTGAGTCCTTCAAGTCGATGTCGGGCAGCACGGAGCCCAAGACGCCGGCCATCGTGACCGCGATGAGGTCTTCCGGAGCCACCACGTCGGCGGCGAGCGTCAGCGTCGCTAGGGCGCCGGCGACTACTGTGCCGGCAGCGATGTGGGTCGTGAAATTGGCCATGGAGCAACCTCCCCGGGCGGGCGGATCAGCCGGTCGCGCGTGGCCGACTGTCTCGCGCAGTCACGCCTAAGCACCAGATTCGGGGCCTGTGAGGGAGGCACGGCGCGCGCAATGGGTGTGGATAAGCGAGGCGCGGCCACGCGGCGCCGTCCGGGACCGCCCGCTGCCTCGCGAAGATTCCGATGGCCATCGGCGGCAGGGTCTGGCAACACCGCCGAGCTTCGCACCGCACGACGGAGCACGCCGTAGCATGCCATCATCCCGGTCGGCCTTGGACAGGACGGGGCGCGTCGCCATTGGCAGCATCGCGGTCGCCGCCGCGGTGCTGGGCCTTAAGTACGCCGCTTATCTGACGACCGGCAGCGTCGCGCTCTATTCGGATGCGCTCGAGAGCATCGTCAATGTGCTGACAGGCATGGTGGCGCTCGCCGCGATTCTGGTCAGCGCGCGTCCGCCCGACAAGAACCATCCCTTCGGGCACACCAAGGCGGAATATGTCTCTGCCGTCATCGAGGGCGCCCTGATCATCGTTGCCTCGCTGCTCATCTTCCGCGAGGCCTACGAGGCGTTGATCGAGCCGCGCCCGCTCAAAGACGTGGCGCAAGGCCTGGGGCTCAACGGCCTCGCGACGGCATTGAACGGCCTCTGGTCATGGTTCCTCATCAGCCGCGGCCGCGCCTGGCGCTCGCCCGCGCTCGCGGCCGACGGATGGCACCTGCTGACCGACGTGGCGACCTCCATTGGCGTTTTCGTGGGCTTCGCGCTCGCCGCCGTCACCGGGTGGACGATCCTCGATCCCGTGATCGCAATTGCGGTCGCTATCAATATCTTGTGGGCCGGCTACCGGATCACGCTGTCGTCGATGAGCGGGCTCATGGACGAGTCGGTCGACGCCGAAATCCAGGAGCGGATCCGGCACGCCATCAAGGCGAGCGGGGAGGGCGCGCTCGAGGCACATGACATCCGCACGCGCCGGGCGGCGCGCGCGACGTTCATCGAGTTCCATCTCGTGGTGCCGGGGGCCATGACGGTCGAGGCCGCGCACGCGATCTGCGACCGGCTCGAGGCGGCGCTGGAAGCCGAGATCGAGGGCTCGGAGGTCGTGATCCACGTCGAGCCCGAGCACAAGGCCAAGCGCAAAGGCGCCCTCAGGCTATAACGGCCGGCGTCAAGCGGCCGCGAATCAGTCCCCGTTCCCGGCGGGCGGGGTGGGGCCCGTGGCCGGGAAGCCGGCGCGCATGTAAGCAACGATGCGCCAGATGTCCTCGCGCTCGAGCTTGTCCTTGAACGCGGGCATGTCGGTGTCGAACTGCTTGCCGCCCTCGGAGATGGTCCAGAGCAGATACTCGTCGACCGATATCGGCCGCCGGATCATGTACGCCAGGAGGGCGGGCGATGGGGTCAATGCTCTGCCGGCGTCACCGTTGCCCATGCCGTTGGTGCCGTGGCACGACGCGCAATGCTTGGCGTAGAGCTTGCCGCCGGCCGCTGTCGACTCGGGCCCCGGCGCCACGGTCGACCGGGCTCCGTCGTACTCCTGGGCGACGCCGCTGTGGATGTAGGTCGTGTGACGAAGCAGCCGCGCCATCATCCCCTTTGGCAGCCGGCCGGGTCCCCAAAGCTCGCGCACCATCCAGTCCGGCTGCCAGTAGTCGAAGCCCGGCGGCGATGCGGGCGCCGACTTCTCGGCACAGATCGCCGGACCATGGAGCACGCCGACGATCACCGCCCCCGCCAGCGCGGCGGTCTGGAGCGCGCGCTGGAGAATTTCCCTCGAGATCAGCAGCTTCATGTCCTCGTCCTCCGGGCTCGCTCGCAGCGCATGCGCCCTTCACGCGCCATTAACCGGTTCTCTGGCATGGGTACATTGACAGAGATCACAAAGGAAGCCGTCGCCGAGCCGGCGGCGTCCGGCGGCGCGTTCGCGGCGTACTGGAGTGCGGTCCCCGGTTCTGCTAGAGTTCGCCACTAAGCTCAATATGCTCGCTGGAGCAGCGGCAAGCCCGGAAAACCAATTGCCATTCCGAAGGGGCTTTAGCCATGCATTTGAAAACTCTGACGCTCGGGACCGCGCTCTTTCTCTTGGCCGGGGGCGCCGTCGCGGCCGCGCCCGGCGACCAGATCGGTTCGGCGATCACTGTCGTCAACCTGGTGACCGCGGAGCTCGATCGCGACCGGCGAAGCCTCAAGACCGGCGACAACGTGCGCCAGGAGGAAAGCATCGAGGTCGCCAACGACGGTTCGGGCGAGCTCAAGTTCAACGACGAGACGAAGGTGGCTCTCGGCCCAGGCTCGCGGCTCCTGCTCGACACGTTCGTGTACGATCCGGAGAAGAAGAGCGGCTCGATCGTGCTCAATGCCGTGAAGGGCACGTTTCGCTTCATCACTGGCGTCGCAGCCAAGCCGAGCTACGTGATCCGCATCCCCAATGCCTCGATCACAGTACGCGGCTCGATTTGGGATCTGTTCGTGCACGCCGGCGGGGCGGCCTGGCTGCTTCTGCACGAGGGATCGGTGCAGGTCTGCAACGACCGCGGCCGGTGCCGCATTCTCGACCAGCTCGGCAAGCTCATTCGGGTGACGGAGCAGGGCGAGGTCGGCGTTCCGGTCAAGTGGGCCGGTCTTCCGGACAAGGAGAACGTCCCGTTCGACACCGCCTTCCCGTTCGTCGTCAAGGCGCCGAGCTTCGACCCCAATCCAATACTGACGCGCGACGTGATCATTCTCGGCAACCTGCCCGAGTCCGGTAACACGCACGAGACCGAGCCGGACAAGCCAAGGAAGAAAACGGCGACCAAGAAGAGCACGCGGACCGCCAAGAAGCGCTCGCCGGACAACGACAGCGGCATGAGCGGTATGGATATCGTGATCGGCGTTGGGGTTGGCGGCATCGGGCGCCGCGGCGGGCACTCGGGCCACAAGCCGAGCAGCGACATGCCGAAAGGCCACAAGTACTGACCACGGGCGGCGTCGGTCATGGACCTGCAGATCGGTGCACGATCGCGGCACCGGCAGAGCTCAGGCTTCGGCGATCGGCTTCAGACGGCGGGCGTGAAAGTCGAATAGGGGCTCGAGCGAAGCCGGGCCCAGCGACCGGCAGGTGGCGAGGCTCGAGGCGGCCGCTTTGGCGTCTTTGGCCCTGATTGCCGTCATGAAGGCGGCATGCGTCTTGGCGAGCGCGCGGAAACGCTCTGTGTCGGCAACCGTCTCGTCGCCGACGAGGGCAAAGATGCGCTCCGCCCGTTCCTTGCCGCGCAGCTTGATGGAATCGATCTCGAGGAACGCGAAGGTGCGCGCCTCTTGCGCCGTGCGCTCGCCGGCGATGATCGGCACGCCGTAGGTCTTCGTCGCTTCCTCGAGGCGCGCGGCGATGTTGACCACGTCGCCGAGGATCGAATAGTCGAAGCGCTGCGGCGAGCCGACATTGCCGACGCAGCAGGCGCCGGTGTTGAGGCCGATGCCGATGCGCACGACGGGCGCCGTCTCGCCGCGCGCGGCCGCCTCCGCCGCCCAGTCCTCGTTCATGCGCTCGAGCCGGGACATCATGGCGAGGGCGGCCCGGCAGGCGTTCGCGGCATGTTGCGGGTCCGCGAGCGGCGCGTTCCAGAACGCCATCACGGCATCGCCCATGAACTTGTCGATCGTGCCGCGCTGTTCGAGGATGATGTCGGAGAGCGGGGTGAAGATCCGATTGACGAAGCGGATCAGCGCCTCGGCATCCATTCCTTCGGAGATGTTGGAAAAGCCGCGCACATCGGCGAACAGCAGGGTCACGTCGCGCATCTCGCCGCCGAGCTTCAGCTTGTCGTGGGACTTGGCGAGCTCGTCGACGAGCGGCGCCGCCACATAGTGGCTGAATGCGGCCCTCACCCGGGCACGGTCGGATTCGGTCACGACGTAGGTGTAAAGCGATCCGGTGATATAGAGAATGATGAGCGCAAGCCCGGGGTAGACCGGATCGAACAGATAGCCCGCGTTCGCGAAGGCAAGCCAGGACCCTCCCGACACGGCGGCCATCGACGCGGCCCCGACGAGTGCTGCCACGATGGGTCCCGAGCGGCGGATCAGCCAGGCAACCACGGCCCCAACCGCGACCAGGAAGCAGAGCTCGGCCCCGGTCGCGAGCGCGGGGCGGCTCAAGTGATCGCCCGAAAGCATCTGCTCGATCGCCTGGGCGTGGATCTCGACACCGGGCACCGACGGCTCGAGCGGCGTCGCCCTCAAGTCGAGGAGCCCGGCCGCGCTCGCCCCGATGAGGATGACGCGCCCGGCGACGTCCTTGGGTTCGAAGCTGCCGTCGAGAACGCGATAGGCGGGAATGAAACGGCGGGGATCGGCGCGCGCGTAGTTGAGCCACAGCTGGCCGTCGGCATCGGTCGGGAGCACGGTCGCCCCGAGCCGGACGGTCTCGACACCGGTCCTCTGCCCGAACGACAGAACGCCACTGCCGCCGGACGAGCGCACGAAGAGCGTGGTCTCCTGTTCCGCGACACGCAACGCCTCGAGCGAAAGAGACGGAAAGAGCGCCCCGCCGATCGTCAACAGCAGTGGCACGCGGCGAATGATCTGATCATCGGTGGGCAGCCAGTTGACCGCGCCTTGGCCGGCCGCCCGCTCGGCGAGCAAGGGCAGGCTCGCGATGGCGCCCTTGAAGGCCGGCACGAACAGCTTGGGGTCGTCGCCGGCAACGGCAAGGCGCGCGCGGGGGGCGCCGGGCGACCTCGGCGTCGAGGCGTCGGCGGCAAAGCCGAGCACCACGGGAATTTTTGCGATCGCCTCGGCGAGGCGCGCGTCGTGCGATGGCAGCCGGGTCGCCCGGTCGATCAAAGGGGCGAGATCCGGCTCGCCCGCGAACTCCCGCACCAGCTCGCCGGGGGACAGGCGATCGGGCTCCGCCAGGATAAGGTCGAGCGCAATCGTCCTTGCGCCAGCCTTGCGAAGTCGATCGACGATCTCGGCCAGGCGAGTTCTGGGCCACGGCCACTGGCCGACGCGCTCGAGCGAGGCCTCGTCGAGGTCCACGATGCGCACCGGGTACGCGGGATCGGGAACGCGCGGCGAGAGCCTCTGGTAGCTGTCGAAGATCGACAGGCGGAGGCGCGCCACGGGCGACGGGTCGGCGATGCGCAGCAGCACCGCGAGCGTCAGCAGGGTGGCCACCAGAAGGACGTGGATCGGCGATTGGCGCACGTCTCGAGCCCCTCGAGGTTTGAGGGCCGCGGCTGTAAGGTTCCCCGACCGGGCGCGACACGAGCCCCAGTCAGATGACCACGGTCGCCTTGGCTCCCATGAGCGCCTGGACCTGCTTCAGCGCCGTGGCGGCGCGCCAGACGTTCTCGATCCGGAAATGCTCGCTGCCGCCGCCGAAGATCGTGAGCCTGGCGTCGACGTCGCTGGTGCCGAGGCCCAGCAAACCGAGCCCCAGGAACTTATGAGCGAGGAGGTCGTCGCTGTAGCTGGTCAACCTGATGTGCATCACCGACCAGCTTTCGGGAGCCCGTCCCAGGACGCTTGCAAACTTCTGGACCCGCTCGACCTGCGTGCCTCGGAACCGCCAATAGCTCAGCCGGTCGATCACGAACACGATGGCGAACCAGACCACGAACAGCACGGTGGAGATCAGCATGTAAAAGGCGAGGTTCATGTGGACCAGAAGCAAGGGCGGCGTGGTCCAGAGCCCCTCCATGTTCATGACCACGTAGGTCGCGCCGGAGGTAAGGATAATGAGCAGGATCAAGAGAACCGCGTTGATGCCGCGCGCGCGCACGCTGGTGGCGACGATCACCAGCAACAGGAGCAGGGTGAAGGAGAGCCCCAGCCAGGGGCTCGGGTGGATGAAGAGAGGCTTCCCATCGCCGATGATCATCCTGTCCCCCTGAAAGTAGGTCAGGAGCGCGCAGACAAAGCCATAAGCCCAGACCACCCACCAGTAGATGACGGGCGAGTGCTGGTAGACGCGAATCTCAGTTGCCCCCGCCGAAGCGCCTGCGGCTTTAGCGGCGTCGGTTTGCGGCGTATCCGGCATCATGACTGTGTGTACCCTCGGGCCCGCAGAGACGAGCTGGCCCTTTCGTCGCGTTGCACGTTACCCCCCGGCGGATAGCCCCTACTCCCAGGCTCGCAGAGCCAAAAGGCTAGGCCAAGGCTAGTTGTGGCATCGGGCCGGCGAAACTGTCAACGAAAGGCGCGGGCTTGGCTAGCCCGGGGCTTAGTGTGGTGGTTCGCAAGTCCGTATCATTCGTGAGGCCAGGTTCGTTTACGGACTTGCGAACCTAAACCACACTAGAATCATGGATTTTTTAGTGTCCTTTCTGCTCCGAAGTTCGCTAAGCGCTCGCCGCGGAATGAGGCGAACTTCGGAGCAGGGACACTAGTGCAATGCGGTCCTCGAGCGCCCGGCCTGGTCCTCGAGGTCCGCCCACAGGTCGTACTCGCCGGCGGCGCGAACGCGCGCGGCGACTATGTCACCAGGCTTTACGCGCGTCGTGCCGCTCAAGAGCACGTTGCCGTCGATTTCAGGGGCATCCCATTGCGAGCGGCCGATGGCGCCGTCCTCGTCCACGCGGTCGATCAGAACGTCGATGGTGCGCCCGACTTTCGAGGCCAAGCGCTCCCGGCTCACCTCCTGGGCGGCGGCCATGAAGCGATGCCAGCGCTCCTCTTTGACCTGCTCGGGAATGGCCCCCGGAAGATCGTTCGCCTTGGCGCCGTCGACGGGCTCGTACGTGAAGCAGCCGACGCGGTCGAGGCGCGCCTCTCGCAGCCACTGCACGAGCAGCTCGAAGTCCTCTTCCGTCTCACCGGGGAAGCCGACGATGAAGGTCGAGCGGATGGCGAGATCCGGACACAGCTCACGCCAGCGGCGGATGCGCAGCGCGGTCTTCTCCTGATGCGCGGGGCGGCGCATGGCCTTGAGCACCGCGGGGGCCGCGTGCTGGAACGGGATGTCGAGATAGGGAAGGATCTTGCCCTCGGCGATCAGCGCGATCACGCCGTCCACGTGGGGATAAGGATAGACGTAGTGCAGCCTGATCCAAACGCCGAGCTCGCCTAGCGCCCGCGCGAGATCGAGGAAGCGGGCCTTGAGCGGGGCTCCCTTCCATTGGCTCTCGGCGTAATTTATGTCGAGGCCGTAGGCGCTCGTGTCCTGGCTGATGACGAGCAATTCCTTGACGCCCGCCTGGACGAGATGCTCGGCCTCCGCCATCACGAGGGCCGCCGGGCGGCTCTCGAGACCGCCCCTCAAGCTCGGGATGATGCAGAACGAGCAGCGGTTGTTGCAGCCCTCGGAGATCTTCAGGTACGCATAGTGGCGGGGGGTGAGGCGCAGGCCCTCGGGCGGCACGAGGTCGAGGAACGGGTCGTGGGGCGGCGGCACGGCCTCGTGCACGGCGGCCACGACCTCTTCGTATTGATGCGGGCCGGTCACCGCCAGTACGCCCGGGTACGCGGCCACAATCCGGGCCCTCTCGACGCCGAGACAGCCGGTGACGATGACGCGGCCGTTCTCGGCCATGGCCTCGCCGATGGCATCGAGGCTTTCCTCCTTGGCCGAGTTCAAGAACCCGCACGTGTTGACCACGACGACGTCGGCTCCAGCATAGTCGGGCGCGATCTCGTATCCCTCGGCGCGCAACTTGGTAATGATGCGCTCGCTATCGACGAGCGCCTTGGGGCAGCCGAGCGAGACAAACCCGACTTTGGGCGCCCTGTCTTTGGCGCTGCGCACCCTTGGCTGAAGCCCTGTGGCGGGCCGCGTGGGTCGCTTCCTGATGTTGGTTTGCGTCGTCATGGGATGGCGTTGCTGCGTTTGGCGGCCTTCTATCACGGTCGCAGGCCGCTGCGCGACGCAAATTCAGCCGCTGTCGGACCTTGAGGGTCGGGCACCTCTCGAGATCGCTGTCACGGGGTTGTAAGCGGTGCCACCAGGCCCCATAATCGTCGCGGGAGGTTGGCGGCGGACGCATCCCTCGCCAACCGGGTCAGGTCCGGAAGGAAGCAGCCCTAACGATCAGGACGCGGGTCGTTCGCCAGCCTCTCTCTATTTCGCTCACGGGCCGCACCGCTCGCCGCTCGCGCGACGAGCTAGCCCTCCGCGGGGGCGCGGGTCCAAGCGGAGCTTGGCTACGCCAAGGCCCGCGGGCCGCCTTGCGGCCTGGGCCCTGTGGGCCGAAGAAACCGGCGGCGCTTTCAAACGTTATGGCGAAGAAGAAATCGACGAGTGCTGGGAGTGGGCAGGGCGGGCGAGAGGCCGCGCCGCCAAAGCCGTATGTCGTGCTCGCGCGCAAGTACCGCCCGCAGACTTTCGATGACCTCGTCGGCCAGGAGGCGATGGTGCAGACGCTGCGCAATGCGTTCGCGGCGGGGCGGATCGCGCACGGCTACATGCTGACCGGCGTGCGCGGCGTGGGCAAGACCACCACGGCCCGCCTTCTCGCCCGCGCCATGAACTACGAGACCGACGCGATCTCGAAGCCCTCAATCGACATGGCCGTCCCCGGCCGCCATTGCGCCGAGATCATGGAGAGCCGGCACCCGGACGTGATCGAAATGGATGCCGCCTCCAACACCGGCGTCGACAACATCCGCGAAATCATCGAAAGCGCCCGCTATAAACCTCTACTGGCGCGCACCAAGGTGTTCATCGTCGACGAGGTCCACATGCTCTCCAAGGGCGCATTCAATGCGCTCCTGAAGACGCTCGAGGAGCCGCCGGAGCACGTGAAGTTCATCTTTGCGACGACCGAGATCCGCAAGGTGCCGGTCACCGTGCTGTCGCGCTGCCAGCGTTTCGACTTGCGCCGCGTCGACGTGCCGCGACTTCGGCAGCACTTGAAGGAGATTGTCGCCAAGGAAGGCGGAAAGGCCGAGGACGACGCGCTCACGCTCATTGCCCGCGCCGCCGAGGGCTCGGTGCGCGATGCCCTGTCGATCCTCGACCAAGCCATCGCCTTGGGATCGGGCGCAGTGAGTGCCGAGACGGTCCGGGCCATGCTCGGGCTCGCCGACCGCGGCCGCGTTTTCGATCTCATGGAGCACCTCGTCCGTGGCAATGCGGCGTCCGCGTTGACGGTGCTCGGCGCCATCCATCGCGACGGCGCGGACGCGATCCAGGTCCTTGCCGATCTTGCCGAGGCGGTTCATATCGCGGCGCGCATCAAGGCGGTCGGGCCGGAAGCGGCAGGGGAGGGGCTATCGGCCGAGGAGAAGCGCAGGGCGGGTGCGCTCGGCGAGCGGCTTTCGACGGCGCTGCTCGCGCGCGCCTGGCAGATGCTGCTGAAGGGGCTCGAAGAGTCGGCCAAAGCTCCCGACCCGCTGGCCGCCGCTGAGATGGTGCTTATCCGCATCGCCTATACCGCGGACCTGCCTGCGCCCGACGAGATCATCAAGGCTCTCGGTGGGGACGGCCAGTCCCTGCGCCGCGCCGGGACCGGCCCGTCGGGGCCGGCACGGAGCGAGAAGGCGCCATCGCTCGACGCGGCAGAAGCCGGGACGCCGTCTGCGACGCCAAGCGTGCCCGAAGCCGGCATGCTCCTCGCAGAGATGCCCGCGGACGAGCCCCAGCAAGGATCCGAGGCGGGCATTGGCGATCCTCATGCAGCGACCGCGCCCGGAGCGGGCGGCGGCGCGGCGGTGCCCGAGCTCCAGTCGTTCGCGGACGTAGTCGCTTTGGTCGGCGAACACCGCGACGCCAAGCTCAAGATGCACCTCGAAGAGCACGTGAGCCTGGTCAAGTTCGATGCTGCGGCGGGCTCTATCGACCTCTGCCTCCTTTCAGGTGCGCCGGCCGAGATCGCCAACGAGCTGCGTGAGAAGCTCAATAAGTGGACCGGGCGGCGCTGGGTCGTCCTGCTGTCGAAACATCCGGGCGAGAGGCCGCTCGGGGCGGCGCGCCGCGAGCGTGAGGCCGCCGAGATCGCGGCGCTCGAGACTCACCCTGCCGTCGCGGCCGTGCGCGAGGCGTTTCCGGAGGCGAGGATCGCCGCCGTGAGACGCTTGAAGGGCGCGCGGGACGATGACAGCGCTGCCGGGTGAACTGGGCAGTAGGCAGTACGGCTGGAGGCAGTAGGGGCGATCGATATGGTTACTGCCCACCGCCTACTGCGAAGAGACAAGGAGATCTCATGAACGACCTGATGGGCATGATGAAGCAGGTCAAAGAGGTGCAGGACCGCGTCCAGAAAATACAGGAGGAGCTTGCGGCACTCGTGGTCGAGGGCCGGTCGGGCGGCGGCCTGGTCGTGGTCACCATGAACGGCAAGGGCGAGATGCGGCGCGTGCGCATCGATGCGAGCCTCTTGAAGCCGGAGGAGGCGGAGATCCTGGAGGACCTGATCGTGGCGGCGAGCCGCGACGCCAAGGCGAAGGGCGAGGCCGAAATGCAGGCCAAGATGGCCGAGGTGACGGGTGGCTTGCCGCTGCCGCCAGGCCTGAAGCTGTTTT
>DATETZ010000163.1:0-14258 GCA_035283385.1 Hyphomicrobiaceae bacterium
CGGCACGAAGGCGCAGACCTATTCCGTATTCGGCATTCGCGAATACTGGGTCATCAACGCCGAGACGCTGGTGACGCGCATCCATCGCGAGCCGAGCCCGACCGGATACCGCAAAACAACCGAGGTCCCTCCTGAAGGGCGGCTCGTCCCCTTGCTCGTGCCGTCGCTGGCGGTGACCCTCGGCACGCTCGAGCTGAATTGAGGTGGTGACGCTTCAGGTGGGCGCCATGACGGCCAAGAGCTATTCCCTTCTCGCAGCGGTGATTTTCACAATCGTCGCAGTCCTGCAATTGACCCGTGCCGTCTCGGGCTGGGAGGTCACCGTTGGCACAGCGGTAATGCCGGTGTGGCCGAGTTGGATCGCAGCCCTCGCGGCCGGCGTGCTCGCCTGGCTCGGCTTTACGGCTGCGCGCGATTGAGGAGAACCGCAGGCTGCTAACTCTGAGGAGTCGAGCGCATCCGCCGGAACGGGCCGATGGCGGTCCACTCCGGAATCACCCGATCTCCAAAACTTCCACGTCGGAGTTGCCGGCGCGGACGATATCGCCGACCGACTTGCCGAGCAGCGCCTTCGCGAGCGGCGAGACGTAGCTGAGCGTACCTTTCGCCGGGTCCGCTTCGTCCTCGCCCACGATGCGATACGTCTGCCGCCGGCCGTCTGCCCGCGCGAACGTCACGGTCGAGCCGAAGTGCACCTCACTCGCGTCCTTTGGCGGGGCGATGACCTCGGCGGTGGCCGCCCGCGAGGCCCAATACCTGAGATCGCGCGCCGCGGCCGCAATCCGCGCGCGATCGGCCGCTGCCACGGCGGCGGCGTGCTCCTCTTGAACGCGGGCGAACTCGGCCTCGATCGCCGCCAGTCCTTCGGCGGTCACGAAATTCGCGTGCTCCGAGATCAGCCGGTCCGGCAGCTCCGCGACGTCCGCGTCTTCCGCGTCCTTGACGAAGGCTCTGCTCATGGCGTGCAGTATAGGCTCTCCCGGGCCCGTCCGCAGCATCGGAAAGGCAAGGCCCGCCAGGCCCCGCCGGACGCGCAATCGCCCCCATGGTCAGGGCCCGCAAGGCCGGTGAGGAGATGGGCGCAGGCGTGACGGCGGGCGGCGGTGTCAGCCTATTTGCGGCGGCACGTGTCAGGGGACGACAGGCATTCCGTGATCCAGGGCTTGTAGGTCGCGACGCGCGCATAAACGCCATATTTCCCCGGCTGGGCGCAGCCTTTGCCCCAGCTCACGACGCCGACCAGAAGCGGTTTCTCGGCGGTCGGGCCGGCCACCAGCGGGCCGCCGCTGTCGCCTTGGCAGGAGTCCTTTCCTCCGGCGGCGCGCCCGGCGCAGATCATGTTCTCGGTGATCTTCCCGTCGTAGCTCAGCGGATCGTTGCAGATCGCGCGGGTGACGAACGGCACCTCCACCTCCTGAAGCGTGAGCACCGATTTTCCCCCCTGCGAGGTCGCGCCCCAGCCCGTGACCATCAGCATCTTGTCCTCGCTGAGCACCTGGTCCTCGCCGCTCGCCTCGACCAAGTCGATGGCCTTGATCTTGCCGCCGAGCGTGAGCGGCTCGAACAGCTCGACCAGGCCGACATCGTTCTCATGCGTCGCCGCGACATAATCCTTGTGAATGAATATGCGCGTAATATTCGTTCGGGCGGCCTGGCTGTCGAGGTGATTGGTGCCGCTCACCACGAGCGCGTCTTGCGGGCGCAGGTTCGCGAGACAGTGGGCCGCGGTGAGGATCCAGCGCTCATTGAGCACCGAGCCGCCGCAGAAATGGGCCCGTGCCGGATCCGCGATCCACGAAACCGATAGCGAGACCTGCCACGGATAGGCGCCCTCGGCGGCGGGAGCGCCGCCGACGATCTTCGGCTCCAGCTTGTTGAGATAGCGCTCGACCGCGCCGTCGAAGTCCTCCGAGTTCCTGAGCAGCGCGGGATCCACGCCGCGGCTAGGGCCGGACTCGCCCGCGAACGCCGGCTTGACGTCGAGCTGGAGCCCGAACAGGAGCGGCAGCACGAGAGCCGAGACGGCTCGCAGCGCCCACGTCATCTTACGCCTCCATTACCGAAGAAACGCACGCGCAGCATTTCGCCTTGCAGGTCCGGCGCCTCCTGCAGGATCGAGACCTGCTGGCGCAAGATCCCGTTTTTCTGAAGCAGGTAAACGACGTGATCGGCTCGTGCCGAGAACAACTCCAATCCGCTTCGTTTCGGCGTGCTCGGGGTCGCGATCGAGACCCAGGCGATGGTGCTGCCGTCATCGCGGAGCTGCCGAACCGCGTCATTGATGGGCGCCGCGTCGACCAGGGTCTGCAAGCCCGTCTTGTGACCGCCCACGCTAACCTCCAAGAGCGGCCTGCCCAGGTCCGTTTGTTTGCTCCCGGTCGTGCTCGAAATGTCGATGAACACCGGTTTCACGCTGTTGGGCCGCCGCACTTCGGCCCACGTCCGCTTGCGCTTGTCCGTCTTGAGGTCGTCCACGAATACGCGTGTTCCGGCGGGGAGCGATGCTGCCTCGGGCGAGAGCGCGTCCGGCCTCTCCAAGGCCACCTGGTCGCTGGTGAGAACGGCCTCTCCGTGCTTGATGAACTCGCTGGCCGTTTCTCCCACGGCGCCCAAGCTGCGCGTCGTGCCGAGCTCACCCTCATCCTCCTCCAAGAGCCGCCCGTCCGCGACGCGCTCGAACGCCAGCGGGCCCTCGATCCGCTGCAGCTTGATGGGCTCCCCTGTGCCCTCGCCGGTCGGGAAGCTCGCCGTCAATCCGCCGCCGATTGACCGTATCTCTGTTTCACCGGCGGATTCCATCCAAGCGAGCTCCGGGCCTAGGGGCGAGATCCGCGTAAACGGTTCCGCCACACGCTGCTCATTGTCGGTGAGCCATTTATGGGCAGCCGCAACATAGCGGCTGACACTGAAGCGCTTCAGGAACCAAAGTACCCGATCCAGTCTATTCGTGCCCAGGGCCGTTTCCCACTGTTCGCGCTCCTGAGCCTCGATTTCAGGCGATGGGCGAAAGTAAATCTCGGCAGACGATCCTTCGGAAAAGAACGGCTTTTGCCGATCATTGGTCGCAATCTGTACTTCGGCATGTACTTCCTTTTGAACCCAGTCGAAATTCTTGTCCGCCGCCGGCAGAAACTTTGCCAACGCCGCCGTATAATCGCTCATTTTACCGCCGGCCGAGCTGCCGATCGATGGGGAGCCGAGATCGGACGAAAACCCGATTACCACATTCCCGGACGGCAATGCGTCGAGTTTCGGCCCCTTCTCGAGCTCGCCGGCGCGAGCCGCGGTGCGCTCGAACTTTTTGCTTCCGACGTTCCGGCAGGCGTCGAGCAGCATGAGAAGAAAGCCGGGCTTCCTGTCCGCCATCGTGCTGCGCACACCCGTGACCGAAACGAAAGTCGAAAAGATCTTGTCCTCGGATATTGTCTCGGGAGAGTTCAGCAGCTCGAGATAGGTTTCGCCTCCATAGCTGAAGCCGTGGCCGGAATAATAGAAAACAACGAAGTCATCCTCGTTGATCTTATCCAAAAACGGTCGAAGAAAGAATTCGATGAAATCGGACCTGGTTTTTACATTTTTTGCTGGTATGACATCGAAGCCCGCGTCGCCAAGAATCTTGGCAACGTTGTCCGCGTCGTCGGCGCTGCCCGGAAGCTTGGCTTGCGTCTCGTATTCGGCGTTTCCGACAACGAGCGCTACTCGCTTCGTGGGCTTCTCGAAAACGTAGGGGTTGTCTTGGGCGCTGGCGGGAAGTCCGACAACGAATAGGGCCGCGAGCAACCAACACGCGCACCCAATGACTCTCGCATAAGACATGAGCGACTACGCGGGTTGGCAAGCGGAGATTATGGTTAATAATATCGCCGAGGAGGCGGTTGTCAATCGGCAAGGCCGCCGCGCAATCGCAGGAAGTCGGGCGCTGTGATGGCTTTGATACAGCACGAGCTGACGGTTGCGACAAAGGGTCAAGGGCTCTACGAGTTCACGCGGGACGTGCAGACGCTCGTGTCGCGCAGCGGCGTCGAGCGCGGCCTCGTCACCCTATTCTGCCGGCACACGTCGGCCTCGCTCCTGATCCAGGAGAATGCCGACCCAGACGTGCGGCGGGACCTGCTCGAGTTTTTCCGCCGCATCGCGCCCGAGACTCTGCCCTGGATCACGCACCGCACCGAGGGGCCCGACGACATGCCGGCGCACATCAAGTCGGCGCTTACTCAGACCTCGATCGCAATTCCCGTCTCGGGCCGTGAGCTCGCGCTCGGTACCTGGCAGGGCGTGTATCTGTTCGAGCACCGCAACGCGCCGCACCAGCGCCGTGTTGTGATGCATCTTGCCGGCGAGTGAGCGCCGTCGCGACGCACCATGGTGCGTGACTTGGCCCGCCGCATGGGAGCCCGCGCGGCGCCGAGGCCTGCGAGACGAGTGGAGTGGCGGATGCCCGGGCAGCCTCGAGTCGGCCTCGTTGCGATCGACGGAACCGTGGCGAGGGAGGCGGCGAGCCCCGACGCCGCGTTCGCCAGAGAGCTCGGCCTCGAGACCGCTCACGTGCGCGATCTGATGGCCGGCATCATCGCGATGACGCCCCCTGCCATGCTCGCCGCGGGCCCGTGGGGCAACTTCTTCGCCTTCGACGCCGCCACGCGGGAGGTGATCGGCTGTTGCGGCTTCAAGCACCCGCCCGATCGCTCGGGTACGGTCGAGATCGCCTATCATACTTTCCCGCCGTTCGAGCGGCGCGGCTATGCGACAGCCATGGCCGCGGAGCTCGTGTCGCGGGCGAGAGCCAGCGGCAGGGTGAGACGGATCCTCGCGCACACGCTTGCCGGCCCCAGTGCGTCTACTCGGGCTCTCGAGCGCGCGGGCCTCGCGTTCGCAGGCGAAGCAGACGACCCCGAGGCCGGCCGTGTCTGGCGCTGGCTATCGACCGTTGAGGGCACCCTTCGCTCACTTTCGTGAGGCGCCGGGCGAGAATTGCGCCTATCCTGGGCGAACGCTCACCGGGGCCCGCAGCCCCGCTGCTTTCAGGAGATCGAGCATGGCAAAGAACAAGGAAGTGGGCGACGACCGCCGTGTCGGCGCAGTCAAGAAGCGCTCGCAGATCAAGAACCCGATCACCGGGACATGGACGAAGCGCGACGATGCAAGCGGCAAGTTCATGGACGTGAAGGCCGACCCGAAGCCGTTCAAGGGCGTGCGCAAGAAAACGAAGAAGAAATAGCGCTCGGATCGAGATCGTCCGCACTGCCGAGGGCGTCCTCCTGTCGCCGGCGCCCTCTGTTGCGTTTCGCGTTTGCTGAAGCGCATGGAACGCGCGACCCCGAGCTGCTAAAGAGTCCTCCCATTTTCGTTCCGGGAGGGCCATATGAGCGAAGCCGAGAGCCAAGTCCGCATCGAGACAGCGAAGCTCATCCGCCGCTACTATGACGCGTTCAACAAGGCCGACAGCGACGCCATGCTGGCCGACCTCACCGATGACGTCATCCACGACGTGAACCAGGGCGAGCGGCGCCAGGGCAAGGACAAGTTCCGCGCCTTCAACGCGCGCATGGCACACCACTACAAAGAGGAGCTGAAGGACATCGTCGTCATGGTGTCGAAGGACGGCCGCCGCGCCGCCGCCGAGTTCAACGTCGAAGGCAAGTACCTCAGCACCGACTCCGGCTTGCCGCCGGCCAAGGGACAGACGTACGTCCTGCCCGCCGGCGCCTTCTTCGCGATCCGCGACGGCAAGATCGCCCGCGTCACGACGTACTATAATCTGACGGAGTGGATCGCGCAGGTCTCCTGACCGGCACCTGTCGCCGCAAGAAGGATGCCCCGCGCATCATGGCCGCGGCCGCCAGAGACAAGATCGGCAATGCGACGCCCAAGAGCAGGGGCAAGGCATAATCCCCTAATTGCAAAGGTCGGCGCCCCACGAGAGGAACGCCCACGCTCATGGCCATCGATGTGCGCTCGCTCACCGGCGATGAGATCTACGCCGTGCTGCCCGATCTCGCCCGGCTCAGGATCATCGTGTTTCGCGACTGGCCTTATCTCTACGACGGCACACTCGAGTACGAGCAGAGCTATCTCGCCAAGCTCGCCAAGGCCAAAGGCGCCGTGTGCGTCGTCGCACGGGACCGCGGCGAGATCGTCGGCGCCTCGACGGCGGCCCCAATGATCGAGCATGCGGACGAGTTCGGCGAGCCGTTCAGGAACGCCGGATACGACCTGTCGAGGATCTTTTACTGCGGGGAGTCGGTGCTCCTGAAAAGCCACCGCGGCCATGGCCTCGGCCATGCCTTTTTCGATCACCGAGAGGCGCAGGCGCGCCGCCTCGGCGGCTTCACGCACTCGACCTTTTGCCGCGTGGTGAGGCCCGACGATCATCCCTTGAAGCCCAAGGACTATGTTCCGCTCGACGGCTTCTGGAGCAAGCGCGGGTATGCCCCGGTCCAAGGCCTCATCGCCACCTACTCCTGGAAGGACGTCGACCAGGCCGTCGAGACGGCGCACGAGATGCAGTTCTGGATGAAGGCGCTGTGATGGCTCCTCGCGACAAGCTAGCGGTGGCCGCTGCCCAGTACCCGATCGAGCAGCCGGCGACGCTCGCCGCCTGGCGGGATAAGATCGCGCGCTGGGTCGGCGACGGCGCGGACACCGGGGCGGAGCTGCTCGTCTTCCCCGAGTACGCAGCGATCGAGCAGGCAGCCTGCTTCGGTGGCGCCGTGGCGAGCGACCTCAGCGCGACGCTCGAGAAGGTCGCCGAGCTCGCGGGCGAGCGGGTCGCGTTTCACGCCGAGCTCGCGCGCCGCCACAGGGTCCACATTCTCGCGGGTTCCGGCCCCTTGAAGACCAGCGGCGGGCGCTTCGTCAATGCCGCTCAGCTCGTTGCGCCCTCGGGTTGCATCGGCGAGCAGCAGAAGATCGTCTTGACGCCGTTCGAGCGCGATTGGGGCATCTCGGCCGGCGCTGCGCTGCGCGTCTTCGAGACCGCGCTCGGCAAGCTCGCCGTCGCCATCTGCTACGACTGCGAGTTCCCCCTCCTCGTGCGCGCGCTCGCCGAGGCGGGGGCGGAGGCGGTGCTGGTCCCGTCCTGCACCGAGCGCCTGTCGGGCTACAACCGCGTGCGCACGAGTGCGAGAGCACGCGCGCTCGAGAACACGATCGCAACGGTCGTCAGTGCGACGGTCGGCGATGCGCCGTGGTCGCCGGCCATCGACCGCAATGCCGGGGCCGCCGGCGTCTATGTTCCTGCGGAGCAAGGGGTTGCGGACGATGGCGTGCTGGCGGCCGGCGCGCTCAGTCGCGCGCAATGGGTCGCCGCGACCGTCGACCTCGCCGCCCTGCGCCGCCTGCGCACGTCGGGGGAGATGCGCAACTTCGCCGATTGGTCGGCACAGCCGGGCGCCGTGCCTCTCGCCCACCACGTCGAGGTCGTCTCGCTCATCTAAGACCGTCGCACGGTGTCTGACCCTGAGGGTCAGGTGCTACGAGATTTCATGCCGTAGCGACTTGTGCCCGCCTACTTCAGCGCCCAGGTCACGGTGACTCGCGCCACCAGCGTTTCCGTGCCGCGCTCGATCGGTACCGCCTCGGCCATCGCGGTGCGCGCCATGGCAAGGGGGCGCGGCCCGCCGTCGGAAACGTCCTCCGAGATCGCGATGACCTCGCCGACCTCGGCGCCGCCGGCGGAGGCGAGAAGCTTGGCGCGGCGCAGGGCGTTGGCCATCGCCTCCTTGCGGGCCTCGTCCTTCAAGCTCTCGGCCTTGCTCACCTCGAAGGCGAGCCCGCCCATCTGATTGGCGCCGAGGCCGACCAGCGCATCGAGCACCTCGCCGAGCTTGGCGAGATTGCGCGCGGTGACTTGGACCTGGTTGACCACACGGTAGCCGTCGATCGCGGCCGCCTGGCCCTCGCGCGGGCTGGTGTAGCGCGGCTCGACATGAAACGAGCTGGTTTGGATGTCCTTGGCCTCGATGCCGCTCGACTTCAAGCCGGCGATGAGCGCCTTCATGGTCTCGGAATTGCGCGCGAGCGCGTCGCGCGCGGCCTTGGCCTCGGTGACGATGCCGGTCGAGATGCGCGCCAAGTCCGGCTCGGCGGACACCTGGCCCGCGGCCGAGACGGTCACGGTCCTTTGCATCGGCTTCTCCTCGGCTGAGGCGGCGGCGCCGGCGGCCAACGTCAGCGCGGCGGCGGCAATGAGAGTCTTGGCGGCGAGGCTGGCGTGCATGGCGAGGCTCCAGGTCGAGATTGCGCAACTTGACACAGATTTCCGGTTGGAAGAGGGCGCGCGTCAATCGTTCTTGCGGCGGGCGAACTCTGGTATAGAGGCCCCGACTTCGCGCCGGGCCCGTAGCTCAATGGTCAGAGCTGGCGGCTCATAACCGTCTGGTTCCAGGTTCGAATCCTGGCGGGCCCACCATTTTTCCTCGTTACGCACAGCCTTCTGGGCCGCTTCTCCCTCACCGTGCCTTGACGCTCGCGGCGGGTTCTGGAATGCGGGGGCATGACCGCTTCGTCCGGCTCTCAGCCGCTCTCTCCCCTCAAGGCTCTCCTTCTCTCCGACGGCCGCCCCGGCCACTACCATCTCGCGGAAGGGATCATTGCGGCGGTCGTGCACCGCCATCCGGTCGAGACGGTGCGCCTCGAAATCCGCCGCCGGCGCTGGATGCCGGGCCGCGTTCTCGCCGCGCTCATGGGCGCGGGCGCCGGCCCGGCTGCGCTCTTGAGGCTCGGCTACGGCCTCTCATCGCGCTCCCTGCCAGCGGCCGGTCTCGTCGTCTCGGCGGGGGGCGATACGCTCGCGGCCAACATAGGAGCGGCAAAAGTCCTCGCCGTGCCGAACATATTTTACGGATCGGTGCGCCGGTTCAGTCCCGAGGACTTCGCGCTCGTGCTCACCTCTCATGCGCGCCATGGCGAGCGGGCGCGCCATGTCCGAACGCTGAAGCCCAGTCCCGCCGATCCGGACGCGATGCCACCTCTCGCACCCGCCGCGCGCGGGGGCCAGAAGCTCGCCGTCGCGGGCCTTCTCGTCGGCGGAGATACGACGACGATCCGCTACACGTCCGGCGATTGGGAGCGGCTGGTCGCGTTCCTGAGGGCGATGAGCGCAGCCGCAGGGACGCGCTGGATCGTCTCCAATTCGCGCCGCACGCCGCCAATGGCCAGCGCCGCCCTGAGCCGGCTCGCCGCCGAGCCGGAAAGTCCAGTACTGCGGTTCATCGATGTAGGCTCTGCCGGAGCCGGCACGCTCGGCGAGCTCTTTGCCCGCTCGGAGGCAATCCTGTGCACCGTCGACAGCAGCTCCATGGTCTCGGAAGCCGTCTGGCTGCGCCGCCCCGTGCTCGCGATTGCGCCGGCCGAGGCCGCCCTCCCCGCCAACGAGCAGGAGTACCGGGACTATCTCGAGACGAACGGTTGGACGAGGTCGCTCGCGATTGCCGATCTCACGCCCGCAATCGTGCTCGATGAGCTCGGCCGCGTGACGCCGCTCGCCTCGAACCCGCTCGATCTCCTCGCCGCGACGCTCAAGGAGAAGCTGCCTCAGCTCTTCCCAGATGCGCCCTCAGCATGATCGAGCGTAGGTCGGAGTGAGCGCGGGCGCGAGCCCGAGCGAAGTCCGACATCTGGATGACCATGACCGTCGGACTTCGGCCGCCCGCGCGGCCTCAGTGCGACCTACGGCTTGATCGGACTCGAGGCCGTCAGTTCTCGGCCTCGACGACCTCGACATCCTCACCGGCATAGACGGACTTGAGCTGGGCCACGTCGTCGATGGCCATCGCCCACACGTTGCACGGGCTCGCGAGCCTGATCTCGCCGCGCTTGGAGATCGGCGTCGGCCCGAAGCCGATGGCGATCGCGTCGCCGTCGGGCCAGAAGGCGATCTCGCCCTTGTTGACGACATCGCGCGCGCCCGGCTCGCGGTCATTGGAAATGGGGGCGCTAAAATAGACCTCTCTGCCCCATGTCTTTGCTGCCGCGTAGATCGGCAGCGCCTGCCAAATCCTGTCCGCGGTTGGTGTATCGAGGAGCCGCGCGCGTATCGCGACGTTCCCCGCTTTGATGAGAATCTCGCGCACGACACGCCTCCCGCCGCCCTCTCGGCCATTACGCGGCCGTCAGCGACACCTTCTCACCCGGAACGACGCTGTTCAAGAGGGCGACATCATCTATTGCTTTTGCCCAGACATTACAGGGTCTTGGAAGCCGGATCTCATTCGGTCTCGAAATCGGCGTCGCGCCGAAGGCGATGATGACACGGTCATCCTCGCTCCAAAAGCAGATGTCGCCGGCCAGCCCGTTAGCGCGGGCGCCACGTTCGCGGCCAGTCTCGATGGGGTCTCGAAGTGCACGGCGTCCCCCCACCGCTCGGCCGTGGAGTAGATCGGCAGCGCGGCCCAGATGCGGTCGGCGGTGGCCGTGTCGAGAAGCTCGGCGCGGATCGCGATCCGCCCGGCCTTGATCAGCACCCGGCGACCGCCTTTCGCGGCCCTCGCGAGGGGCGCGTGGCGGGACGAGAGCTTGGTCCCGCGGCCTCTCAGGATGTTGGTCGGCATGGCGCCAGTAGAGGCGCTTTTCCGTCCCTGATCAAGCAATCGCCCGGGGAGAGCGGCTCGTCAGGCCGGAGACGGGCCGAACACGAGCACCGCGTTCAAGCCTCCGAACGCGAACGAGTTCGACATCGTGTAGCCGACCTTCATGGAGCGGCCCACGTTCGGGACATAATCCAAATCGCACTCGGGGTCCGGCTCGTCGAGGCCGATGGTCGGGGGCACCCATCCCTCCTGCATGGCCATGATGCAGGCCGCCGCCTCGATCCCGCCGCCGGCCCCCAGCGGGTGGCCGTGCATGGATTTCGTCGATGAGATCGCCAGATTGTAGGCGTGCTTGCCGAACAGGTCCTTGATGGCGTTGGTCTCGTTCCTGTCGTTGATCGTGGTCGCGGTCCCGTGGGCGTTGAGGTAGTCGACCTTCATCGGCGGCAGCTTCGCATCCTGCAGCGCGAGCCGCATCGCCTCGCGAGGCCCTTCGATGTCGGGATTGACCATGTCCTTGGAATCCGAGGTCATGCCGTAGCCGACGATCTCCGCCAGGATCTTGGCGCCGCGCCGCTTGGCATGCTCGAGCTCCTCGAGCACGAGGATGCCGGCTCCCTCGGAGAGCACCGTACCATTGCGCCGCTTGGCGAACGGGAAGCAGCCCTCGGGCGAGAGCACGTGCAGCGCCTGCCAGGCCTTCATCGTGCCGTAGTTGATGACCGCCTCCGACGCGCCGGCAATCGCCACGTCGACGATGTTCTGCTGGATATAGTCGCGCGCGATCCCGATCGCATGGGTCGCCGTCGAGCAGGCGCTGCAGGTGGCAAAGGTCGGGCCCTTGATGCCGTACTCGATGCCGACGTGGGCGGAGGCGGAGGAACCGATGATGCGCAGCAGCGTGAGCGGGTGCGTGGCGCGCTTGTTCTCGATGAAAAGATTGCGATAGGCCTTCTCGTAGGTCGTGAGGCCGCCGGCGCCGGAGCCGATGATGCACGCCGAACGGTAGGGATGCTCGAACGGGACCGGGAGCCCGGACTGCTTCACCGCCTCGTCGGCGGCGGCCGCGGCGAACCAGGAGTAGCGGTCCGCGTGCATGACGATCTTGTCGCGCTGGAAGTGCTTCAGGCGCGCGTTGGGATCGAAATCCTTGATCTGCGCCGCGATCAGGATCTTGAGATCGTCGAGGGGGAAGCCGCCAAGCGGGCTGACGCCGGACTTTCCGGCCTTCATTCCGGCCCAGAACTCCGCGACCGTTTGACCTATCGGCGTGACCACGCCGAGACCCGTCACGACCACGCGACGCGCGCCGTTTACATTTGCCATAGCTTTGATCATTCCTGCGGGGCCGACCGCACGGGGGCCCCTACTTCATGCGAGACGCCCTGCCGGCGTCCGGACGGTATGACTGCGGACAATTCGGATTACGCCTTCGCGCTCGCCGTTGCGGGGCCAGCCGCCATCAGAGCCTTCACTTTCTCGACGACCGAACCGACCGTCTTGAAGTCCTGCACTTCCTCATTGGCATTGTAGGGAATCTCGATCCCGAATGTATCCTCGATGTCGAACACGATCATCGCGAGGTCGAGCGATTCGATTTTAAGATCCGTGAGGGCCGTCGTTAGAGAGATATCGTCTCTCGGCTCCTTCATGTGCTTCTTTAGAATGTCGATTATCTTGGTTGCGACTTCGTCCATCTCTCTCTCCAACACTGCCCACATCCTCGGCAGGGACCTTCAATACTTCACTTCTGACTAGTTTGGCGGCGCTGTGTTCACAAGCTACCGCGTCACATATCCTTAAACGCCGCACAAGTCCAGCCGAGCGGGCCGCGCACCTGACCACGGCGAGCGACCCGACGCACACCTTCGCATAACTTGATCCTCAAGAATGTTCCCCAGGATACATGCGCCGAGCCGCGGCCGACTAGCCGCAGATGAGAAAAAAGTGTTGAATGTGACGGCGGGTTACAGGGCTGCCCAAGGCTGATCAAGACCAGTCGTGCGGGAGCCTTCGGTGCCCGCCAACTTCGCGCCCGTCGGGCGAATGGGACGCGCGGCGTGGGAGAGCACACCACATGACAACAACCAGCGCACCTCTTGTGCCGGCGGCAGCGGCCGAACCCCATGCCTGGCTCGAGACCTATCCGGGAACAGTCAGCTGGGAGATGGATCTTGTGCCGTCCCCCCTATTTCAACTCCTCGACGATGCGGTCGAAAAGTGGGAGTCACGGCCGTGCACGACATTTCTCGGCAAGACGTGCACCTATGGCGAAATCGGCCGCATGGCGGATGCGGCCGCCGCCGGATTGCAGGAGCTCGGCATAAAGAAAGGCACAAAGGTCGGGTTGTTTCTGCCGAATAGTCCGACTTTCATTATCTATTATTTCGCGATACTCAAAGCCGGCGGCGTCGTCGTCAATTTCAATCCTCTTTATTCGCTCGAGGAACTGGCGTTTCAAGTCAAGGACAGCGAGACCGAGCTGATGGTGACGCTCGATCTCCGTCTTTTGTTCGATAAGGTCGAGGCCCTGCTTCAGCAGGGGGTCCTCCCGCGGGCCGTCGTGTGCTCCTTCGCGAACCTCTTGCCCGGGGTCAAGACGGTGCTCTTCAAGCTCTTCAAGACCAAAGAGCTGGCGCGCCCGATGGCCTCGCCGGTCAAGGACAAGATCGTGCCCGAGGCCCAGTTGCTGGCGAGCGGCGCCCGCTTCATGCCGATCGCAATCGATCCCGCCGCTGACGTCGCCGTGCTGCAGTACACGGGCGGCACGACCGGCACCCCCAAAGGCGCCATGCTGACGCACGCCAATCTCTATGTGAACGTCAAGCAACTGGACGCGTGGGCGCCCGAGCTGCGCGATGGCGAGGAGAGGGTCGTGGGCGTGCTGCCGTTCTTCCACGTCTTTGCGATGACGGTCGTGATGAACTACGCCATCGCCAAGGCGGCCGAGATCCTCATCATGCCGCGCTTCGTGCTCTATGAGGCCCTGAAGCTCATCGACAAGGCGCGCCCAACCGTCATGCCGGGCGTGCCGACCCTGTTCAATGCCATCCTGAACCATCCCAAGATCAAGACCTTCGATCTTTCCTGCCTCAAGTTCTGCCTCTCGGGGGGCGCCCCCCTGCCGCTCGAGGTGAAGCAGAATTTCGAGGCCGCGACGGGCTGCGCTCTCGTCGAGGGCTACGGGCTCTCGGAGGCCTCGCCCGTGGTCAGCTGCAATCCGCTCGAGGGTCCCGTGAAGGCCGGCTCCATCGGCCTGCCGTTGCCGGGGACGATCATCTCGCTCCGCGACCTCGGCGACCCGACGAAGGAGGTCGCGAAGGGCGAGCGCGGCGAAATCTGCATCTCGGGGCCGCAAGTGATGCTCGGCTACTGGAAGAAGCCCGCCGAGACGGCAGCCCAATTCGTCGGGCCTTTCCTGCGCACGGGTGACGTCGGCGTCATCGACGACGAGGGCTTCTTCTACATCGTCGACCGCATCAAGGACCTGATCATCTGCTCGGGCTACAACGTCTACCCGCGCCGCGTCGAGGAGGCGATCTACGAGCACCCGGCGGTCGAGGAGGTGACGGTGATCGGCATTCCCGACAAGTACCGCGGGGAAGCTCCCAAGGCCTTCATCAAGCTCAAGGGCGGCATGACGGCGACCGCCGACGACATCACACGGCACTTGGAGCCCAAGCTATCCAAGATCGAGATGCCGGCCAAGATCGAGTTCCGCGATGCGCT
>DATETZ010000164.1:0-11559 GCA_035283385.1 Hyphomicrobiaceae bacterium
GTACAGAGTCCGGGCCTTGGAATGTGGTCGCGCTCGCAGAGCCCTTGACCAGTGGAGGGGCGGGTTACCTTGCCGAGCTTTTCGCGGCGGTGGAAGGAGCGACGGGCTTCGTTCTCGTCGGTCCCGCGGCCCGGCGCACGAACGGGCCGGTGGTCGCCGTGATCGAGGACGTCGTGCGCGTGGCACCGATGCTGCGCGCCGCCGAGCGGCTGGCTTCCGTCACCGGGGGCGACGCCCGGCTCTTGCTCGCCGGCGACGACGGCGAGCGCCTTCACTTGATGGAGGGGCAGGTGCGGCTGATGCTCGCCGAGGCGGCGGCGAAGCCGCTCATCGCCGGCAGCGTGCGAAGCGACCCGGCCGCGATCCTATCCGCGCTGCGGCGCTTGGGCGCCGGCTTCGCGATCGTGCAATTCGGCGGCTGCCTTGCGCGCCGGGAGGCAGGGTTCTCGCCGCTGGCCGCCGCCCTCGAGGGTCCGCTGTTTCTGGTCCGGTGAGGATCTTGTGCCCGAGCCGTCCTCTTGTTCGCGGCTTCCGCGATCGTTATACGGCCGTGCCAATGCATGCGTTTTCTCCATGGCCCGCTCGAATCGCTAGGCTGGCGGCCGATCGTGGCGATGGCACGACCGGGCTTTGAGCCCGGTCCCCGGCAGCGGGATCGCCCGCAGAAGGATCTCGCATGGAACTCGCGCTTGCAGGCTTCGGAGACGAGCTCATGGCGTGGTTCGCCGGTCTCCTTGGTGCCGGCGGCGTTTATGCCGCTCAGGTGCTCAAGATCATTGGCATCGACATCGTCCTTGCCGGCGACAATGCGGTCGTGATCGCGCTCGCCTGCCGCACGCTGCCGCCGCGCCAGCGCATGACGGGCATAGTGCTGGGTGCGGGAGCGGCCATCGTGCTGCGTATCTTCTTCACGCTGATCGTCCAGCAGCTGCTCGACATCGAGCTTCTGCGGCTGCTCGGCGGGCTCTTGCTGTTCTGGATCGCGGTCAAGCTGCTGATAGCCGAGGAGGCGAGCGGGGACGACGTGAAGAGCGCCAGCACCTTGTGGGAGGCGGTGCGGATCGTCGCCCTCGCCGACATGGTGATGAGCCTCGACAACGTGATCGCGATCGCCGCGGCGGCGCACGGCGATCCCTCGCTCATCATCCTCGGGCTTCTCATTTCCATACCCCTGGTCATCGGCGGTGCGACGCTGATCACGGGCCTCTTGACCCGCTACCCGATCTTGATCTGGGCCGGTGCGGCGTTGCTCGGCTGGGTCTCGGGTGAGCTGATCGCGACCGAGCCGGTGCTGAGGCCGGTGATCGACGGGCTCGCGGAACTATTGGGTGTGACACCGAGGGCGATCGCACGCGGTTTCGAGGTCTTTGGCGCGGCGCTCGTGTGCGGGGTCGGATACGTGGTGAAGCGCAGCGCGCAGGAGCGCGCCGAGGTCTGAGGCGGCCCCAGCCGCCATTGTCGGGACCGGAGTGCGGCCATCGGGTCGAAAAATGCCGGAGCTGCCTGAAGTCGAGATCGTGCGCCGCGGCCTCGAGCCGGTTCTCGCCGGCCAGACGTTCGTGCGCGTCGAGATCAAGCGGCCGGATCTCAGGTTTCCGTTGCCGAAAGGCTTTGCTCGCCGCCTAGTCGGCCAACGGGTCATGAGCCTCGGCCGCCGTGCCAAGTATCTGCTCGCCCGGCTCTCCGGGGGCGACGTGCTCATCATGCACCTCGGCATGACCGGCCGCTTCACAGTCGCCCATCCGCTCCCCACCCACCGAATCACGTCTGTGGCAGACACAAACCGCTCCGCTCGCGGGGGAGGGGTACGCGCCGGCGAGTTTGCGTACGAGGCGGGGGCAGATCAGAAGCACGACCACGTCGTCTTCCGTATGTCGAACGGCGCGGTGATCACCTACAACGATCCGCGCCGCTTCGGCTTCATGCTGCTCGTACCCGAACCGAGGCTCGAGGCTCATCCTCTGTTCAAGGGCCTCGGCGCCGAGCCGCTCGGCAACGAGTTGACGGGGGCTTATCTCGCACTCCGCGCGGCGGGCCGGCGCAGCGATATTAAAACCTTCCTGATGGACCAGCGCATCGTGGCCGGGCTCGGCAACATTTACGTGTGCGAGGCTCTGTTCCGCGCCGGGCTATCGCCCGGGCGCAAGGCCTCCTCACTGGCGGGGAAAGGCGGCACCGCGACGGAGCGCGCGGGTCGGCTCGTGCATGCCATCCGCGCCGTGCTCGGGGACGCGATTGCGGCCGGCGGCTCGACATTGCGCGACTACCGCCGCGCCGACGGGTCGCTCGGCGAGTTCCAGCACTCTTTTTCCGTTTATAGCAGGGCGGGAATGCCTTGCCTGCGGCGAGGCTGCCGGGGCATTGTGCGGCGCGCCATCCACGGCGCGCGCTCGACATTTTTCTGTCCCGTGTGCCAGCGCTGAGCCGAATGAGCTCCGCGGCCAGGGGCTGGCCCCTGGACCCGCAATTGCCGTGCAATCGCCTTTCCGCCTTCGGCTGGAGATCACCATGACGTATGAGACCATCCTCGCCGAGATGAAGGGCCGCGTCGGGCTGATCACGCTCAATCGGCCGGCCGCGCTCAACGCTCTGAACGAGCAATTGATGGGCGAGCTCAACCAGGCTCTCGACGCGTTCGAGGCCGACGACGGGGTGGGCGCGATCGTCATTACCGGATCCGAGAAAGCCTTCGCGGCCGGCGCCGACATCAAGGAGATGCAGCCCAAGTCCTACTTGGACGTCTACAGGGGCGACTTTCTCGCCTCCTGGGAGCGCGCCGCCCGTTGCCGCAAGCCCGTGATCGCCGCCGTTGCCGGCTTCGCGCTCGGTGGCGGATGCGAGCTGGCGATGAGCTGCGACCTCATCATCGCCGCCGACACCGCCAAGTTCGGTCAGCCGGAGATCAAGCTCGGCATCATGCCGGGCTTGGGCGGCACGCAGCGGCTCGCGCGTTTCGTCGGCAAGTCGAAGGCCATGGAGATGTGCTTGACGGGGCGCATGATGGACGCGGCGGAGGCCGAGCGGGCCGGGCTCGTCGCGCGCGTCGTGGCGGCGGCCGAGCTGATCACCGACGCGCTGAAGACCGCCGAGACCATCGCCGCGATGTCGCTCCCGGCCGTGATGATGGTGAAGGAGAGCATCAACCGCGCCTATGAGACGACGCTCGCCGAGGGCATGCGCTTCGAGCGGCGCACGTTTCACGCCATGTTCGCAACAGCCGATCAGAAGGAAGGCATGGCCGCCTTCACCGAGAAGCGGAAGGCGAAGTTCAAAAACGAATAGCGCGCGCGGGCTCGGGCCGCTCGCGTCGTCGCGTCATGGAGGAGACTTTGACTGGTTGCGCCGCTCAAGCCGCGACAGCGTTACGGCTGCGATCGCGCACAACGCGACGATGGCGAGGCCGCCGGACAGGAACACGTCGTTGGCCGCCCAGTCCGATCTGGTCGAGGCGAGCTTGCCGGCGCCGACCAGGTAGATGAGGCCGAGACTCGCCGCGAGGCCGTGCAGGGCATTGAGATACGCCGGCGGGACGAGGGCGCCCGCCACTGCCAGGCGGCGCCAATAAGCGCTGAGCCCCGCGGCCAAGAGCGCCGCGCCGAGGCCATATTGCCAGCCATGGCGCCATTCGAGGCCGGTCAGAGAGTAGACGGCGAGGAGGGCGAGAGCGCCCCACGCATAAACGAGCGCGGCGAGCCCGACATTGCCGCGCATCGCCGCCGCGCCTGCGCTCGCTTCGATGCCACGAGGCGCGCCGCGCCAGAGCGGCGCGTTCAACCCGAGCCCAGCCGCGACGACGACGGCCGCGAAAAGGCCGGCGGCCACAGCCGGCAGCACTCTCTCGTCCTGTGCCGCCCCCAGCACCATGGCCGCGGCGCTCGTAGCGAGCGCGATGCAAAGCAATGCGGCGAGTGGCCGCGAGGATCTGCCTCGCTCCTGTCTACCGCTCGGAAGCGCACGCACTATTGCGGCGCCTTGTTCGTGGTCTTGCTCCTGCGGTCGCGCAGCAGAGCATGAGCGGAGATGGCCGCGACCGCCAACGCTCCGAAGAGAAAAATGCTGTTGGCCGCCCAGTCGGGCCGGTTCGTGGACAAGAACTGCTTGTCGGGATCGATGGCGAGCCCGGCGACGGCGACGATCATCCCGGCAAGCTGGCCGATCGCAAGATAGCGGCCGAGGGTGAGCATCGTCTCGTCCTCGCGCCCGGCCTCGGCATCGCGCTCGAGCGCCGCCGCGAACCACAGGCAGAAGGCGCCGACTAGGGCCAGGGCGATGACGAACTGCCACCAGTCTCGCCACTGAAGAATGAACAAATACGTGGTCAGCAGGACGAGGGCTCCCCACGCCCAGACAAAGCCCATGTAGCGTGCGTCCGAGCTCGCGATCGCGCTCCGCGACGCCCCTGCCGCCTCGAGCATCCTCGCCTCGCGGATGGCGAGCCACGCGCACCCGAGGCTCGCCGAGCCTGTGACAGCCATGAGCAGAACGGGCGCACCGATGGCAGCCGAAAGAATGACTGCGCACACGCTGACCGTAAGTACGATCATAGAGAGGACCAAAGACGACGCTTGCATCTCAAACCTCCCGCGTCCTAGGCCATGATTGCGTCAGACCCTATCAGTCCGACGCGTCGATCATGGTCGAGAATAATGATTGAGAGCGTGAGTCACGTCTCGGATTAATCCATCCGAGGCGACCATGCTCAAGCGGCGAATGCGTGAACGAGTGCACGAGGCACCGTTCTAGGGTCGCTACGATTTGTAAAACTCCTTGAACCACGCGACGAAGTTATCGAGGCCCTTCTCGATGGGCGTAGCCGGTCTAAATCCGACGTCGTTCTGGAGCCGGGCGATGTCGGCATAGGTCGCCTCGATGTCGCCCGGCTGCATGGGCAAGAAGCGTTTCTTCGCGGTCACACCGAGAGCTTTCTCGAGGCAGGCGATGAGGTCAAGGAGTTGGACCGGATGGTTGTTGCCGATGTTGTAAAGGCGGTAAGGCGCGTTCGAGGTGCCGGGATTGGGCATCACCCCCGACCAGGCGGCATCGGGGGTGGCCGGCCGGCCGAGCGTTCTCAGGATGCCTTCCACGATATCGTCGATGTAGGTGAGATCACGGGCGTGATGGCCGTTGTTGTAAACGTCGATCGCCTCGCCCTCGAGCATTGCTTTCGTGAACTTGAAGATTGCCATGTCGGGCCGGCCCCACGGTCCGTAGACGGTGAAGAAGCGCAATCCTGTCACCGGCAGCCGGTAGAGGTGCGCATAGGTATGCGCCATCAGCTCGTTGGCCTTCTTGGTGGCTGCGTAGAGGCTCAAAGGGTGGTCCACGGGGTCATCGACCGAGTACGGCATCTTGAGATTGGCGCCATAGACCGAGCTCGTGGACGCAAAGACGAGATGGCTGGTCGCGACCGCGCGGCAGCCCTCGAGGACGTTGAGAAAGCCGACGACGTTCGAATCGACGTAGGCGTGCGGGTTCTCGAGCGAGTAGCGCACGCCGGCCTGCGCGGCCAGATGCACGACGCGCTCCGGCCCTACGTCGTGGAAAAGCTTGGCGATCGTCTGCCGATCCTCGAGGTTGGCCTTCGCGAACTCGAACCCCGGGCGAGCCTTGAGCCGTTCGAGCCTCGCCTCCTTGAGTCCGACATCGTAATAGGAATTGAGATTGTCGAGCCCGACGACCTTATCGCCCCGCGCGAGCAGGGCTTCCGCTGTGTGGTAGCCGATGAAGCCGGCCGCGCCGGTGACGATAAGTCGCATGGCCTGGTTCCCGCGTAATCTCGTGCGTGTGCTTAGCAGCCACGGCACGCTGTGACCAGTTCCACCACTGCCGGTTCGCAGCCCCGTGGGGAAACTCCGGCTGGCCAGCAGACCGGGGCGCATGGTCGCGAAGAGGCCGCAAAAAGGGGGGAATCGCGGTGCAGTGGCGCCCCCCGCAAGCGGGGAAAGGGATCAGCCCGCCCTCGCCAGGAACTCGGGCCCCGAGCCGGCGATCCTCGGGTCGGGAGCGCCGACGGCCTTCTCATCCTTACCCTCGTAGTCGATCGCATTGAGCACGACGCGGATCGTTTCGAGGCGTGCGCGGCGCTGGTCGTTGGCGCGAACGATGGTCCACGGGCTCGTCGCGGTGTGCGTGAAGCGGACCATGTCGGCCTCGGCCCTCGTGTAGTCGTCCCACTTCGCCATGGCGGCGAGGTCGATCTCGGTGAGCTTCCATTTTTTGAAGGGGTCGTGGCGGCGCTCGTGAAAACGCTTCAGCTGCATCTCCCGCCCGATCGTCAGATAAAACTTGAAGAGGCGGATGCCGTCGCGGATCAAGAGCTCCTCGAACTCGGGAGCATCGCGCAGAAAGTCCGCGACTTGCTCCTCCGTGCAAAAGCCCATGACCCGCTCGACGCCGGCCCGGTTGTACCAGGAGCGGTCGAACAGCACGATGTCGCCTCTGGTCGGCATATGCGCGCTATAGCGCTGGAAATACCACTGGCCCCGTTCGGCCTCCGTGGGTTTCGAGAGCGCCACCGAGCGCACATGGCGCGGGTTCATGCGCTCGAGGAAACGGGCGATGCAGCCGCCCTTGCCGGAGGCGTCGCGGCCCTCGAACAGGGCGACGATACGATCGCCCACCGTCTCCACATGGGTCTCGAGCTTCAAGAGCTCGAGCTGCAAATTCACGAGCTCCTTCTCGTAGGCCTTGCCCTTGAGCTTGTCCTCATAAGGGAAGCCGCCGGAGCCGAGCGCGTTGTTCTTGACCCATTTGGGAAGCTCAGGGTCGTCGATGTCGAATTCGGCATAGCGGCGGCCCCCGCCTTGGCCCCCTTCCTCGTCCGCCCGGTCCAGCTTCGCCATGGGGTCTTCGCCAGCGCCACGTCGAGTTGTCACAAAAGTGTTTAACACTGGCCCGAACAGGGCGGAGGCGCAAGTTCTGCCTACGGTAACCATTGCTCAAAGTGCGGAACCGGATTTATGTCGCTTTTCAACGGGGTCGGACAATGAAGATCGAGGCGGGATCAGCCGGCATGACGGCCACCAGGCAGGGCGTCGAGCGCTTGGTGTCCGCGGTTCGCGTGCGTCTCGAGCCGCTAATGGTGCGCGTGCGTATCGCGGCGCGGCGTTTCACTGCGCGCCGGTTTGCGATCGTGACGTCGGCTGCCGTGTTTCTAGCGCTCGTTGCGTTCGCCGGTCTCGAGCCGATGTGGGGGCTCGCCGCCTTCGTTTTGACTGCGGCGGCGGTCGCGGGCCGGCCTTCGCGGGGTGATGCCGGCGAAGGAGAAGCGCCGTTCGAGGGCAGGGCCCAAGGCGATCGGGCGGGCGGTACGTCGCGCGGGCGCGATGGCGAGGGGTGGCGGGCGCTTGTCGATGCGATCCCGGAGGCCGCGGTCGCTCTCGACGTTAAGGGCACCGTGCTGCACCACAATCCCCTCGTGCGCGAGCTTTTTCCGAAGGTCAAGGCTGGCCAGCCGCTGAGCCACATGTCGCGCAACCCGGAGCTGAACGAGGCGGTGGACAGGGCCTTCGGCAGGGGTGAGCCCATCGTCGTGCAGCTCTTCGAGCGGGTTCCGGTGGAGCGGCGGATCTCGGCCACCGTGTCGCGGCTCGCGAACGACCGCGACCGGCGGGGCCTGCCGGCGCTACTGGTCACGTTTCGCGATTTGACCGAGCAGGACAAGCTCGCGCAGATGCGCGCGGACTTCATCGCCAACGCGAGCCACGAGCTCAGAACCCCTCTTGCCTCGTTACGCGGCTTCGTCGAGACGCTCCAAGGTCCCGCTCACAACGATCCTCAAGCGCGCGAGAAATTTCTCGACATCATGGCGAGCCAGGCGGCGCGCATGACCCGCCTCATCGACGATCTCCTGTCCTTGAGCCGGGTCGAGATGCGGGTCCATTTGCCGCCCAAGGGCATTGTCGAGCTGAACGAGGCCGCGGCCTATGTTGCTCAGACGCTCGATCCCGTCGCACAGGCCTCCAAGATGACCATTGCGGTGAGGAGGCTCGACGGCCCGCCCGCGCGCATCCGCGGCGATCGCGAGGAAATCGTGCAGGTGCTGCAGAACCTCGTGCACAACGCCATCAAGTACGGGCGCGAGGGCGGACACGTTGAGGTCGCCGTCTCGCGCGTGATGGATGGACAGCCGCCGGCCCCGCGCCTCATGGTCGCCGTCGCCGACGACGGACCGGGTATTGCGCCCGAGCATCTGCCACGCCTCACCGAGCGCTTCTATCGCGCGAGCGTCGCGGCGAGTCGCGAGAAGGGCGGTACCGGCCTGGGCCTCGCCATCGTCAAGCACATCGTCATCCGCCATCGCGGCGACTTGAGAATCGCCAGCGAGCTCGGCAAAGGCTCGACGTTCTCGGTCCTTTTCGATGAATTGGCGAGCCACCGGACGCCAGCACATTGATTCAATAAACAAATAGAATTATCAATATCTTATACTGTCATAAAACGGTAGCTGCCTGGGGATAGAAGGGGGGTGCCGGCGTGTGGGGAGCGCCGGGCAAGGGATAGTGGCAGAGGGCCTCCTCCCGAGCGATGATCCCCCAGATCAGGAGCTGAGCCGTGAAACTCAAGTCGGTCACCTTCACGACGGCTGCGTCCGTCGGCATGGTCGTGTTCGCCTGTGCGGCATTGGCACGCGACCAGATCCGCATCGTCGGCTCTTCGACGGTGTATCCGTTTACGACCGCGGTTGCCGAGCAGTTCGGCAAGTCGGGCGCGGGCAAGACCCCGGTCGTCGAGAGTACCGGCACCGGCGGCGGCATGAAGATCTTCTGCGAAGGCGTCGGCGAGGACAAGGCCGACGCGACGAACGCCTCGCGGCGCATGAAGAAGGGCGAGTTCGAGACGTGCCAGAAAAACGGCGTCAAGGACATTGTCGAGATCAACATCGGCTTCGACGGCCTCACCATCGCCCAGTCGAAAGCCGGTCCCGACACCAAGCTGACACTCGGCCAGGTGTTCCTGGCGCTTGCCGAGCAAGTGCCGGACAAGGACGGCAAACTCATTGCCAACCCCTACAAAAACTGGTCGGACATCGATCCGTCGCTGCCCAACGTCAAGATCGAGGTGTTGGGCCCGCCTCCGACATCCGGCACGCGCGACTCGCTGCATGAGCTGTTCCTCGAGAAGGGTGCCGAATCGTTCGATTCTCTCAAGGCGATGAAGGACGACGACAAGAAGAACAACACCAAGAACTTCGAGAAGGTGTGGAAGTCGATCCGCAAGGACGGCGCCTACGTCGAGGCCGGCGAGAACGACAACGTGATCGTCCAGAAGCTCGAGGCCAACAAGGACGCCTATGGCGTGTTCGGCTACTCCTTCCTCGAGGAGAACACCGGCAAGCTCAAGGGTGTCGCTCTCGATGGCGTCGCGCCTGAGTTCGACGCCATCACGTCCGGCAAGTACAAGGGCGCGCGGCGGATGTACGTGTACATCAAGAAGGCGCACATCGGCGTGATCCCCGGTCTCGAAAAATTCGCGGCCGAATATGTCTCCAAGAATGCGATCGGGGCCGATGGCTACCTTGCCCGCAAAGGGTTGGTAACCCTTCCGAAGGAAGAGGCAGAGAAGGTGCGCAGCGCCGTGCTCGGGTCGCTCCCGATGACAGGCGAAGGCCTCTGATCGGTTAATACAGTGAGGGGTCGCACCATTCGAGGCGCGACCCCTTATCTGCATAGTTGCCGCCTGGCACCTGGTGTAGCAATGATGTGCCGCGGAACTTTTCAGCGCGCACCCAAATGAGAGGCCAATGGCCGGATACTATTTTTTGACGCTTGCGGTGCTGCTGCTGGCGGCTTTCTTCGTCGGTCGTTCGCGGGCGGTTGGCGTGTCAGGCGGCAACTTTGCCGCGATGCATTCGCTGCCGACCTATCATGGTTTGCTGCTGGCCGCGATGGTGCTCGTGCCGATGCTTTTCGTCTTCGCTATCGGCGCCCCATTGGTCAACGCGCTCTCGAACTCATACGCACTTTCGCATTTCCCGGCCGATGTTCAGTCCGACGGCATGATGCGCGGGGCTGCACTTCGCGAGACGATCAATCTGGCAACTGGCCAGCACTCAGGGGAAGTATCCGATAATCTGCAGGCCGCTGCGGATACCTATCGCACAACTGCGATCATTGGTGGCTTGATCGTCTATGCGCTCGGCGTCAGTGCCGCTGGCATCGCTGTGCTCATCGGTCTCGGCCGCATTACCATCGGATACCGCGCCCGCAATCATTTCGAGCAGTTCGTCAAGATGATGCTCCTCGCGTGCGCCGCGGTTGCCGTGTTGACGACGATCGGCATCCTGTTCTCGGTGTCCTTCGAGACCATCCGCTTCTTCTTCGATCCGAGCCTCGAGGGACGGCCGACGATCACCGAGTTCCTGTTTGGCACCGAGTGGAACCCGCAAGCCGCGCTGCGCGCCGACCAGGGCGACATCAAGACCGCATTCGGCTTTATTCCTTTGCTGACCGGTACCGCCCTCATCACACTGATCGCCATTTGCGTCGCCGGGCCGCTCGGCCTCTACTCGGCGATTTATCTTTCGGAGTACGCGTCACCCCGTTTTCGTGCCTGGGCGAAGCCGGTTCTCGAGATCCTGGCCGGCATCCCGACCGTTGTCCTCGGCTTCTTCGCCGCTTTGACGGTCGCGCCGTTGGTCCGCGGCTGGGGCGCCTATTTCGGCCTCGACATCGCCTCCGAGAGCGCGCTCGCCGCCGGCCTCGTCATGGGCATGATGATCATCCCGTTCATCTCCTCGCTGTCCGACGACGTGATCAACGCCGTGCCGCAATCGCTGCGCGACGGCGCCTACGCTCTCGGCGCGACGAGGTCGGAAACCATCAGGCAGGTCGTCTTGCCGGCGGCGCTGCCCGGCATCGTCTCCGCATTCATGCTCGCCATCAGCCGGGCGATCGGAGAGACGATGATCGTCGTCATGGCGGCCGGCCTCGCCGCCAACCTGACGTTCAACCCGCTCGAGGCGGTGACCACGATCACCGTCCAGATCAAGACCATCCTGGTCGGCGACCAGGAATTCGACAGCGCCAAGACTCTTGCCGCTTTCGCCTTGGGATTCGTCCTCTTCTTCGTGACCCTGATGCTGAACGTTATCGCTCTCACAGTTGTGCGCAGATATCGAGAGCAATATGACTGACGTCACGATGAGCAGAATGCCTTACCCCAATCGGCGCGTCGACGTAAGCCCGGCAGCGGTCCAAGCCCGTGTTCGTGCCCGGTATCGGGCTGAAACGCGATTTAGGGCCTATGGTCTCGCGGCACTGGTGATCACAACGGTTTTCGTCGCCGTGCTCATTGCCGACGTCATGACCAGGGGCGTGCCCGCATTCTGGCAGCACTCTCTCGCGCTCGAAGTTCCAGTCGGCGCCGAGATCGTCGCTCCGGCAGGGAAAACGGATGCGACGACGATCCGTGGCGCCGACTATTACTTACTGACGCGCAGAGTGCTGGATACGGCGATCCCGGGCATCGAGGGCCGCAATGCGCAGAAGCTGCTGACACGCCTGCTCAGCATCGGCGCGGCTGATGCGCTTCGCGAGAGACTGGTGGCGGAGCCGAGCC